>NZ_JBRKIS010000018.1:0-347348 GCF_052983315.1 Sinomicrobium endophyticum
TGCTTTTGACCCAAAGCCCGTTCCAGCTCCTTAATGCGCTCTGCCTGCTCTTTTTGCTTCTTTGATAAACTTTTACTTTCCACTATCATTCGTGTATTACTCACGTAAAGATCGGAATATTTACGTAACCATTTATATACCGCCGTGGTACTTACCTGATAAAGCTGGCTAACATCACGAACCCGGAGTTCTCCCTTTTCAATCTGCTTGACTAATTGCAATTTGAGGCCTAAATCAAACACTCTGTGTTCTTGTCCTTTTTTCATTATACATTAAGTTTAAGAAAAAAGGCAACCTATGTTAGGCTTAGTCAGTTCCAGGTTCCAGGTTCCAGGTTAGGCACTCATAGCGGAGGTGGCTGAGTGCCCAAGCGCAGCGAAGGGTGTATCGAAGCCACCGGATCGCTCAGCCACCTTTGCACCATTAAAGTTTGCTTTTGCCATACTAAAAAAACCAAAACAGAGGTGGCTGAGCGACGGCCTTCAGGCCGTTGTATCGAAGCCCCGGGCTAATAATCGTCTACTACCTTTTCTCCGGACAGGGTTTTCATAAAAGCGACAATAGCGTTTTGTTCGTCCGGGGTGAGGTCGAGATTATCAAAGGGCAGGGTCTGGTGGGGAAGGTCAAAACCGAGTCCGCCTCCTCCTCCCTGATTATAGAAGTCCATTACCTCTTCCAGAGTCTCGTAGACCCCGTTATGCATATAGGGCGCTGTTTCGGCTACGTTTCGTATGGAAGGTGTTTTAAACATGCCCCGATGCAGTGCTTCTTCATATTTCCAGTAAAATCCTTCATCGCCATCCAGCATTTTATTGTCGGCGGTCTCCGGTACGCCGATGACTTCTTTTTCTGTTTCTTTATAGAAAGGTGGCACTGTTCCGCCGATTAAAGGAATAAAATGACAAGTGGCACACAGGGCTTTTCCCATAAACAGGTTGAACCCCTCTTTCTCTGCCGCTGTAAAGTTATCCTCCTCTCCCCGGATATTCTTGTCGAACCTGGAGTTAAAATTATTGAGGGTGCTTATGTAAGAGGAAATCGCCCGGATAATATCGCGGTTATTTTTAGGGACATGGCCAAAAGCCTGCCGGAACTTATCACCATAGGTACTGTCTTTTAAAATATCGGTATTGAATTCGTGTACATGGGTGTTAAATTCGTTTTGGTCTGTAAATACCGAGGATATCTGTTCCAGAAGGTCTTCGGAGCGACCATCCCAGAAAAACGATCTCTGAAAGGCTACGTTCAGTAAGGTTGGTGTGTTTCTTTTTAACGGCCTTCCCCGGTTATCTTTATTGGATACCAGTCCATCGGCATACGCTTTTCCGGGTATATGACATGTGGCACAGGCCATAGTACCCCCGGAAGATAAGGCGGGTTCGAAAAACAGCATTTTCCCTAACGCTATTTGTTCTTTTGTGGGGTTCTTGTTGACATTGGGCGTAAAATACCCGAGGTCAAAGCTGTTATCCTCAAAAAAAGTGGGAGCATCAAAATTAAACGGGTAATTACCCGAAGGTTCCCAGACACCGGATTCTTTACGAATCTCTACCCATGCCCGGGTTACGGGGTTCATGTAGTCGCGAATAAATCCAAAACGATCAAAGGTTTCGAAGTCCGGATTTTGGGTGACAAAAGTTTCTGCCTGTTCGAGCCGTTGTATGAACTGTTTGTCCAAAGTATCGTTTTTTTCTATGATGAAATGGCGTATACTCCTGGTATATGTTTCTCTTAAGGTGTTGAGGGAGGTTTTTATTTCCGCGATGCTCAGGTAACTCACCGGGGTGTCAAATCCCGCAGTGGAAAAACTTATTATACGTAACAATTGTTGATGGGTCGCTATAAAAAAGCGCTGGGCATTCAACGCTCTTTTTTCCATTTCCTTTTGCAGCACGACCAGCATACCACGGGTGATGTCGGTTTCGTACAAAAACTCCTCGTCAGATACCCCGCCTTCGTAGATGCTCTCTTCCATTTTTTGTAATCCTACGGGAGGAAGTACTCTCTGGTTGTCATCTAAAAAAACAGGCAGGGCGGGGCCGTTTACCCTATGCCCCACTTCCGGATTCAGGTAAGCTGCATAGGGTTCGGCTTTTTTAAAGGCTATCCGTAGCTTTTTAAAAAATGTCTTGGTGTTTTTGCCGTTCACACCTTCATCACGGAGTGAATCGGTATAGCGAATGGCGTCGTTTATGGCTTCTGTATAGTATTGCTGTGTTTTGTCCCAATCCGGTAGTTGTTCTACTTTTTCGTGTTTGCAGGAAAAGCTTAACAATGTGAGGATACACAGGTAGAAAATGGTATTGCGCATTTGGCTTTATTTTGTAATCATACGGATACATAAGAGGGCATCTTCTATATTGAAGATACCCTCTAATTATAATTGATGGTTAAGAAAAGGGGCTTATCTAGGTAATCCTTTGAGTAAAACTATTTGTGATGCCTGGTTATCTTCACGCTCCGTATTGGTATGGCCATCCAGGTTCATAAAGTTGTCATTTTTCCAGTAGTGCGGTTGTACGGCAAGAAGGAAAGTCCCGTCTACCCCTACTTTATCGGAAACATCGATCAACGATCCGAATTCTCCACTTAGCCCGCTACTGTTATTTGGCGAAAGGTCCTGCCGAACCACCAGTTCGAGTACTTTGGAAATATTGGCCCCGTTGAGATCGGACTGGTAGATATATGCCGAATGTCCACGGGAGAAGGAATTGGGATCTTCCTGAAAGTAAATGAAATTTTCGGTAACACATATGTTATCCGGGCTTTGCAGTTCGGCCAGGTTACCATCCATATTATTGCTGTCGGTATTACCGCTGACGATCTGGGTAAGTTTCCCGGTAAGGGGCGTATCTTCGTCTAAAACCAGTTTGTAAACGGTTCCCCAATCGTTATAGGTACCACTCCCCGGGCCTCTCCCGGTAACGTTGAAATATACATTACGTGCATTGGCATCGGAACCTTTCTGGTAATCTACATCTTCTACACGCATAAACTGGGTGGCATTTACGGCCATACAGGCATTTTCCATTTCGCTGTTTGTCATGGAAGCCCCGTCTTCTATTTCTACAAATTCCACATCGTACGTCAAACCCCGGTCAAAGCTGGACTCATTATACGCCATGCCATCTTCTGCATTGGCAACTCCTCTTTCCCCATCGGAAACCTGTTTGGTTTTCAGTACGTATATCTTCCCGTTTTCCAGGTCATCATCACCGTTTTCGGAATAGTACACTATAACCTGTCCTTCGGAATCGCTGGAATCATCGTCACCTCCTATGATAACTGTTTTTCCGGGATAGGCGTTTTTAGGAAGGGGCACGGCATTTTCCCAGGCAAACTGCCCCAGGGCATCCAGCCCGAAATCGGCTGTAGGTGTGGGAGATTCTACCCAGGGGTCAATGCCTTTTACATGATAGTGGATACTTTCGGAAGCCGAAAGAAATAAATCTTTGGAACCGCCGTGAATAGCAGCTTCCCACATAGTACCGGAACATTGACGGGCATAATCGGCCACCCCGGAGTTCAGCAGGTAATCGCCGGAGACCGGGTTCAGGTATTCATCGAGAAATATCCGGGAAACGGCATAGCTGTCCTCGCAGTTCACCACATAGATATAACCGTCACCATCCTTTAAAAAGCCTGCCCCGTCCGCGGAACCCGCCAGTTGAAAGTCTTCCCCGATGACATCGGGTGTGCTGATGAGGGAATAGGCCTCAACAAAATTGAACTGGCCGGACATGGCAACCAATGGTTTGGTTTCCGATTTATTTTCGAACATGGTAGGTTGTTCGGTGAGGTCTTCACCATCTTTGCCATCTTCGCCGTTTATACCATCTTTACCATCTACGCCATCCAGGCCATCCTCTCCGTCGTCACAGCCAAGCCATATGAAAGCTGTAAGGAAAACCATTAAAAATGTGTGAATTAAGTGAAGTTTTCTCATAATGTAAGATTTCGGTTTTTAGTTTTTTAAGTTTTATCCAAAAATATCGGATTGCCGAAATGAGAAGGTTAATGCAGTATTACGATTCGCAGGGATAACTTAATTTTATGTTAAATATATCTGTATTGCGAATCCCTCATAGATATGGCGCTGTTCTGAATTTACAATATCATAATATACCTCTATTCAATTTTTATGTACTTTGCACCTAATGAAACTGTTTAATTTTTTGTATGCCGATCAAGGAAAAGCAGCCCTGTTATTGCCGCGAATTTTTTGAATATTATCCTTTAATCCCGGCAACCAGAAAAAGATATTATGGACCAACTTGTGCCCGAATCGTATGGTGAATGATTAACCCCATAGGTCAGACATCATAATTTCAAAACGAACAGATAACTACTTACTGCTTTATCATATCAAACCTCCTGGAAATTCAAAAAGAAAAAGTTGGAATAGGGTTTAAATCAGTTCAATGAAAGAGGATTATAGCGAAAAAGGTAGTATTGAGAAGTATGCCGGACAGGTCAGGAACTCGGACAGGAACGCATTTAACAATCTGTTTGCATTGTTATGGGAACCCATGTACATATATGCTGCTTCTATTGTTTCAGATAGCGCGGTTGCCGAAGACCTGGTACAGGAAGTCTGGATCGACTACTGGCAACGCAGGGAAGAGGTACAGATACGGAATATAAAACCCTACCTGTACAGGGCCATCCGGTATCGCTGCTATAACGTACTGAGAGATTCGAAATTTACAGCCATACAGATAGAAACGGCCAATACCATTACCACACCTGCCGAGACGGAACTGGAAGAGGACTTTACCGAACTCTCCAAACGGATACAGGTCATTATTTCGGAACTTCCGCAGCGGTGCCAGGAGATCTTTACGCTGAGCCGCATTCACCAGTTCAGCAATAAGGAAATAGCTAAAAAACTACAGATATCACAGCGCTCGGTAGAAAACCAGTTGTCCCTGGCCCTGGGCAAACTCCGAAGGGAACTCTCCATAGTGAAAGCATTCTTTTTTTAGCCCCCTCTCCCCTTTTCCCCGTCACATTACACTACAGAAAATGCCAGGCCTTCGCGCTACGATTTTGGCTGGCTCTTTTACCAAAAAGTTAACGAAAAACATCCGTAGATTAAGCTATTGTTAACACTGCATCCGGCCATGTGCGTGCCTGTGTGTTTTTGGTACTCTAAGGTGTAATGCAAGCACAATGACCGAAAACGAGATAAAAACATTAATGAAAAAATACCAGGACGGTACCATAAGCCACAAGGAAGAACTGCTCCTGGAAGAATTTGACAGCCGCCTTTTGTATAAAAGAGAAAAAGAGGTTTTTAACAGCCCGCAACACAAAAGACATACAGGGCAAAGGCTGCGAAACTCCATCAATGATTCCGTATCCCGCGGCGGTGCTTTCCGATGGGCTGCCTGGGGAAAAATAGCGGCTTCGATGATTATCCTATTCGGTCTCGGGCTTTCCATATACCTCAAATGGAATACCCCGGCGAAAACACCCCCCATAACTATCCTGGAAAAAAGTACGGACTGGGGACAAAAACTGAGCCTTACCCTTACCGATGGCACCGAAATACGACTCAACGCAGGCAGTACCATAAAATTTCCCGAAAAGTTTACCGGCGATACCCGCGAAGTGGAACTTACCGGTGAAGCCTTCTTTAACGTGGCCAGGAACCCGAAGAAACCTTTTATTATAAAATCTGATGCAATCCGCACCACCGTTCTCGGAACTTCCTTTAACATCCATACCTTTCCGGAGAACGAAGAAATAACGATTACCGTAGCTACCGGAAAAGTAAAAGTAGCCTCAGACAGTAGTGCAGTATTCCTGGGACCGGACGAACAGGGCGTGTTTGACAAAAAGTCTAACCGGATCTCCCGGAGAAAAACAGACATCAAAAACTTTATACAGTGGAAAGACGGTATTATCCACTTCAAGGACACCTCGCTGCTCCAGGTAACCAAAGTTCTTGAAGCCTGGTATGGCGTAACGTTTGTCTTTGCCGAAGAAAAGCTCAAAAACTGTCATCTCACCGCTATATATAACAATGAAATACTATCAGTAGTGCTGGAAAGTATACAATATACCAAAAAAGGCCTGCAATACGAATACCTCGAAGACAATAAAATCCTGATTAAGGGAAGATGTACCGATTAATAACCAATCTAACACAAAAACAAAGTTTATGATGTAGTTTTTCTATGACAAAAAAGCAGTCTGCAACACTTTGGCGAGCGATCACAGACTGCATACGATTTAATACTTACAAATATGAATAACCATTAAATATTATGTGAAATTATGAAATTGCTAACTTTAAAACAATTTATTCAATTGACATTCCATGCATTTTGCTTTCTGATTGCCGGGGCGTTACTAAACCCGGTACTTGCTTCCGATGCGGCAGGACAAAAACTGGAAAGCTATAAAGTAGACTTGTCCGTTAAGGATGCTACCGTGGTAGAAGTCCTTAAAGACATTGAGGCACAGACGGATTTTAAGTTTGTGTATGACCGAAAAATAGAGAGGCTGGGCAAAACTTATGATATTTCATACAAAGATGAATCGCTGCGTTCCATCCTGGAGTGGATTGCAAAAGATGCCAGTCTTGCTTTCAGAAGAATTAATCATACCATCTCTATTGATGTAAACCAGAAGAAGGTTACAGAAAGGGTTTTGGATATAGCCTTCCAAACCATAACAGGTATTATTACGGATGAAAACGGTGTTCCGCTGGCAGGGGCTACTATCATTGAAAAAGGTACTACAAATGGTGCGACTACGGATTTCGACGGAAATTTTTCCATAGACGTGGAAGATGATGCCTTTCTGCAAGTATCGTATTTGGGATACAAAACCCAGGAAATTTCGGTTAACGGACGTTCTGTGATCAACATCCAGTTAATTCCCGATGCCGCTCAATTAGATGATGTTGTGGTAGTGGGATATGGTACACAGAAAAAAACGGATATTACCGGTTCTATCGGGTCCGTAAAGCAGGAAGATTTCAACAAAGGTATCGTAACCAATCCCGGACAGCTTTTACAAGGTAAGGTTGCCGGTGTCAACGTTTCTACGGTTAGCGGCGAGCCCGGGGCTTCGCAGGATGTTATCATACGCGGTATAGGTAGTTTGCGTTCCGGGACAACGCCACTTTATGTGGTTGACGGTTTTGCGCTGGATAATACTTCTACCGGGGTACCTACCAATCCTTTAAACTTTATTAACCCTCACGACATTGAAAAAATAGACGTTCTGAAAGACGCATCTGCTGCTGCTATCTATGGTGCCAGGGCGGCCAACGGGGTTATTGTGATTACCACCAAAAAAGGAAAAGAAGGACGTGCCGAGATGAACCTTACCGTATCTACTGCCCTGTCCACACTGGCTAACAAGATAGATGTTTTCAGCGCCAGCGAATTCCGGGAGCAGGTTGCCCGGGTAGGCGGTAACCTCAGAGACGGAGGTGCAAATACGGATTGGCAGGACGAATTTACCAGGACAGCCATATCCAAAAACATCAATTTCTCCATGGGCGGCGGTACCGAAAAGTTCTCTTACTACGGATCTGCCGGGGTGAATGACCAGGAAGGTATTTTGAGAAACAGTGACCTGAGAACCTATTCCGGACGTTTGAACCTGTCGCAAAAAGCGCTGAACGATCGTTTTAAAGTAGAACTAAACTTGTCCGGAACCAGGACCGAAAACAAAAGACCGTTAACCA
The DNA here is from genome assembly GCF_052983315.1 of Sinomicrobium endophyticum. Classification (NCBI taxonomy): domain Bacteria; kingdom Pseudomonadati; phylum Bacteroidota; class Flavobacteriia; order Flavobacteriales; family Flavobacteriaceae; genus Sinomicrobium; species Sinomicrobium endophyticum. The sequence continues at coordinate 7,706 of NZ_JBRKIS010000018.1, forward strand.
CCACCATTATATCAGACATGCTGCGGTCTAACCCTACTTACCCGGCCTATACCAATGGCGAACCCACTCCCGTAATAAACGGAGATCAGTTCAATTCCCTCGTACGGGAACAGTTATACGGGGATTTTGCCAACAATAACCGTATCCTGGCCAATATTTCCCCTTCTGTAGAAATCGTCAAGGGATTGACCTATAAACTAAACCTCGGTGTGGATTATTCCAATACGGACAGGGAGCAGCAAAACAAACCCTACACGGCACGGGAAGACGAAATTGGTTCCCTCAATCTTACTTATACCAGTAACACCAACACCCTGGTGGAAAATTACCTTACCTACAAGCAGAACATAGGCCAGCACGATATGACATTTCTGGTAGGTCATACCTACCAGGAAACTCTCTATAAAGCCAGGGGATGGGAATATGAAAATTTTCCGGACAACGGTATTGATCCGAGATACCAGATCGAAGCTGCGGGTAATCCGGTGTCCCGATGGTCCGATGCCATTAAAAATGAGTTGCAATCTTTCTTTGGGAGGGTAAACTATGGCTTTGCAGACAAATATTTGCTCACGGTGACCATGCGTGCAGACGGGTCTTCCAAGTTCGGGGAAAACAACAAGTACGGTTATTTTCCTTCTGTTGCTGCCGGGTGGAATATCAGCCAGGAAAATTTTATGATCAATACCCCCTTCAGCAATCTGAAACTAAGGGCCAGCTGGGGACGTACGGGAAACCAGGAGATCCCTTCCAAGATCACCCAAGCCAGCTATACGGACAGCCGGGCGGATAACGACACCTACCCGCTCAGCGACAATGTAAACAGCCTGGATGCCTATCCCTTCGGTACCGTTTATACACGTCTTGCCAATCCCGATATTCAATGGGAGGTTTCTACACAAGCCAATGTCGGTATAGACTTCGGCCTGTTCAATAACCAATTGACAGGTACACTCGATTATTTCAATAAAGTATCCGAAAACGTATTGCTTGAAGTGGTTCCGTCCGACCCGATACAACCTACCAATACCTTCTGGACAAATATTCCGGACATGGAAATCAAAAATAACGGATTGGAGATTTCCCTGGATTACCGGAGCAACGGGAGCAACGGAGATTTCTCTTATAACATTGGCGGTAATGCTGCCTTTACCAAAAACAAAGTAGAGAACTCTCCCTACCAGGTACTTACTACCGGGGCCGCCCAGGGCGCCGGACAAACAGGGGCTACCATTAACGGGTATCTGAACGGAGAACCTATAGGAACTTTTTACATGAAAGAGTTTCTGGGTATCAACGAAGATGGGTTTAGCCAGTTTCGTGATGTCAACGGGGATGGCGAAATCCTCGACAATGACCGTATGATAGTGGGCAAAGCCCTGCCAGATGTAACCTACGCGTTCTACCTCAATTTCTTCTATAAGAAGTTTGACCTGAACCTCAATTTTAACGGTGCGGCAGGAAACCAGATTTATAACCACACCGCCATGTCCAATTTTACCAAGGGAAATCTGGCATTGTCTTTTAACACTACGGATAAAGCCATTGAATACGAGGAAGAAGTGCTAAATAATACCAACGAAGTATCTACACGATACCTGGAAAACGGGGATTATCTGCGCCTCAATAACGCTACCCTGGGATATAACCTGGACCCTAAACTTCTGGGGATGACAGATTATATAAAAAACATACGGTTCAGTATCACCGGTCAAAACCTGTTTGTACTCACCGATTATAGCGGATTCGACCCTGAAGTGAATACAGGAAATTCATCGGGGGGAATTCAAACTTTCGGAATTGACAGGTATACCTATCCGAAAGCAAGAACATTCCTGTTTGGCTTAAATGTATCCTTTTAATCACCTCTAAAAAGAATGAAAATGAAAAATAAACTTAGCATAGCATTACTGGCAATCAGTTCTTTAATGAGCCTTAGCTGTACCGATCTGGAAGAGCAGGTATTGGATGAATCCCTTACGGGTAGCGGACAATCTGAAGCTATCAGCGGTGCCATTGCTCCTGCCTACGGACTGCTTCCGCAAACCTTCCGGCATACCAGGTATTTTGGTTTACAACTAATCCCTTCGGATGAAGCCATTTTGCCGGCTCGTGGCGGAGACCAATGGTATGACGGTGGCCGGTTCCTGGAACTGCATACACATAGCATTACCGCAAGTAACGGCCTGGTTGGGGATGCCTGGAACTATATGACTACCAATATATCCAGAACCGTAACCGCTATTGAGGTATTGATCCCGCTGGCGGAAACAAATACGGAAGCACAGGCGGCCCTTTATGAGATGAAAGCATTGAGGGCATATTTAAATATGCTGATGCTGGACAGCTGGGGACTGGCATTTAAGAAAGAATCTTCGGAAGACATGTCCGAGATACTTCGGGGGCAGGAAGCCATAGACTATATTGAGAGCGAACTTTTGTCTGTGGTAGATGTAATAAACAAAGACAAGGGACCGGGTAGAATGACCCAGGCGGCAGTTTGGGGCTTTCTGGCTAAGTTGCACCTCAATGCGGCCGTTTATCGCGATCCATACGGCAACCCCAGTTTTTCTACGGAAGACATGGATAAGGTCATCGAATATACCGATAACATTATTAATTCCGGTAATTTTACCCTGTCTCCGGAGTACTTTGACCTGTTCAACGACGATAACCATGATAACCAGGAATTAATCTTTGCACTGGATCAGCGTGGTATATTGAGAAACGACCATAGCCGCTGGGCCTACTGGTCTTTGTCCGGTTCCTTATTTCCAAGACCGGAATATCCCGATGCAGACGGTACGGACGGTCCCGCCATTACGCCCGATTTCTACCAGAGCTGGGTAGACGCTTACGGTAGCACGGACCCGGCTGACGCCGATGCCAGGTTCTATCAAAAGAACGTAAATGTTCCTGCCGAATATGAGGACCTCGACGGTTTTACACCACAAAATGACGAAGATCGGTATATCTGTGTATCCGCCGAAAATTTCGAGATTGACAGGGGGATTATGAGAGGTACACCGTGGGCGCCGAGAAAAGACCCTGACGGTAATTTTTATACCTGCAATGGCGGGTACAGAATTTATGCCGTAGGCGAAAGAAGGGAAGCTGGTATGGAATACTATGTAAACCACTCCTTAGATGTCGATTTTACTGCCAATAACGGGTATGCCAGCGGTTACCGCGTTTCCAAATACCAGTTTAGCCATACCTCCCCCAACGGGAATAATTACAGTAGTGTAGATCTTGTACTGTTGCGTTATGCCGAAATTTACTTGATGCGTGCCGAGGCCAGGTTGAGAAAAGGAGATAATGCCGGTGCTTTGTCCGACGTTAATTTCGTAAGAACATCCAGAACCGCCCGCGCTCCCATTCCCGCGGCACTCACTTCCATCGATCCGGATATCCTTTATCGGGAACGCGGCTTTGAATTGTACTGGGAAATGTCCAGGCGTACCGATATGATCCGTTTCGGGCATTATGAGGATACCTGGACAGAAAAAACCGATGCCGATGTAAGGCACAGGTTATTCCCTATACCGCAATCAGCTATAGACGGCTCATCCAATACCCCGGGATACCTGGTCCAGAATCCAGGGTACTAACAGATTAAGCTACTTATAAGCGGACTACCCCATTATATAAACAAGTACGGCAAGAGAAGGTTTTTCTTGCCGTACGCATTTTAAATTTTTGATAAATACCAGAGATATGAGATTTTTGTTCAAACCGATGCTAATAACAACCCTCTTCACCATTGCCATAGGATGTACTACGGAAAAAGGCAGGGAAAATGTTTCGGATACTTCCGCCATTGTTCCGGAAGAACCGCTAAGCATTATTTTAATGATTGGTGATGGTATGGGACTTTCGCAGGTATCCTCTGCATTCTATTTTATGGATACTATATCCAATTTTGAAAGATTTCCCATTATAGGGCTGAGCAAAACTTCTTCCACCAGTCACCGGATCACCGATTCTGCCGCCGGAGCCACTGCCTTTTCCATAGGAGAAAAAACATATAAAAAAGCCATCGGCGTATCTAAGGATACCATTGCCATGCCTACTATTCTTGAAGACCTGAAAACCGAAGGCTATAACACCGGACTCATAAGCCTTACCTCCATAACTCATGCCACCCCGGCAGCTTTTTACGCCCACGTGGAAAACCGGGACATGCACGAAGCTATTGCTATGGAAATGATGAAGGAAAATGTAGATTTCTTTGCCGGGGCCGGGTTGAAGTATTTTACAAAAAGGGAAGACGGCAGAAATTTATACGCCGAACTTCAGGCAAAAGATTATCATATGGACTCTGTAAATATGACTACGGTAGACCCGTCCAGGAGAAACGGTTTTTTGCTCGCCCCCGAAGGCATGCCTTCCAAAGTACAGGGCAGGGGTGATTTTTTGCCTGAGGCCACAACCAAAGCCCTCAAATATTTCGAAACCGCCGGTAAACCTTTTTTCCTTATGGTTGAAGGTTCTTATATAGACTGGGGCGGGCATGCCAAAGACCCTGAAATGATGGTGCAGGAAGTGCTTGATTTTGATAAAACCCTGGGCGTAGCCCTCGATTATATAGAAGAGCACCCGAATACCCTTTTGGTGGTTACCGCAGACCATGAAACCGGCGGGACCGCAATTGGTAAATTTTACGATACCGATCCGAAAACCGGAAAACCGGTAGAAAACCCGCAAAAAGTAGCCGTATATTTTATCACCGATCAGCATACCGGTACCCATGTGCCTGTATTTGCCACGGGAAAAGGAAAAGAATTATTTTCCGGTATCTACGAAAACAACGAGATTTATCACAAAATGCGGCAAGCGCTTAATATGGAATAACAAAGATCTTATATCGTAATCTCACCTGGAAAACCTGCTGTACAGCAGGTTTTTCTTTTTCACCATGAGTTTCTATGTTAACGTGAATTTCTATGTTAAAAACCAAAGATATTCATAACTAATGGATTTTCGGGAGACAATATACGTTGTAAATCCCGTTTTCATTAGACAGGAAGACCGATTCGGCAAAAATCCTCTCTTCCCGTATACCTTCCGGCAATTTTACCCTCATAATCTTGATAGTTTTAGTTGTTTCCGGATTTGCAAAACGAAATTTGTCCCGGGAGAAGGGTCATAAGGCCGATTTTTGGACCTTTATGATCCAGTATTTTCTCTTGTGTTCGGTTCCGGCATTATTTTGTACCTGTTCTTCAAAAGCGCAGGAAGTAATAACGGAAAAGCCATGAGCGCAAAACAGCCGTTCTACTTCCGTAATACCATAAAGTGTAAAACGTCCGTCTACAAACGGAAGAGCCTCCATAGATGCACGGTCTACCCAGGCACAGTAAAAACTTCTGCCCGGAGCCAGTACCCGGTGTACCTCACGCAATTGTATTTCCGGATGTTCCCAGAAATAAATGGTGTTTACGGTAAAAGCGATGTCAAAAAAAGCATTATCGTATGGTAATTGTACGCCGTCCGTTTGCCGGAAGACGGCCATTTCGTCGCGCACATGGCTTATATTGTTTGCCCGGGCCCGGTCTACCATCAGGTTTGAGGTATCTACGCCGTAATAAGTTACCATAGGCTCCTTTTTATACAAGGTTTCCAGGTGCCTTCCGTTACCGAACCCTATTTCCAGGATACGGTCGCAGGGCAGAATATCCATAGAATCTATTGTTTTACGGATCATGTTTCCGTTAGTACGAAACATACGGTCCCCTATCGTTATTCCCGTTTCGCCATTTGGACATTGTAACTGGGCCGCCAGTTCGTTGAAATCATTTCTTTCTGACATAACAATTTAGATTTATTCTAAATAACTATCTTTGTACAAAATTGCGACATTTCAAAGTACCTCATTTACAATTACGGGAGCATTTTTTATAAAAAAGGGAGCATATGAGATTCAGTCTTCGAACATCGGATTTACGGGAGCTTATCTACGAAATAGACCTGCCACCCGACTATCGTGTACCGTCGGGGATCGATGAAAGGGAATTCCGTTTTGATATGGCTTTCGGAAAAGAGCACTACAAGGAATTGTGGTTTGAAGGTATACATATTACCTATGGAGTTGCGGATGTGTACCAAAACCTGAAATTCAAAGCCGACTGTGACAGTTCGGTCATTGAAATGCACTTCTCCATTTCCGGGGACACAAGTGCCGGGAGCACAGGTAATCCCTGTCTTTTTACTACTTTCAGGTCCGGGGAACAGAACCTTTTTTACACTCCTTATTTTGATGGTTATTTTTATCACTCCCGGCAGGACCTTCCCGGCAGAATGCTGGAAATACACCTTTCCGAAAAATTCTTTAAAAGGGTGGCCCGGGGACATTCGGAACTATTAGATCGTTTTCTGGCCAGTATTGAAAAAGAGGAAACTTCTTTTCTGGACAATCATAACCGTAAGATCACTCCGGAAATGCAAATCGTCCTCAACCAGATCATTAACTGCGACAAACAGGGAATGCTGAAACGGTTCTATATCGAGGCCAAAGTACTGGAATTACTCATGCTGCAATTGGAATCCTATCATACGGAAACACCCGGTTTTGAAGTATTGCAGCGAGAAGATATCGAAAAACTACATTACGTTAAGGATTTGCTGGAAGGAAATTTTGAAGCTAATTTCTCCCTGGAAACACTGGCCCGGAGTTCGGGTATGAACGAGTTCAAGCTCAAAAAAGGATTTAAATCTCTTTTCGGGACCACCGTATTCCGGCATCTTAGGGACATACGCCTTAATGCCGCAAAAGAACAGCTTTTAAGCGGTGAAAAAAGTATACAGGAAATTGCGGATTATTGCGGGTACCAGACCCCGCAATACTTTACCACTGCCTTTAAAAAGAAATATGGCATCTCTCCCGGAAAATTGAAAAATTAATTCCTAGGCAACATCTTAATCTTCCCCGGAAGGCTATAAGTTCCCGGCAGACGGAAAATATGTTTTGTCCCGGATACACAGATCATTTTAATATATCGGTGTATCTGTAGCTAAAATATATAGAAACTGCTACCGATAGGAGTCATCGGGAGCAATGAATCCCGATATCATGGGGAGACGAAAAAGGCTGCAACTCGTCCTTCGATTTCACCGGATTCCTGCAAATGAACGAAAAAATGGTACTATCCGTCCTAAATTCAGCAAATACGCATGCTTTCTATGCCGCACATGTATTTAAAATTATTTATTTTCGCCGCTCATTGTTTAAATCAAAATTCAAATGAAAGAGTTATTAGAAAAAATTCAATCCGAAATTGAGACATTCAACACGGAAGCTCAAACACAAGTTGAAAAAGGAAACAAAGCTGCCGGAACAAGGGCTCGTAAAGCCGCTCTGGAAATCAGCAAGCTTATGAAAGATTTCCGTAAAGTATCTTTGGAAGAATCTAAAAAGTAAATCTTTTTGAAACAAGGACTCCGAAAAATCCAAAAATGAGTCCGGGAGTCCTTACTTTCAACAGATCAAAAAATAATTCCGGGCCTTGCTAGAAGGTCCGGAATTTTTTTGCCCTGTTTCTTTCTATACAGGGAAGTGAAAAGCCGAACCCGTTGAAACTTTTTCCTATTGGCTGAGAGAGTGTCTAAATCTCCGGGCTGGTAGTCGGCACCGTGAAGATAATCACTCGTTCCTGCTTTGTTCATACTTCGCATAACAGGCACTTTTTTCCATAATCTTCTCCCGGTTTCCTTTGGGTTTCCTTCGGGTTTTGTTCGGAAAAACATCCTTTTTTCCGAAGGAAACCCGAAGAAGACCCGAACAACACCCGAAGGAAGTCCGTATCCGTGCGGTCAAAACCGGTCAAAAACGGCCAAAAGCGGACAAAAGCGGACACGCACATATAACCCGTCCCTGAACCTTTATATCTTGCCGATTATTAATCACAGAAATTTCTTACATACTGATTATTCCGAAAACAATCCCTGGCAAACCTGCACACCCCAAAAAAAGAACTAAACACAGTTACCGGCCTTCTTTACTTCTATGCGAAAAACGCAAAAATCATTGTCTTCTGAATATCAAAATGCCGGGCCCGGTGTTAAAATTGTTAAACAACTCTTAACATACCGGGGACAAAATCAAAATATCCCTATCTTATTGGAGCAATTAAAAAACACACTGACTTATTTAAACTAACTTTATTATGCCAACTTTTAAAATTACTGTAAATGGTAAGCCCCATACGGTAAATGTCGAAAGTGACACTCCGCTGTTATGGGTCTTACGGGACGAACTGCAACTGGTAGGTACCAAGTTTGGTTGCGGTATAGGACAATGCGGCGCCTGTACCGTTCACCTCGACGGAGATGCCACAAGAAGCTGCCTGCTCACGGTAGCCCAGGTCGAAGATCGTAAAATCACTACTATCGAAGGTCTTTCGGAAGACAATTCCCACCCGGTACAACAGGCCTGGAAAGAAATGGATGTACCGCAATGCGGATATTGTCAGGCCGGACAAATTATGACAGCCTCTGCTTTTTTAAGCGATAATCCCAACCCGTCGGGCAAAGATATCCGGGGGGCCATGCAGGGAAATATTTGCCGTTGTGCTGCTTATGTCCGTATCGAAAAGGCAGTAGCCCTCGCTGCCGAAAAAATGAGTTAACCCCAAAACTATTTTAATGATGACAGAAACAATGACCAAAACCACGTTCAGCAGACGATCTTTTATGCGGACGACTGCACTGGCCGGCGGTGGCATTCTCATAGGGGTTAATTTCCTGAACTCCTGCAAACCGGAAACCAAAATGCCACAGGATATTTCGGAACTGAACTTTAGCGACTTCAATGCGTATATAAAAATAGCCGATAACGGAAAAGTGACCATCTTCTCCCCCAACCCGGAAATAGGCCAGGGCGTAAAAACCGCTATGCCTATGATCGTGGCGGAAGAACTGGATGTTCCCTGGAAAGATGTATATGTAGAACAGGCCCCGCTGGATACCAAAAACTTTACCCGGCAGGTTGCCGGGGGAAGCCAGTCCATACGGCACGGATGGGATATTCTCCGGCAAACCGGGGCCAATGCCAGGCAAATGCTCATCTATGCCGCAGCCGGGCAATGGAATGTATCTCCCGGCGAATGTAATGCTTCGGACGGGATCATTACCAATACCAACGGTGACAAGCTGGGTTACGGCGATGTGGTAAAAGCAGCAGCTACCCTGGAAATAGAAGGAAACGCACCGCTTAAAAAACCTTCGGAATACAAAATCATAGGACACGATGCCGTGAATGTGGATATCGATAAGATAATCAGCGGCAAACCGTTGTTCGGACTGGACTACCGGCAGGAAGGTATGCACTATGCCTGTGTTATGCGCCCACCGGCATTTGGCCGTAAACTGGTGTCCTTTGACGACTCGGAGGCCAAAAAAGTGAGTGGTGTTACCGATGTAATCCGGATCGATGATAAAATTGCCGTTGTAGCTACCAATACCTGGGCCGCTAAAAAAGGAAAAGAAAAACTACAGGCTGAGTGGGACAGTGAGAAACTGGAAAGCACCGAAGATCACGATCGCATTTTACTGGGGCTCCTGGACGGAAATGATTTTGAAACCCTTCGTTCTGACGGAGACATAAAAAAAGCCTTTGCAGAGGCAGACCAGGTTATCGAACGCACCTACGAATCGCCCTTCCTGCCACATTCCTGTATGGAACCCATGAACTTTTTTGCCCACGTTACGGACGATAAAGTGGAATTGACGGGGCCCATACAAACCCCGGCCGGAAGTCAGAAGGCCGTAGCGGAAGAGCTGGGCGTAGACATAGAAAAGGTAAACGTAAATATGACCCGTATGGGCGGGGGCTTTGGCAGGAGATTGATAGGAGACTTTGTTATGGAAGCTGCCAAGGTCTCCGATGCCATCCGCAAACCGGTACAAGTGTTTTACACCCGTGAGGACGATATGACCTGCGGACAGTACCGTCCGGCCATCAAATACAGGATCGCGGCATCGGTAAAAGACGGGAAGATCACCGGGTACCATCTTAAGGAAGCTGCGATCAATAACAATATGTACGGCCTGATCCCTAATTTCTTCCCGGCAGGGGCCATTGAAAATTACCAGGTAGATGTGGCCAACTATAAAAGCCGTATTACCACGGCGCCATGGCGGGCGCCATATACCAATTTCCTGGCTTTTGCCGAGCAGAGTTTCCTGGATGAACTGTTTGAGACCATCGGTGCCGACCCTATTCAGATCCGGCTAGACCTGCTGGAAAAAGTAAAAGGCTCAACTGACGAAAGGATACAATACTCCCCGGAACGTATGCAGGAGGTTATTCGTACCGCGGTTGCAAAATCCGGATGGGGTAAACCTGTCGCTGCGGGTATATACCAGGGTTTTTCCGCTTACTATTGTCACAACAGCCATGTAGCGGAAGTTGTGGACATTACTATGGACGAACGTTCAGGAATGCCTTTGGTTAAAAAAGTGACCTGTGTGGTAGATTGCGGCATTGTAGTCAACCCCACCGGTGCCAGGAACCAGGTGGAAGGTGGTATTATAGACGGCATAGGACATGCCATGTACGGCGACCTTTCCTTTAATAATGGCATGCCGCAGGTAAATAATTTCCAGAAATACCGGCTTATCCGGATACAGGAAGCTCCTGAAGTGGAAGTACATTTTATAGAGAACGGACTTTCTCCTACAGGACTGGGAGAGCCCGCCCTGCCACCCGCAGGCGGGGCCCTGGCCAATGCCATTAAAAAAGCAACCGGAAAACGACTTCTGGCACAACCTTTTACCAAATATCTCGGAACTTCTGACAAAGTCATCGGGTAAGTTGTAAATATGATATCATAAAATTTCAGAAGGGGCGACAAACAAAGTCGTTCCCTTTCTGTTTTTAAAACCGAAATAATACGACCGCTGTTTTTCCTTCAACCGTAAGGAACGGAACGATATTATTCCCAAAAACACATTTAATGAAACGACAATTAAAGCCGGCAGCCACGTGGTACCTTTTGTTTTTTGCCCTCTCCATTCAGTATGTGGCTGGACAGGACAAACTTCTGAACGTAGCGGTAGCCGGAATGACCCACGACCACATTCATGTTCTCTTAAATCAATACAGGCAGCACCGGGTAAATATTACGGGCATTGCCGAACCGGATAAGGCGCTTATAAAACGGCTGCAAAAAAATTACGATCTGCCGGACACGCTCTTTTACGATACCGTGAAGGAAATGCTGGAAAAAACACGCCCGGATGCAGTGCTCGCTTACAATCCTATTTCCGAACATATAGCTATAGCAGAAATATGTTTGCCAAAGAAAATTCCGCTCATGGTAGAAAAGCCTCTTGCCGTAAACAACAAACAGGCCAGGCGGATTGCCCTTCTTTCCAAGGAAAATAACACTCCCGTATTTACCAATTACGAAACGACCTGGTACGGCAGCAATCAGATGCTGAAACAACAGGCACAACGCGAAGGTTTCGGCCCTGTAAAAAGAATGATCGCCAAAGACGGGCACCAGGGGCCAAAAGAGATCGGATGCAGCCAGGACTTCCTGGACTGGCTTACCGACCCGGAAAAGAACGGCGCCGGGGCGCTGATGGATTTCGGATGCTATGGCGCCAACCTGATGACCTGGCTGATGAACGGGGAAAAACCTGTTGCCGTAACCGCAATAACCCGACAAATAAAACCGGATATCTATCCTGATGTCGATGACGATGCTACTATACTGATAGAATACGAAAACGGGGCTACCGGTATTATCCAGGCTTCCTGGAACTGGTCTTACGGTATAAAAGACCTGCAAGTCTACGGCAAAAGTTCATCCCTGCATGCCGTGGACGGGAATACCCTTATTGCGGGGGAAGGCGTTCGGAAAACAAAAAGCATCCCGCTATCCGAAGATTATTTCAAAGACCAGGTAGCGTACCTGGAAGCGGCTTTGTCCGGAAAGATCACTACCAAAAACGATCTTTCTTCCCTGGAAAACAACCTTATTGTAGTGGAAATCCTGGAGGCAGCCAGGCAATCTGCACTCCGTGGGAAGCGTATTGCCTTGTAAAAAATTCGTTTTACTTTAGCAATCCAGGTAACAGGAACACCCAACCACATAACCTTAACGCTCTTGAGGAGCAACAAATTTTGAATAACTTGACTTCTAAATATCTTAACATAAAAAAACAGCTATGAAGTACAGAAAATTAGGAAATACCGATCTCCGTGTATCCGTTGTTACCTTTGGCGCCTGGGCCGCCGGGGGATGGATGTGGGGCGGTACCGAACGCAAGGATGCGGTACGTGCCATACAGGCATCATATGAATTGGGAGTAACTTCCATAGACACCGCTCCCATTTACGGCCAGGGCACCAGCGAAGAAATCGTCGGGGAAGCCATCAAGGATATTCCCAGGGATAAAGTTCAGATACTCAACAAATACGGTATGCGCTGGGACCTGGTAAAAGGGGATTTCGGTTTTAGCAGCAGGGACAATGCGGGCCGGGATATTGATATCTATAAATATGCCGGAAAAGAAAGCATTATTAAAGAATGTGAAGACAGCCTGAAAAGACTGGGCACGGATTATATAGACCTTTACCAGATACACTGGCCGGACTCCACTACGCCCATCCAGGAGACCATGGAGGCGGTTGCAAAACTCATAGAACAGGGAAAAGTACGCTATGCCGGGGTATGCAATTACAGTGCGGAACAAATGGCTGAAGCGGAAAAGTACGTGTCCCTGGCTTCCAACCAGGTTCCATACAGTATGGTACAAAGAGATATAGAGACAGATGTGGTTCCATATTGCCTGGAACATCAAAAAGGTATACTGGCCTACAGCCCCATGCAACGCGGTTTGCTAACCGGAAAAATAAAACCGGGACACCAGTTTGCCGAAGGCGACCACCGGGCTTCCAATCATTATTTCAAGGATGAGAACCTGAAACGAACCAATGCCTTCCTGGAAAGCATAAAACCGATAGCAGATGCCAAAGGCCTGACACTGGGACAGCTTACCATTCTCTGGACCCTGGAACAACCGGCAATTACCATTGCCCTGGTAGGTGCCAGAAATGAGGCCCAGGCGGTACAAAATGCCATGGCCACGGAAAAAACACTTTCCGAAAGTGAGGTCAAAGAGATTACGGACAAACTGAACCAGTTGAAACTGGACCTTTAGATCTTTCTTCCGGAAATAAAATATCCCCGAAAAGCGTTCACCGAATGTCTTGTCGGGGATATTTTTATTTTTATTCTTCGGTAAAAACAACCGGATTTTGTTCCGGATTCACTGTCATTTATTTAAACCCACAAAGAAAAGCATTTGTGTAATCATAAGAAAAGTAGTATATTTTATCTCTAAATCAAATTGTTATGGATGATGAGAAGAAATTAGAGCAAATGCGGAAAATTCTTTCCAAGCTGGAAGACATAAAGAATACCCAGGAAAGTAGTATTGACAAAATAAACCACGTTATCACGGACCTGTTCCAATTTCCCGACAGTAAACTGGAAAAAGTTATGGAAGAGGCACATCAAAGGGCATCGGACAACGTGGATATGGTTCGTGAGGCTATTGACGAATACCAGATGCGGGTCAATAAGCTGTCGTTAGAATAATTCCCTGGTCATTACCTTACATAACCGGATGAAATGAGGTAAATCCTCATTCATCCCTGTATCCCCTTCGGATATCCCTGCTGTTTTCAATACTTTTCGGGGAGAGAGTCCTGTACCCCAACCGGGGTTGTCCGGCTCTTATCCTATGGTAAACTTATCATCAACGTACCGATAGCTCCGGCCCCAAGCTTTACAGGAATTGAACGGTTTTCCAGTTTCACCGCAATTTTTTGTTCTTCTTTACCGGTATTCTGTAGTATGCAAACATATTTTCCCTCCGGGGTTTTAAACGCCACATTGGCAATATCTCCCTGAATATCTGAATCTACTCTTACCGAACCGGGCGGCACGAACCTGGAGGCCTGCGCTATAATATAATAGGCGGGTTCACGGGTTACCTGATCGCCTGTAATGGTCACTGCTCCCAGGCAACGGTCACAACCACCCCTGTCGGTATGCGGGTCCTGGTTTTCATCGGCGGCAAGGTTCCACTCCAATACGGTTTTGCACCAATTCCTCGTGGCCCCGATAATAAGGTTTTCGGTATGCCATGCCATTTCTTTGGCAAAATCTCCGGGTGCTCCTACCCACTGCTCGGTAAAATAGAGGTTTTTGTCCGGGTGTGCTTTGTGAACCCGTGAAAGTGCACTTATCTCACCTCCATACAGGTGAAAAGCAGATCCGTCCACATATTTTGCAGCCTCCGGATCATCGAGGATGGATATGGGGTAATCCGGCCTGTCCGCATTGTGATCGTAAATAATGATTTTCGTATCTATTCCGGCGCTCTCAAAGGCAGGTCCCAGGTGATCCTTTATAAATTCTCCCTGTTGTTCGGGAAGCATCAATAAACTGGGATTATTTCCCGGATGCAGCGGTTCATTCTGAACGGTTATGGCATCAATAGGGATGCCTTGTTCCCGCATGCCTTCTATATATTTTACAAAATATCGGGCATAACTGTCGTAATATCCCGGTAAAAGGCTTCCTCCACGGGTGTCGTTATTATCTTTCATCCATTTCGGGGGAGACCACGGCGATCCCATGATTTTTATTTCCGGAGCGATTTGCAGTATTTCCTTCAATACGGGGATAAGGTGTAATGTATCATATGCCATAGAAAAGTTATCCAGTTCCTCGTCCGTTTCCCCTTCGGCAGTATCGTTATAAGACCAGAGGCGTTCGTCCAGGTCAGAAGCTCCTATGCTGACGCGGAGGTAACTTACTCCTATGCCATCTTTACCGGTGCCGAATAATTCCCGTAAAAGCTCTTTTCTTGCAGCTGCCGACATATTGTGAATGTGCAGGGCACTTCCCCCGGTAAGTGTGTACCCGAACCCATCCATAGTTTGATAGGTTTTAGCGGGATTAATGGTAATAACAACATCCGGAGAACTATCTTGGGAGGTATCTACCCCGGTTTGTTCCAGTAGCGATCTTTTATCTGTCGTGGTAAGCCATAATTCCGCTTCGTAATCCGCTTTTTTTTCGGGAGTACAGGCCAGAAACAGCATGAAAACCATTAAACGGTAAGCGTGATGAAGGTTGCGCATTTTGTATGTATATTTTATCCATTTAAAAAATTACAGGCGGAAAACCGGGATAAATGATTTTCCGGGTTTCCAGCCTGATGCATGTTTAGGTCAATTCAAATATATCTAATAACCGGAGTTTTGCACTATAAGTGTATTTTCCAGTTCCTGTAACGGTATGGGCAACACTTCGTTCTTTCCGGCGGTAAAACCTCTTCCGGTCAGTACGGAGGGCGCTCTTCCGGTACGTACCAGGTCAAACCAGCGATGCCCTTCTCCGGCAAGTTCGAGTCGTCTTTCCTGCATAACAGCTTCCATGGAAACAGGTACCGGTGCAAGCCCTACCCTGGCCCTTACGGCATCGAGTAAAGCCTGTGCCCTCGCACCGGTACCTCCAAGTGCTTCCGCTTCCATGAGATAGGTATCCGCCAGACGGATCGCATATACGTTCTGTCTGTAGTTCAATTCCGTATTTCCGCCCCCGGTAGAAGCGTCGGAATTAAGTGGCATGAATTTTTTCAGAAAATATCCCGTATCCTGGTAACTGGAAACGTAATCGACCTCGCCAGCTTGTTTCAGCGCTCCTATTTCTGCTATCGTAGCGTCAAATCTCGGGTCCCCGGAAAGTGCATCGTATAAGCTCTGCGTAACAATATTGAACCCCCAGCCTGAAATATAATCGGGTGCGGAAGAACCGGCGGACCGACTAAAACTTCTCGGACTTACCATTATATTTATGGAGTTTCCTTCGTCTGATCCGGAACCCCAGTTTCCCCATCCCGCATTACTTTTGTCCGTATGAGAGGATTCGAGTATGGACTCCGTATTGAACTTGTTTTCTATATTCCATAGATCTGCGTAATTGTCCAGGAGTTTATACCCGTAGTCGCTGGTCCCTCCCGGGGTGCCATTCACTTTTGCCAGTGTTTCCGCTGCTTCTGTGTTCTTGTCCTGGTACAGGTAGACCTTACCTAATATAGCCAAAGCCGTTCCTTGCGAGAACCGACCGGCTTCGTTATCCAAATCTGTTATTTTGAGAGGAAGACCGGAAATGGCTTCGGTAAGATCAGCCTCAATCTGTGCATAGACGTCCTCTGGCGAAGACTGGGGAATATTAAAGGTTTCGCTGGCGTCTACACGTTCCGTAATAAGCGGGATATTGCCGAACAGGCGGACAAGATCAAAGTAGTAGTAGGCGCGAAGCGCTTTGGTTTCCGCGATAAATCTTTTCTTTACGTCTTCATCCATGGGTACTTCGGGAAGTTTCTCCAGAAGCACGTTGGCCCGGAATATTCCCTGATAAAAATTACTCCAGAAACTAACGGGAATGGTAGAGGCATCGATGGAATAATTGGAAAAGGACTGTATGCCGATACCATCGGTAGAACTTCCACCTCCGGCATAATGATCGTCCGATCCCGCATTTATCATCGTTACCATATTTTCAAATCCCCGGGCCTGTTTGCCCACGATGTCGTATACAGCTACCAGCCCGGAAAAGGCCTGCTCTTCATTGGCGTAATATGTTTCTTCCAGGGCTGTTCCCTTGGGGTCCACTTCCAGAAAATCCTTGCTACAGGACATTGTAAACAGCAGCAGGATGAGAATGGCCATTGTGTATTTTATCGTATATTTCATGATCCTGTCTTTTTAAAATTGTACATTAACTCCTACCATCCCGGTTATGGCCTGCGGGTAAAACCCCCGGTCTATACCGAATATTCCTCCCCCGATTTCGGGGTCGAAGCCGCTGTATCCCGTAAAGGTGAGCAGGTTTTCTCCTGTGACATACAGTCTTAATCTTTGCAGGCCTATGCGTTTTATTACGTCCGTAGGTAACGAATATCCCAGTTGTACTGTTTTAAATCGCAGGTAATCGCCTTTCTCCAGGTGAAAATCGGAAGGATTGCTGAAATTCTTATTGGAATCATCCGTAGTTAACCTCGGGAAACTATTGGATGTTCCCGGTCCTGTCCACCGGCCCAAGGCATCATCCTGGTAATTGGCATTGGCAATATCCAGTCGTCGTAATCCCTGGAATATCTTATTTCCGGCAGCGCCCTGGGCAAATATGAGGAGATCAAAGTTTTTATAATTCAGGTTAACCGTAAACCCGAAGTTGTATTTGGGAATGGAACTTCCCAGAAAATCCCGGTCCTCATCGGTAATAGTACCGTCACCATTCAGGTCTTTCCATCGGAAATCACCGGGAGCAGCATTGGGTTGTATAAGTCCTCCATCACTGTTCGTATAGGCTTCGATCTCTTCACGGCTCTGGAATATACCATCGGTACGGAACCCGAAAAACGATCCGTAAGGCTGACCTACCTGCGTTCTTGTAATGGGATAGGTACCGGACTGAATGGTAGCGCCACCTGACAAGTATTCGATATCATTCCCGAGATAGGTTACTTCATTCTCAAGATAAGAGAAGTTGGCGTTTACGGAAATACCAAAATCATTTATAGTCTTGTTATACCCGACTTCCACATCAAAACCGCGGTTTACCATATCGGCTACGTTACCTACGGGACTACCGTTGGCACCAATGTATCCCGGTATACGGACATCCTGGAGGATACCAATGGTCTTTTTTCGGTAAAGATCAAATACCAGGCTGAAATCGTGAAACAGGTAAGCGTCAAAACCTATATTGGCCTGGTTGGTCTCCTCCCATTTCAGATCGGGGTTCGGTGGTGCATCAGGGCTGTTCCCTACGGTTACGGAACCCGAACTACCTACGGTATAGTTCCGGCCGTCACCTATGGTTGCCAGGTAACGGAAGTCGCCAATGGCATCATTCCCGGTAACCCCGTAACCACCTCTCAGTTTAAACTGGTTGAGCACGTTGCTTTCTTTCCAGAAATCTTCTTTGGTAAGTACCCAACCCAGGGAAAAGGAGGGAAATACCCCGTATTTATTATTGGAACCGAAACGGGAAGAACCGTCCCTCCGTACAATTCCGGTAAAGATGTACTTTTCCATATAATCGTAATTGACCCGGGAGAATAACGATGTTACCCGATGTTGAGGGTTTTCGTAGGCAGAGGCATCTATATCTTCTATAGGTACGGTAAAGTTAAAGGACGCGTCTTTATAGCTGTTTACAGGGATGTCGTAGTACGTTACGCTTTCGCCACTGCTAATATTATCTACATATACCCCTTGTCCTAAAAGAATGCTGAAGTTATGATCTCCCAGACTGCGTGTATAGGAAAGTATATTTTCTATATTCCAACCAAATCCTTTCCTGGTATTCCTGCTTATATTATTGCGCTTTTCGGTTGTAGAAGAATTTAAAAAGAATACCGGTGTAAAACTCTCGTCACCCCAATAGGAAAGTTTCCCTCCGAAAGTGCTCCTGGCCTTTAAACCCGGGATAAGTTCTATTTCAACATAAGCATTACCTACAAAATTATCGGACCAGCCATAATTCCCCAAACGGGTCCGTTGATAGGCAAGCGGGTTGGCCATTTCCTGCCCTACCAATCCCGAAATACCGTAAGGGTTGCCACCGGCATTTCTTATGACCCCTTCATTGGTATAAGGCGAATTGTTTATAACAGCCGGATCCGTTTCCACCACCGGGGTAATAGGATCGAGATTTATTGCGGAGCTCAATGGTCCCCCGAACTCACTATTGGTATTACCTATGCCTAATGTTTTTTCCCTGGAATATCCTGCTGTCTGTCCGAAAGTAATGGATTTGGTTATTTTGTGGGTAGAGTTCAGACGAATATTTTTCCGGGTATACCGGGATATATCGGGCATAACAATACCTTCCTGGTCCAGAAAACCGAAAGAAGCAAAGAAGGTAGAAAATTCATTTCCCCCACTAAGGCTGACTTCCTGTCCTGTACGCTGTGCGCTGTTGTTGAAGATCACCGATTGCCAGTCCGTCCCCTTACCCAGGGAGGCCGGATCGTTGAACTGAGGGTTCCCCCCACCGTTTACGGCCGCTTCATTGAGCAATGTGGCATACTCGGAAGCATTTAACAGGTTTAACTTCTTCGCCGGGCCGGAAATACCGGTATAGCCATTATAATTTACCGTGAGTTTACCGGAACGTCCCTGTTTGGTCGTTACGAGAATAACCCCGGCCGCAGCCCTAGCACCGTAAATAGCCTGGGACGCGGCATCTTTTAAAACTTCAATAGAGGCAATATCGGACTGGTTAAGATATCCTATACCTCCTGCGTCTACCACTACGCCATCCACAACCCACAGCGGATTGTTGTTGCCGAAAGTCGTTATACCCCTGATGCGGATGGTCGAAGCCGAACCGGGTTGCCCGGAATTAGCCGCTATGGTCAAACCGGAAGCCCTTCCCTGTAACGCCTGTTCTACTCTTGTAATAGGCAGATTCTCCAGGTCCGATTCCTTTATACTGGAAATAGCGCCGGTAACGACACTTTTCTTCTGTGTACCGTACCCCACTACCACTACTTCGTCCAAAGATTCGGTATCCGGAGATAAGGCTACATTAATTTCGGTCTGTTCGCCTACGGTTACTTCCTTCTGTATATATCCTATATAGGAGATTAGCAGTACGTCTTCCGGAGAAGCCTCCAGGCTGAATTTACCGTCAAAATCGGTCACGGTTCCCTGGGTTGTGTTCCGGATCATTACATTGGCGCCCGGCAACGGAACTCCTTCCTCATCGATCACCGTTCCGGTGATATGATTTTGTGCGGATACGAATGTCGTGATACATGAAAGACACAACCATAAATAGATCTTCATTTTCATAGATGTTACAAAATTGGTTTGGTTAAGAAATTGTGAAATTGTTGTTTCCGGAATCTTGTACCGGAACACCATTGTCAGTTATATATCAGAGCAGGTTAAAACTTTCTGATCCGACATACTTTTTTGGTTAATTATTATTAATTGTGGAGGTAAATTTATAATTTGATAAAATCAAGGGGTATTTTATACATACACTTGAATTACATCAGGCAATAACACAACTACGCATATAGTACGCCACAAAGCATAAAAAATTAATATACAGAAACTTACATTTATTAAAAATTTTATGTTTTTATACGTTTTTTCAATAAAAAAATGTTAATTAGCTTTTTTATCGACACATAAAATATGAAGGTCTTATTTTTATTATTTTTAGTCTTTACCACACAAGTATACAGTCAGGTTCCGGGTACGGACATCTGGGATAATCAACCACGGACCATACACTATTCCAGGGCAGATTTCCAGGCCGATCCGCAATTCTGGACCGCATGCCGTGACAGCAGCGGTATAACATATTTCGGTAATAATGACGGTGTGCTGATCTACGATGGTGAGCGCTGGGAGAAAGTTATCTTACCAAACAATTCCTCCGTACGAAGCCTGTTGTACGCGAATAATGGAAAAATATACGCCGGGGCGTATAATGAACTTGGGGTTGTCAGCAAGGATTCTACCGGGACATACCGTTATAATTCTCTCATAGACCAATTGGACCTCAAGGGCAGTAATTTTGAGAATATCTGGCAGTCACATGAACTAAACGGTACTGTTATTTTCCGCTCTTTTAAAGAACTCATTTCCATCACGGACAACCGGGTAACCCACGTTCCTGCATTTCATTCATTTACATATTCCAATGTCATCGGGGAAACTTGTTATGTCCAGGACAACCGTTCCGGTATTATGGCTTATTCCCCGGAGAAAGCCAGCCTTGACCTGGTATTCCGTCCGGAATCCTACCAGGGTGAAAGTATTGTAGCCATCCTGCCCACGGGAAATAAAAATATTCTCCTGCTCGTCTCCAAAAACGGGCAAGTATATAAAGGAAACATCAAAACCGGGGTTGTAATTGTCACGGGCAGCGCTTTTTCTCCCGGGCACACGGACCAGGTAATCTGTGCCATAAAGCAAGGGCGGGAATACTTGTTGGGTACGCTCAGTTCCGGGATACGTATGCTGAATGAAAACGGCATACCTATAGAAACTTCCCCCGTATACCAGGAAACCCAGAATTCCAGTATACTCGGCTTCCTTCAAACGGATAGGGGCATTTGGGTGACCCTGAACAACGGTCTTGATTTTATGAGTTTTAAAACACCTGTGACCCGGATATTTGACGAGTCTTCCATATATGATATATGCATTTATAATTCCAAAGTATATCTCGCCACAAATAAAGGGGTTTACTTTTGCGATATAACGGAACCGAAAAAGCGTTTCCATTTCCGGAAAATCCCGGAGCTCCAGGGACAAGCATGGTCCCTGAACGTCATTAAAGGACAACTTTTTGCCGGACATGATAAAGGACTCTTTCTTATTCGGGGCGAGGAAGCGCGGAAAATCGGGGAAGAAAGCGGTATATGGAAGATCATCCCTGTTCCATATAAAGCCGATACTTTTCTGGCGTGTAGCTACAATGGGATTTTCCCGGTAACCGAAAAAGAAGGTGTTTACACCATGCATCAAAAAATAAAGGGATTTGACGAGTCTTCACGCGACATCCTTCCCACAGGAGAAGACCATACTTTCTGGGTCTGTCATGGTTACAAAGGCGTATTCCGGATCAGGATCAATGACGATTACACCCGTGTCCATGCCATAGATCATTATACGGACCAGAACGGATTTGAATCTCCTTTCAATATCAATCTTTTCTATTGGGATTCCAAAATTGTCTTTACCACAAACACAGGGATATATACTTTTAATCGGGAGAGCGGTACATTCGAACCTTACGCTCCTCTCAACAATATACTTGATCCATCGCTAAACACACGTAAAATCCTGCAAGATAAAGACACAGCATGGGTGGTACAGGATGATGAAGTAGCTTATTTTAATTATAAGGAAAAAAAACCGATACTGAATAACGAATTGTTCTTGAATATAAAGGGCAATCTCAACCGGGGTATGGAGAGTATTCTGCCTTTGGACGGGTATAAAGTCCTCATAGGATCTACTACCGGGCTCTATCTCTATCGCCTCGGGCAGGGTTCCAAAGAAACGGTGCCTACCCTGATCACAAAAGTATCTCAATACAAAGCACAAAAACAAAAAGTATTGCCGCTAACGGGCTACAGGAACGGTATGGAGCTCCCTGCGGAAACGAACATACT
The DNA here is from genome assembly GCF_052983315.1 of Sinomicrobium endophyticum. NCBI lineage: Bacteria > Pseudomonadati > Bacteroidota > Flavobacteriia > Flavobacteriales > Flavobacteriaceae > Sinomicrobium > Sinomicrobium endophyticum. The sequence continues at coordinate 29,939 of NZ_JBRKIS010000018.1, forward strand.
GCGGTTTGAATACACCGCTCCGGAACTCGGTACCTCCGGGGACATTCAGTATAGTTATATTCTGGAAAACATGGATAGCGAATGGTCGGTATGGAGCCCGGTGGCTTTTAAGGAATATACCCATTTACAGCCGGGAGAGTACACTTTTAAGGTCAGAAGCAGGGATAGTGCGGGTAATTCGGGGAATATTACTTCCTATCGTTTTACGATAACGCCCAAATGGTACCAAACCAAGGTGGCACGTATACTTTATATACTTATTGCTATTGGTCTTTTATGGCTGGCCTATATACTCATCCAGCAAAAGATAAGACACGAAAGACAAAAGGCCCGTAATGCCGCCCAGAAATCGAAAAAACTGCTGGAACTGGAAATAGAAAGCCTGAAACTTACCCAGGACAAGGAAAAAATACAACAGGCCAAAAGTATCCTGGAAGAAAATATCCTGGAAAAGAGCAAGGAACTCGCCAACTACACCATGCAACTGGTGAACAAAAAAGATATATTCAACGAAATACAGGAAGACCTTAAAGAATTAAAGGGTCTCGTTAAAACCCAGGTTTCCAAGCAAAAACTACTGGAGATCTTTCAAAAAATACACCAGCATAAAATAGGGGAAGAATACATGGAAGTATTTGATGTGAACTTTGAAAAAGTACATCACAATTTCTTCGAAAGACTAAAAGAACTTCACCCGAAACTGACCAAAAGAGAATTGAGGCTTTGCGCATTCATTAAAATGGACCTTACCAACAAGGAAATATCCCCGCTGCTCAATATTTCCGTCCGGGGAGTGGAAACGGCAAGGTACAGGGTGCGAAAAAAACTGGGAATTCAACATGAATACAACTTCCAGGAATTCCTCAATAGCTTATAAACCGGTGAGGGAAGTTTTTTCTACTTCCCTTTTATTTCTGCCGTTCGTTCGGACACTTCACGGATAAGCAAAGGCAGGGCGGGTTTTACCATGTTATGCCCATAGCCTTCCAGTTCATATAGTTCCGTGTTCTCATGTCCCGCGAGCTTCATCATCCGCAGCAGGTAGGCATTTTCTTCATATCGCCCCAGCATTTCCATCTCCCGGTCACCGGTAATCAGCAGCATAGGAGGGGCATCAGGACGTACATGCCATAACGGGGCAAAACGGTCTACTACAGGCTGTACATCTTTAATACCGTTTTCTTTTCGGATGTTAAAATGTGTAATGGCCTGCCCGCTGAAAGGTATGATCTCCGCGATACTGTCAGCGTCTATACCGTGAATATTAAGATACTGTTTGTCCAGTGCAGTGATCATAGCCAGGTATCCCCCTGCGGAATGCCCGGAAACAAAAATAAGGTCAGGGTCACCTCCATAGGCTTCGATATGTTTGAAAACCCAGGCAATTGCGGCAGCAGCGTCTTCGATACACTGTACGGATTTTACTTTGGGAGAAAGCCTGTATCCTGCACCGATAACGGCAAAGCCATTATTTTTCAGGTCTTCCGGGATCTCTTTGCTTCCCCCGGTAAGCCCGCCACCGTGAAACCATATCACCGTAGGGAAGTTTTTCTCGTTTTCGGGATAATACACATCCAGTTTACACATCTCCCGGACATAGGCATCTTCAGATCCGGAGGAATCCGGGTAATAAAGTACATCAGGTTCTATGTTGTATGTTGTCTGGCTGATCGCAGAAAATCCTCCTAAAACAAAAAGGAGGATAAAACAGCTATTCCGGAACAGACCGTCCGGTCGGATATTTTTCATGATTTTTATTTTGATCTGGTGTTTTACTGTTCCCGGAACATTCCGGGAACAGTAGCTAGTTTTTGTCAAGCGCTAAAGTAGCTAATATAATTCTTCTTCTGTAAACCGAAGTATAAAAAGGAGGCATCTTTCCTACCTGTATGCCTTCCTCTTTAAAGGATATTAGATTAGCTTATCACTGCACCATTATCTTTTTAGAAAAATTTCCGTCGGCAGTATTCAGTTTTAGTATATAAACCCCTTTCCGGACGGTGCCGGGTAACTGCAACTTCATGTCTGAAGTGTCTCCGTGGAGTTTCCGGGTCATCACCTGCTGGCCTTCTATGGTAAAAAGGCTTGCCGTGATGTCTTTATTCTCTTTCCCCATACCGATAAACAGGTTTCCATCCGCCACCGGGTTGGGATAAACCTTTAACAGAAATTCCCGGGTATTTTCAGGATTGGCCTCTATTCGTATTCCCATACCTTCCGTGCCGGATGAGACGAGGCCGAACTCAAATTTTTCCCAGTCTCCGACAGAAGGACGGTCGCATAACATAGGATTTTCTCCGTTCTCCGAACTTACATACATGCCGTTACCCCCACGCAGAGCTATAGTGGCGTCCGGTTGAGGCAGCCATTCAAAAGCTTCCCAACCTCCTATAGATGTGCGATTACATAACAGGGGCGATTCCCCGTTCTCCGAGCTTACATATTGATTATTGCTCCCTCTAAGGGCCACTTTACCATCGGCAGTCCCTACGACAGTAAACACTTCCCAATCCCCGGCCGAATCGCGGTTGCACGTCATGCCGGATTGTCCATCCTCAGAACTCACATATTTACCGTTATTGCCCCTTAGCCATATGGTTTGCCCAACAGGAGGTTCTTCCGGGGAATTTCCGGGACCGCAAATACTTGTTCCCGGGGCGGGCAGGTCCTGTGTCACTGTGGCAATGGTATTGGTATTGGGAATACAATTTTCGAACTTTATACTTTCCAGCACACCTGCCATAACCGATGCTCCGTCAGTCGGATAATTACCTCCTATCCGCATAAGGGCAGCATTTTCGGCAACGTCAAATCGCTTATATGTCCAATGACACCAGCCTATTCCTTCCGTATCCAGTTTTTCTATGTTTTGCCGCAACCACTGGTTGTTATTCTCTCCTGTTTCCCCTACCCATACCGGGACGTTGTGGGTATCCCTGAAGTTCACCAGGTTTGCCATACGGTTAATCTGGTTAGGATTGGGGTCGGCTACCCAATCGTCCGCTTCATCTATCCAGTACCTGTGCGCATTGTATACCAGTCCCCAGTTGGGAGAGAATGTAGAGGGCTCCATATAATCATAATTATTCCCCCAACCATTCCCTTCTACCATAATCATATGATTATCGCCATTATTCCGTACCGTAGTGATAAGACGCTGCAATAGTGCATGTATGACCTGTCCTCCACCGGGAACCTGGTTGGGTTCGTTGATAAGATCATAGAAAGCAATGCCCGGTTCGTTGATATAGCGTTGGGATATCCGGTCCCAAAGACGATCTGTTACATCTTGAAATACGGGATACAACCAAAGATTGTTATCGTGGAATATATCTGCGATATTCTTATCTGCTCCCTGTCCTCCGGGGGCGGCATGCAAATCGAGTATAACGTACATCCCGTTATCTTTACACCAACTCAGGAGATTGTCAATCATACGAAAGCCTTCCAGTTCCGGATCATTAAAAAGCTGGTTATTATCGTACCACAGCCGGAGGGAATCCTTGTAAATGTCATGGCCGTAATTAATATCGTTTATGACATTATTGCGGATAGTCCTTTGCGCGGAACTGAGAAACAATTCGTAATGCATGGGAAGGCGTACGCTGTTAAAACCCAGGGAAGCGATATAATCTATATCGGCTTTTGTGATAAAATTATTCCGCCATTGCTGGTAAAAGTTTTCTACCTGTTCGGGAGTCTGTCCTTCGTCATAATATATTTTTTTCATCTGCCATTGTGGCCCGGGCGGGCATCCCTGGCAATTCTGCGGGTGCAGCATATAGCCTTCCTGCAATGCCCAGTTGCCCAGGCCAACGGAGCGCAGTACAACATTCTGCCCGGTAGTTGCATTGACAATCTGCTTGCCGTTTACTTCCAGCCAGCAGGATTGGGCATGTATCAAAGGTATGCTCCAAAAGAGGCACAATACGGAGAACAGCAGTTTCAGTACCTGCCTGTACATTCTAAAAGGTAAAATCGGGGACATAATACATTGTTATATCGGGTTAATAATTCTATAAGATATCGCATTAAAAAGATTATTTTAATATCGATAAATCATTTTTAAAGCTTTGATTTTATCAAAAATACAATCATCGCTTAATTATTAACACAGTTCCGTACACGTCTTGTTTACTTCTCCCGGTATTTTTCACTACGTCTTTTATACGTCATGGCTCGGATCTTCTCCTCTTCACTGTCATCTTTTTCCAAGAGAACTCCTATACTTCCTACCATAAAACATGTCTTGTCAGTTCCCGAAGGAAGTAATCCCAAAAAGAGAAAAAGCTGAGATGACCAGCCAGAGTATACATCCCATAATAAACAATTTAACGCCAACGGTGCCTACCACTTTCCTGGTAAGCCCGCATCCGATCAGAAATAAGGTAAGTGTCAGTCCGGATTTGGAAATATTCACGATATAAGGACTTATATGCCGTACAAAAGGGACATAGGTATTTAACAACATAGCCAATACAAACAGTCCTATAAAATAAGGGATGTGCACCTTTCTTTTACCCTTCCCGAACATTACGGACGAAAGCAATGCCACCGGTACTATCCACAAAGCTCTGGCCAGTTTTACGGTGGTGGCCACCTCCAGTGCTTCAGAACCGTATTTTGCAGCCGCGCCTACCACAGAACTGGTATCGTGAATAGCTACGGCGCTCCATAAACCAAAAGAACCCTGTGACAACCCCAGCAAATGACCTATGGCCGGAAATATGAACAGCGCTACGGAATTGAGAATAAATACAACTCCGAGCGCTACGGATATTTGTTTTTCTTTTGCTTGTATTACCGGCGCTACTGCGGCTATGGCGCTTCCTCCGCATATGGCAGTGCCTATGGCCACGAGATATGCCGTTTTCTTTTCTATTTTAAGCAACCGGCACAACACAAAACCGAGAACCAACGTTCCGAAAATGGATATTACAGTGAGCAGTATACCTTCCTTACCCGCTTTTAAAGCACTGTCCGCCTGCATACCAAACCCGAGGCCCACAACGGATACCTGCAATAAAAGATGGGAAGCTTTACTGTTTAAATGCATATACGGGTGCCCTATAAACCAGGCTGTCATAACCCCCAAAAGCAAAGCAACGGGAGGAGAAATCAGGGAAGACAGGCAAAGTATAACCAGCGTTATAAAAACAATTTCACGGATGCTAATGTGCTTGTCAAAAAACCGTTTCGTATAACTACCGGGATGAACCATTTCACTTTTTGACTTCCTATACATAATAAATGATTTAACTCTGCAAAATTGCTAATCTTACAGAAGTTCCGGAAATCACTAATGGGTATGTATTATAACTTGTAGTTATGACGGAGGGCAAAATCCATAAAAAGACCGGAAAGGATATCGGTTTGTCCCTGCAGTTGGACAAAATAAAAATAGCGTTCTATTTCCAATCCCTTTACATCTATAATACTACAGGTATCGTTCCGCAATTCATGGAGAATGATATAGACGGAAAGAAACGCCAGGCAATCGGAATGCAGCAGGTATTCCTTGATACTTTCACTACTGCTCAACTGCATTACCAGGTTGAGATCGGAGATTTTCACACGGGTTTCCCCAAGGGCATGTGCTATAACATCGAGGGTTCCCGATCCCGGTTCGCGCATGAGTAGCGGTAACGTTTTCAATTCCTCCAGATCAATCATTCCTTTTCCTGCAACAGGGTGATCTGCAGAACCAGCCAGTACTATTTCATCTTTGATAAAGGGGGTATATTTTAATACGGGAAGTTTGGAAAAGCCTTCGGTTATTCCCAGGTCTGCTTCCTTATTCCTCAAAAACATTTCCACCTGTTCCGTATTTCCTACGAGGAGTTCTATTTCCACATCCGGATATTTTGCCCGGAAACCCGGCAATACCCGGGGCAGGATATAATTGGCTATTGTGGTGCTGGCACCTATCCGCAACTTACCGGCGTGTTTTCCGGACAAAGCATGCAGGTCGGTCTCCAGTTTACGGTATATCTCGAAGATCTGCTCCGTGCTCCGCAACAGTAGTTCACCGGCATAGGTCAGTTGTATCTTAGTACCGTTACGATCAAACAACTGTATCCCGTATTCCGCTTCCAATGCTTTTATGTGTTTCGTGACAGCCGGTTGCGAAATATAGAGTTCACGGGCTGCCTTCGTAAAATTGAGCCTTCTGGCGACCGTATGAAAAACCTTTAAGCGAAAATCAAGCATAATGTAAAAGTATAAATTAAAATTTGTTCCCTTGTCATTTTCATCCCGTCCCGTGAATATACTGCCATGAGTGGAAATACCGTTTTTCTGTAATTGTCATTATTCACGCCCTTTACTTAATTTTATCCTAAACATCACCGTTTTATGACCGGAAAGTTTAACTTTGCACATAAACCTTTTAAAATTACAGATTAATGAAAAAGATCGGCGTATTATTTTTTATGGCGCTTATTGCTGCTTCCTGTGGAAAACAGAGCAAGGACAGCTACACAATTACCGTTAAAATAGACGGTATGGAAGACGGCAAGCAGGTGTTCATGAAAAAAGCAGATGAAAACAATCAGCCGGTGGATGTAGATTCCACAAAAATACAGAGCGGGGAATTTACTTTTTCCGGCAAAGCAGATGCTCCGGAAATTCACTTTATCCTCATAGATCAGGTAGGTAATATTCCAGTTATTGTTGAAAACGGAGATATTGAAATAGAAGCATATAAAGACAGTCTCAACTTTTCCAAAATGGGAGGTTCTCCGTCCAATGATGACTTTTATGAGTTTATTTCCGGCACACGCGATATAGGCGAAAGAATAAACGCCCTCCGCCAGCAAATGATGAAAGCTTCCCAGGAAAGAGATACCGTAACTATTGCAACACTGCAGGATACTTACGGTGACATACAGGAAGAAGCGAAAGAATACGAAGTGCATTTTGTAGAGGAGCATACCGACTCTTATATTTCTGCCCTGGTACTGGAAAAAATGCTGATGTCCCAATCACAGACCCCGGAAGAGATCAAGGAATTACTTTCTTCCCTGTCTGAGGACGTAAAGAAAACCGCGGTTGCACAAAGGATAGCTACGCAAATAGAAACCCTTACCAAAGTATCCATAGGCTCCCCGGCCCCGGAATTTTCCGCTCCAACCCCCGAAGGAGAAGTCCTTGCGCTTAAAGACGCCAAAGGAAAAATAACTATTATCGACTTCTGGGCAGCCTGGTGCAAACCTTGCAGGGCAGAAAACCCGCACGTGGTGAAACTTTACGAAAGATATAAGGACCAGGGACTGAGCATCATCGGTGTCTCTCTCGACAGAAAGAAAGAAGACTGGGAAAAGGCCATTGCCGAAGATCAGCTTCCATGGCACCATGTTTCCAATCTTAAATTCTGGCAGGACCCTATTGCACAACTTTACAATGTAAAGGCCATACCCGCAACCTTTATACTGGATGCGGAGGGTAAAATAGTAGCTAAAGACCTTCGTGGAGAAGCTCTGGACACCAAACTGGCCGAGCTTTTTGAAATGTAGACCTCAGTATAGAAAAGACCTGAAAAATAAAAGGCTGTCTCTTTTTTACAGGAGATAGCCTTTATTTTTTTTATAATCTTCCGGTTAATACAAAATGACAGCCAGTTCTTTTGCTCCCTGTGCACCCTTTACCAGGGTCTGCTCTATATCTGCCGTTTTCGAAGCCCCTGCCATAAAAAGACCGAAACCAAAAGGAGGATTCTCCCCAATCCTTTCATAGGCCTGGTGCATCGTAGGCAGCAGGCTATCGGCTTTAAGCAGAACCACTATCCTTTCCGGAATAAAAGCGAGTAAACGGGAATTCAGTTCTGTATCCGTAAGCCATAAAGCGGCATTCTCTGCAACTCCAAACAACGCTTCAGTAATAAATACTCCGGGCATCTTATCTTTTTCAAAAGGGAACTGTTCATCGAATATCAGGGGATATTTTTCCTGAAATCCGGGAACAGAAGACTGTATATTGTCCCCTTTGCTCCAATTTTCTATAGTATCGGTCACCGTGTCAGCGGTTGCAAGAAATACCTCCGTGCCCGAAGCTTCTGCCACACTTACAAACTCTTCAACAAGTGTCCCTGTTTTATATTGAAGATCTATTTCCGGTCTGGGAAGGGGTTCTCCGACAACGCTTCTCAAACTGCTCAATATTCTTTCCTTACTGTTCATAGCCTAAAATTAACCGGTTTTACGAATCTTCCTGATTTTTCTTGTACCACTGCCGGAAACTCTCTTTGGGAACTTCCGGGAATACTCTTCCCTTTTTACCATTCGGCAGATTCGTATTCCACGGGTTCATACCGGATTGTAAAACCCCTTTGGGTACCCATCGGAAAACACTTCCGGCCAGATCGTATTTTTTCCGGCTCGTCAGTATATTGCTTCCTATTTGCATTCCTATTTTCTTGGATATATCCGGAGCGGTTTCGTCCGTCAGTTTCTGTCTCCACCGGTACAGGAGTCCGGCCAGATCAATTTTAACCGGGCACACATTATTACACGATCCGCAGAGTGTTGATGCAAAAGGAAGGTCCTTGTTCTTTTCCTTTCCGTAGAAAGGAGCCAGTACGCTACCTATAGGCCCCGGAACGGTATGATGGTAAGAATGTCCGCCCGAACGTCTGTACACCGGGCAGGTATTCATACAGGCACCACAACGAATGCACCGCATGGCCTGCCGGAACTCCGGGTCGGCAAAAATATCGGTACGCTTGTTATTGACAATAATAATATGTTCTGTGGTTCCCGGACGTGGTTTCCGGTAGTGCGAGGTAAATACGGTAACCGGCTGCCCGGTTGCGGAACGGGCAAGCAGGCGGGTAAAAACAGCCAGTTCATCATATCCGGGGACCAGTTTTTCCATGCCCATACAATGTATTACCGTTTTTTTGCTGTGTACTCCCATATCCGCATTGCCTTCATTGGTGCAGACAACTACCGCCCCGGTTTCGGCAACCCCGAAGTTAACCCCGGTGATGGCCGCATCGGCCCTTATAAAATCTTTACGCAATGCTTCCCTGGCTACCGATGCCAGGTAATCGGGACTGGCATTGCCTTTCTCCGTGTTCATTATTTCATGGAACGTATCACTGACCTCTTCTTTTTTCAGGTGGATAGCAGGGACCACAATATGGCTGGGGTGTTCTTTACGGAGCTGTACGATTCTCTCCCCGAGATCCGTATCCACCACTTCAAAACCTTCTTTTTCCAGGTATGGGTTCAGTCCGCATTCTTCCGTGAGCATCGACTTGCTCTTTACTACCGATGTAGCGTGGTTTTCTTTAAGTATTTTAGCGGTTATTTCACGAAGTTCCTTATCATCCCATGCCCAATGCACCTGCATACCGTTCTTTACCGCATTTTCCTCAAAGGCCTGCAGGTAATCCGGTAAGCGGGAGAGGGTATGGTCTTTAATATCGGCGGCAGTAGAGCGCAATTTCTCCCAGTCTTCAATGGTATCCCGTTGAATATCCCGTTTGGCCCTCAGAAACCACAGGGCATTGTTATGCCAATCCGTTTTATCGGACCCGGTAATAAAATCTTTGCTCAGGTTTGCATGTGTTCCTTTCATAATTCGTCATTTAATCGGTTGGTCTTGCAATTCCCGTTTTCCCGAAACCGTTTTGGTCCGGGTTCGTCTTTATTCTTCCGAATTGAGCAGTTCGGCTATGTGCATAACCCGCATGGGGCTGTCTCCTGCACGAAAAACCCCTTCCAGGTGCATGAGACAGGACATATCGGTCGCTGCGACATACTCTACTCCTGCGTCGGACATGCCATGCATTTTATCGCTTCCCATCTTTACGGATACGGCCGATTCGAATACGGCAAAACTCCCCCCGAACCCGCAACATTCGTCCGCCTTGGGCGGAACTACGAGATCCAGGCCTTCCACGGCGGACAGTACTTTTTCTATCTTGGAATAATAGGGCACCTTCAATTCCGAAGGCGTCCCCAGGTCTAATCCTCTTAATCCGTGGCACGACAGGTGTAAACCTACTTTATGCGGAAAAGATGCTTTCAGTTTATCCACCCCCACCACATCGTGAAGGAATTCGGTCAGTTCCTTCACCTTTGCCAATTCTTCCGCACTTACCAGAGGTTTCAACAGGTGGTGCGACAGGTGATAGGAGCAACTGGCCGAAGGGGTTACCAGGTAATCCACTTCGGGAAGTGCCTTCAGGAAAGGCTTTTCGAAACCGCTGGTCATTTTTTCATACCCGCTATTGGCCATAGGTTGCCCGCAACATAGAGGATCCTGTAAAAAAACGACATTGCAGCCGGCCTTTTCCAGGATTTCCAGGGTATCTTTCCCTACTTTCGGGTATAACTGGTCTATATAACACGGTACAAATAGTCCTACAGTCATTATAATGCTGTTTTAAAATCAAATATCTTATCCATCAGGCGCCATTTTTCACCCGGTTTGCTTCCGGGAATTCCCTGTTGGTAATTCCACATGAGTTTTTCCCATTGCTGAACTCTTTCGTTGGAAGCATCCAGTAGTTCTTTCTGCTGAAAACTGAAACCATCATCGACCTCCATGATCATAAACAACCGGTTTTCTATGCGATATATTTCCATGTCTATTACACCGCTTTCGCATATGTTCTTCAGCACTTCCGGCCAAACTTTCTCGTGATGGGCTTCATATTCGGCTATAAGCCCCTCATCTTCCTTCAAATCTAAAGCTAAACAATACCGTTTCATTTCTTACAGTTCGGGATTCCTCATGATTTAGAGACTGTCTAAGTTTTATCCTTTGGTTCTTTTATGCGCCTTTTTCCACCATACTTCAGCTATTTTTCGCCACGTAGCTATGGCTATGTGGCTCAAAATACCTTCGTCTGACGAAAAAATACACTATAAAACATTCCAAAAACAAAATTTAGACAGTCTCTTATATTTCCGTTTTATATTATACAATATCCGGACGTTTCTTTTATGTGTAACAAATTACCCATGACGATACCGGTTTATACTGTCTGCTGCCTTTTGTAAATTATCTCCCGGAGCATTTTTGTAACTTACCCAGAATATGTCTGACAAATATTCTCTAATACACTTTATTATGTACCCATTTGCCATAACCACTTATGTACACAAAGCACAGTAAAGGCAGTATAAATGAAAAATTCACCTCGGATACTCCGGCTATCGTAACGTCTGCCACACCGGAACCTCCTATATCAATAATAAGTGCCTGTAACTGTGGCATCAAAGCTCCTCCTACAATGGCCATTACTAAACCGGCAGCCCCAATTTTAGATTCTTCTTCGCTAAGTCCTTCCAGCGCTATCCCGTAAATTGTGGGGAACATGAGAGACATGGCAAAAGATATACCCACAATACAATACAAACCTAGGATACCTTGTATCCAGATCGTGCCTAAGGAAAAAGCAATACCCAAAAAGGCAAACAGCATCAGCAATTTTCCGGAGCTCATAAACCGCAGCATATAAGTACCTATAGCCCTGCCTACCAGAAAGAGGATAAAGGCTATAAACTGATAATAGGCTGCATCGTCGCTACTTACGCCTATGGCTTCGGCATACTGGTATATGTAGGTCCAGCACATGATCTGTGCACCTACATAAAGTACCTGGGCCAGTACTCCAAGTGTATATTTTTTATTTTTGAAAAGCCCGGAGAACGTTTCTCCAAGGCTGGGAATTCCTCCTTCGTCCTTTACCTGCGGCATTTTGCTCACTATGATAAGCACAAATACGGCAATGATTACCAATCCCAATCCCACATAAGGGTCACGTATCACCATAAGATCGGAAGTACGTATCATTACTTTGGTGGCTTCGTCCAGGGCACCGAAATCCTCTACGTCTACCGACTGCAGCTTTCGCAATACAAATTGCTGGGCCACCAACAGTCCCATCACCAGGCCAAGCGGATTGAATGCCTGAGCCAGGTTCAGCCTTTGCGTCGCGGTCCTGGTGTCACCCATCGCAAGAATATAAGGATTTGCCGTTGTTTCCAGGAACGCCAGTCCGAAAGTAAGGATATAAAGGCCAAGACAGAAAAACCAGAACTTCTCCGTAATAGCTGCCGGGTAGAACAGTAAAGCCCCTCCGGCATACAGGGCGAGCCCTATAAGTACCCCGGTTTTATACGAATATTTTCTCACAAATAACGCCGCAGGGAGTGCCATGCAAAAATAACCGCCGTAAAATGCCATCTGTACCCATGCCGCCTGGGAGTTACTGAGTTCCAGGACTTTTTTAAATGCCTGTACCATAGGATCCGTAACCGCATTGGCAAAACCCCAGAGGGCAAATAAGGAAGTAACTAAAATAAAAGGAATAAGGTTTTTCCTGGAAACCACAGGGGGTAATGTGTCTTTCTTCACTATAGTATGGGTTTTAAATTAAAACTGATTGATCTTGGGTATAGCTATTGATTATTTCTCAGGTTAAAGCCCGGTCCAGGTGTACGTATCCCCCGTCTACGAATACGAGTTGCCCGGTAGTGTGACTGGATTTCTCCGATAACAAAAATGCTACGGCATTGGCTATTTCCTCCGCTGTGGTCATCCGGTTTTCCAGTGGGATTTTTTCTGTAATGGCACTTAATTTCTCTTCCGGATCCGGGAATGTTTTTATCCATTTTTCATATAAGGGGGTATAACATTCGGACACGATCACGGCATTGACACGTATACCGTAGGGTAGCAATTCCACCGCCCATTCCCTGGTAAGCGCATTGCGTCCTCCGTTGGCCGCCGCATACCCGGAAGTACCTCCCTGCCCGGTAAGCGAAGTTTTAGAGCCGATATTTACGATAGATCCTTTTGTTTTTTTCAACTCCGGCAATGCATAATGGGCCATGAGGTAGTAATGGGTGAGATTTTTGTTGATAGATGCTATAAAACTCTCATACGAACCGTTTTCCAGGCTAACGCCATCGTTGACCCCTGCATTATTTACGAGACCATCTATCCTTCCGAATTTTTCCAGTACGTTTTCAATAGCATTTTTACATGCCTGGGGATCTGTCAATTCTCCTATGAGGGAATAAGCTTCTCCTCCTTTTTCCTTAATGGAGCTTACTGCTTTAGCATTGTCCTCTTCATTTCTCCCCACAATAACCGGGAGAGCTCCTTCTTCTGCCAATACTTCACATATTCCGTAACCGATGCCTTTGGCACCCCCGGTTACTATAATCACTTTTTGCTCTAAATGTAAGTTCATACCTTCATTTTCCTGTTTCCGGCACAATTTAAGGGCTAAAATTAGCTTAAAAAAAATTTCTGTGCCCTATTATTAACGATTTAACATTTGTGTTTTATATTGTTTTATTCCGTTATACGAAACGGATTCCAAAAATTATCGGCTATTACTTATTCCTTTTCCAAATCCGGTCCAAACCATATTTTTTCCCCTTCCGGCAACTGAACTTCTTTTTCGGTTCCGTCGTACCATAGTTTACATGTCCGGGCCTGATCGGAATACAGGGCCAGGGCGGTAAGTTTACTATCTTTCCATACCATATCCACCATAATGTTCCCCCGCGCCACGAGTCCTTCCACTTTTCCGTCAGGCCAGTTTTCGGGAAGGGCAGGCAACAGACGGATAAACCCTTCGTGGGACTGCATCAGCAATTCCGCAACACCGGCGGTATACCCGAAATTTCCGTCTATCTGAAACGGCGGGTGCATATCGAACATATTATCTGCAATGGATATCTCTAAAAATTTCCGGATGTTATCTTCCGCCGAAACTTTGTCAAACAGGCGGGCATTAAAGCTTATCATCCATGCCCTGCTCCAGCCCGTTCCCGCTCCACCGTGTTCGAGGCGGTATCCGATCGTCTTTTTGGCCGCTTCAAACGTTTCTTTATCGGCAGAAGTGATCTTGCTTCCCGGGTGCAATGCATAGAGGTGCGACATATGTCTGTGCCCTTTTTCCGGTTCTTCATACGCATGGTTCCATTCCAATATTCTCCCGTCCTGACCTACAACAACCCCGGGAAAGAGGTCTTTTCTTTTTTGCTTTACTTCTTTGATGAATTCATCTTCTATCCCGAGATCTTTCGCCGCACTGAGTGTATTCTCGAAGACTTCCCCGATGATCTGGTGTCCCATGGCCGATCCGGCTGACACTGCCGCAGATTTTCCGTCTTCTGCCAAATAAGAGTTTTCCGGGGAAGTTTCCGGCACGGATATCCACTTACCGTTTTCATCCTGTACCAGCCAGTCCAGGTAAAATCCTGCAAAAGCCTTTAAGGCCGGATAAGCCCGGTTACGTAAAAAAGCGGTATCTCCTGTAAACCGGTAATGCTCCCAATAGTGTTGCGCGAGCCACCCTCCTCCGTGTATCCAGGATCCCCAATAGGGTTTTTCCGCGCGCATCCATGCAGGTGCCCATAAATCTGTGGCATGGTGTACTACTGCACCCCTGTTTATGCCGTACTGTTCTTTAGCGGTAATTTTTCCACGCTCGATCAATCGGTCACCAAAGTCAAATAACGGTTGATGCAATTCACTTAAATTGGTGACGCCGGCAGGCCAGTAATTCATCTGCAGGTTTATGTTGAGGTGATAGTCCGCATTCCAGGGAGCTTCGATATGCTCATTCCATATGCCTTGTAGGTTAGCCGGATTTGTCCCCGGACGGGAAGAAGAAATAAGCAGGTATCTTCCGTACTGGAACAGTTTTGCCATAAGGTCCGGGTCATCGTTGCCCTCTTTGATCCTGGCCAGTCTTTTATCCGTGGGCAAAGAGTCCAGTTCATCTCCCCCCAGGTCCAGGGTTACGCGGTCATAGAATTTCCGGTAATCGGTTTTATGCGATTCCAGAAGTTCTTCAAAAGTCCGGTTCTGAACAGCATCCAATGTCCTGGTATTTTCTTCTTCGTAATCGTCATGATAAAAAGACGTGGCCCCGGCAAGAAGCAGGGTGACTTTTTTTACATTTTCCAGCCGTAATGTCCCTTTATCTCCCGTCACAGTTCCCGATTCGTGTTTTACCCGGAGCCTGGTTTCAAAATTAACCCCGTAGTCCATAGGATGCGGTTCGGAGCCCACTGCACCTCCGTATTGTGTTACGGTTCCTTTCATACTAAGCTCCCCGGATGGCAAAGCAGAGACGGATACGGTAGGATGTCCGTGGTCTTCGGGACGATCCAGTTTCAGGCTGAGATCCATTCCTTTTTCTGCCGTGGTCGTAAGTTCGATAACCAATACATCATCCGCAGCGGAAGTAAACACTTTTTCCGTATACATATTTCCGTCTGCCGTGTATTCCACCGAAACCAGGGCATTGTCCAGGCTCAGGGAACGCTTATAGTTCTCTATGTTTTTATCTCCTTCGAAATCTATATACAAATCGCCCATAGTCTGGTGCGATTTGGTGATCGTTTTATAGGAAAAACGTTCTACGATCTCTTTATCCGCTTCATGAGTCTTCCCCTCTCTTAAAAGTTTCCGAAGGTACTCCAGGTCTTCTACGGTACCTTTCGAGTCTCCGAGGTCAGGACCACCCGGCCACATAGAATCTTCATTTAACTGAATCCTTTCGTGTGACGGGTCTCCGAAAACCATAGCGCCGAAACGTCCGTTCCCTACCGGGAGCGCTTCCATCCATTCCATGGCGGGCTGGCGATACCAGAATTCGTCACCCTTTTGTTCTCCTGCATCCGAAATATTTTTCGTACCTGTTTTCTGATTACAGGAAAGAAAGGCAATCCCCAGGACAGTATATGCCAGTATTTTTACGTATTTTATTTTTTTCATGTTTAAGGTGGGAATTTACTCCGTTACTGTTTTTATTTTAAATGTCCAGGCTTCTGTATTCCCGGTTGCCCGTAGTGCTTCTTCCGGAACTGAAATTACAAGTCCCGATTCTTCACTGTAGTCCCATTCCAATGGTTGTTTGTAGCCGAGCATAACCAGTTCCGAGCCTTCTTCCGGTTTCAGTTTTTCCATATGGAAAGTTTTTCCGGGTTTTTCAAAAGTAACGGCGTAGTAAAAAGGTGTATCCTTTTTCCTGGTGAAGCGTATGTTATCCCCTTCTTTATATCCGGATTCCGGGCTTTCCGTACCGTACACAGCTTCCCCGTTAACTTTCATCCACGCTCCCACATCTGCAAGTCTTTCCAGACTGGCTTCCGGGATATTCCCTTTGGCATCCGGCCCTATATTCAGCAGGTAATTTCCTCCTTTGGCTGCCGCATCAACCAGATTGCGAATCAATTCTTTTGAAGACTTCCAGTTCTGATCATCAGTTTTATATCCCCAGGTATCGTTCATGGTCATACACGATTCCCAGTCCAGCTCAGAAGTACCGTCGAGGATTTCCTGTTCGGGGGTACCAAAATCTCCCGCGTAATCACTATCGTCCTTGTTCATCCCCTGCATTCCTTTTCTCCCTTTATCCACACGATTATTAATGATAATATCGGGGTTCAGTTCACGCACGTACTGATAGAGTTCCAGTCCCTGTTCATGGGTGAATTCTTTTTCCCATTCCCCGTCAAACCAAAGGATTGCCGGATCGTAATTGTCGACCAGTTCTTTCAACTGCGGTTTCAGGTAGTTCTCCAGGTAATCCGCAAAGCGTTCTTCGTTATTTTCGGAGGGTTCTCCTCCGGCATATGTATCGGCCTGGGCATCGGGATGGTGCCAGTCCATAATGGAATGGTACAAACCGAATTTTATTCCCTGTGCCTTACAGGCATCGGAAAGTGCTTTGAGAATATCTTTATCATAGGGCGAAAAATCAATGATATCATAATCCGTAACTTCGGAATCCCACAGGCAAAAACCGTCATGGTGTTTGGAGGTGATCACCATATATTTCATTCCTGCATTTTTCATCCGGCTCACCCATTCTTCCGCATTAAAAGCGGTAGGGTTAAATTCCCTTGCGTAGCCTTCATATACATCTATGGGGATTTTAGCATTCTGCATAATCCACTCCCCTATACCGTTGACTTCCTTTCCTTCATATCTGCCTGCCGGTACGGCGTATGCTCCCCAATGTATAAACATTCCAAACCTGGCATCGCGCCACCAGGCCATGCGTTCGTCAAAAGCTTCTTTCGGTTCTTCCAGATAATTTACTGCCTCCTTTGGTTCGGCTTTCTCCTCTTCTGCCGTTGGTTTTTGCTTGCAGCTTATAGTCAGCAAAGCGGCTAATACTGCGAATTGTAAGGTTTTCATAAGTATTGGGTTTTGGTTGTTAATAGTATTTTATTTTTCGGGAATGCCATAAAACCCTATGGCATTTTGTCCCATGATCTTAGGTAGTTCACTTTCGCTGTAAAAATCGCGCACGATCTTCAGCACCTTGTCATATTCCGCCGCAAGCAGGCACACCGGCCAATCCGACCCGTACACAAGCCTGTCTGTTCCGAAGGCTTCCGTTACGATTTCCAGGAAAGGTGTAAAATCATCCTGTTGCCACTTCCGGTTTGCGGTTTCGGTGACCATACCGGACAATTTACAGTACACATTATCACTTTGAGCAAGAAGGTGAATGTTTTCGGTCCATTCTTTATCCGGTCCTGCAGAAATTGCAGGTTTAGCGATATGGTCCAGCACAAAACGCTGTTCGGGAAATTTGCGCACGAGATCTATGGCTGCGGGTAACTGACGGGCATATACGAGAATATCGTAAGTAAGTCCCATCGGTTCCAGTTCGGCTATTCCCTTGCGGAAAGCGGGACGGAACATAAAATCATCCGGCTCTCCCTGTACAACATGCCGTACTCCCCGGAAACGGGGATCTTCCGAAAACCGGGTAAGTGCCCCTTTTACATTTTCCGCCTGCAGATCTACCCAGCCTATTACAGCCTTTACAAACGGATTTTGCCGTGCGCATTCCAGCAGGAACACTGTTTCCTCTTCCGACTGGCTCGCCTGTACAGCCACACAGCCATCCATTCCGTTATTTTCCAGAACGGGTTGCAGGTCCGACGGCATAAAATCCCGCCGTATCGTCTCCATGGTCTCATCTATCCACGCATCCTTTTCCGGATGGTACTGCCAGAAATGCTGATGGGCATCTATATTCATACTACTTGTTTCTCTGTTTAAGAGCTTGTTTAATCCCTTACACGGAAAACCGGGAAAAATTCCCGATTTTCTTTTAGTTTATCCGCTATATTATCGCTCTTTATAAGCTACAGCTTCCTGTCTTGAAGATCCCAGGCCTTCTATGCCCAGTTCTACTACATCTCCCGGTTTGAGGTAACGCGGTGGTTGAAATCCGAGTCCGACACCGGCCGGGGTACCCGTGGAAATGACATCGCCCGGGAGCAGGGTCATAAACTCGCTGAGGTAACTAATTACCGTCGGGATATCAAAAATAAAATCGGAGGTATTGGAATTTTGCAGCATTTCCCCGTTGACTTTCAGCCACAGGTTCAGGTTATTCGGGTCCAGCTTTTCGTCTGCAGTTACCAGGTATGGACCCAAGGGAGCAAAGGTGTCGCAACTTTTTCCTTTAACCCATTGTCCGCCGCGTTCCAACTGGTAGGCACGTTCGCTGTAATCGTTGTGTAGCGCATAACCCGCTACATAGTCCATAGCCTCTTCTTTGGTTACGTAAGAAGCTTTTTTGCCGATAACCACTGCCAGTTCCACTTCCCAGTCGGTCTTTTCAGAACCGCGTGGAATTACTACGGGATCATTAGGACCTACGATAGAGGAAGTTGCTTTAAAAAATACCACGGGCTCCTTAGGTACATCCATACCACTCTCCGCCGCGTGTTTTGCATAATTAAGACCTATACATACAAGTTTGGAAGGCCGCTTTACCACAGGGCCAAAACGAAACCCTGCAGGTACTTCGGGGCATTTATCCTGGTTTTCCTTTAGCCAGTCCTGCAGGCGTCCGATACCATTCCCTTCAAAAAAATCTTCGTTATAATCCTCCCCGAAAGCACTTACATCCAGTTGCTTGCCGTCCGGTAATTCAACTCCTGGTTTTTCTTTGCCTTCAGGGCCAAATCTGAATAATTTCATTCGTTGTGTTTTTATGAATTTATGTAATTAACTTATTTTCCGGTGTAGCATGATTTCTTTCTAGCTGTTCAGTTTAATGAATCCACCGTCCAGGGGATAATCGGTCCCTGTCGTGAAAGAGGCATCATCCGAGCAAAGAAAATAGGCCAGTTTTGCTACTTCATCCGGTTTGGCCATTCGCCCTATGGGTTGGGTCTTCGACAGTTTGTCGTACATTTCCTTTTCTTTTCCGGGATAATTTTTAGCCAGGAACCCATCGACAAACGGTGTGTGCACTCTTGCCGGAGAAATACTGTTACAGCGGATACCGTCCGCCACGTAATCTTTGGCCACTGAATAGGTCATAGCCAGTACGGCTCCTTTGGTCATGGAATACGCAAAACGATCGGCTATTCCTACATGTGAAGCTATGGAAGCCATATTGAGAATGGTCCCTCCCCCGTTTTTTTTCATATGTGGTATGGCGGCATGGATACAGTTATACACTCCCTTTACGTTGACCGCAAAAAGTTTGTCCATATCTTCTTCGGCAGTGGTCTCTACTGTGCCTATATGTGATATTCCTGCATTATTTATGAGAACATCAATGGTAGCGGAAGCGGCTATATCATCGATAATTTGTACCACCCGGGACTGATCGCTGACATCACAGGGGATAATACGCAATTTATCTTCCCCATACCCGGAAAAAGCTTCCCCGGCACTTTCCACATTTCTCTCGAGCATAAAAACCGTGTGTCCTTTATCCAGAAAAATACGACTGATAGCAGCCCCGATACCGGACCCTCCCCCGGTAATGATTACATTTTTTGACATTTTGTATTTGTTTTGTTTTTATACATCGGCAAACTACAGGGCAGTCTGCCGTTTTTTTTTATAATTTATCGAGGACACTCCCCTTTTGTCCGGGGGTGTTATTTTACAAAGATATCCCTCTTTTCCAGGGAATAAAATCGTCCTGCTGCAACTTTTGGGCACAGGTTGGTTTTTCCCCGCTTGCCACTGCTATGATAAGCTCCATCAATTCATCCGCCAGTGCTTCCTGCGACATTCCGCCGGAGAAAAGCCTTCCTGCATCGAAATCTATAATGTCTTTCATTTTTTGAGGAAGCATGGAATTGGATGAAATTTTCACTACCGGACATACCGGGTTCCCGGTAGGGGTTCCAAGTCCTGTGGAAAAAAGAATAATATTCGCCCCGGAGCCTGCCAGTCCTGTAGTAGACTCCACATCGTTACCCGGCGTACAGAGAAGATTAAGGCCTTCCCTGGTGGCGTATTCGCCATAATCCAGTACATCGGCTACCGGGCTTCTCCCGCCTTTTGTAGCTGCTCCGGCAGATTTTATGGCATCCGTGATCAATCCGTCCCGGATATTTCCCGGGGAAGGGTTCATATCGAATCCGGAGCCTACTTCATGGGCCCTCGCTTCGTAATTCTCCATCAGGCGAACAAACTTTTCGGCAGTCTCTCTTTGCATACACCGATCTATAAGATCCTGTTCCACCCCGCATAGCTCCGGAAATTCGGAAAGAATGCTTTTTCCTTTCAGGGCATTAATTCGATCTGCCACTACTCCTATCAGGGGGTTGGCGGAAATCCCGGAGAAACCGTCAGAACCACCGCATTCCAGTCCCAGGGTAAGTTTATTCAACGGTGCCGGTTGCCTGTAATTTTTATTTGCTTCTACCAGTCCGTCAAAAGTCGCCTGAATGATTTCCTCCAACATGACATGTTCGGACGGATATTTTTGCTGTTCGAAAAAGAGCAGCGGCTTACCGGATTCTCCCCCTCCCCGCCCCAGGGCTTCTTCGAGCATGGACATTTGCGCATGCTGACATCCAAGGCTTAACACCGTTGCCCCGGCAACATTAGGATGCCGGATATAGCCTGCCAGCAGGTTGACCAATAATTGTGCATCCTGTCTTGTACCACCGCACCCTCCTTCATGTGTAAGGAATTTTATACCGTCTACATTAGGGAATATCTTCGGTGTTTCTATGGTATTCCCGGTTTCCCTGGCCATACCGTTAAATTTTCCGGCGAGTTCCCTTACCTGGAGTTTATACGGGTTCTCTTTACGGAACCCCAATTCGGTTTCCAGGGCTTCCTGTAATATTTTCAGGTTCCGGTTCTGGCAAAAAACCAACGGCACAAACAGCCAGTAATTACCCGTACCAACCTGGCCGTCTTTTCTGTGAAAGCCCTGAAAAGTGCGATGGGTGTACCGGTCTACCGATGGTTGTTTATATTTATACTCCTGCGTACCTATCCGGTAGGGCGCTGCCACATGCCTGGTATTTTCGGTAGTAAGCATGCTCCCGGCAGGAAGCGCAGCAACCACTTTTCCGACAGGGACACCGTACATATACACAGTATCTCCTTCTTTCATCGGCTCCAGGGTGAATTTGTGTTTCACAGGGACGTCTTCTGTCAATTCCAGCTCTTTGCCTTCTATGACTACCTTGTCCGTTTTGTTCAGATCCGTAAGGGCCACGACTACGTTATCCTTAGGGTGTATTTTTAAAAATCGTTCCAATGATTATGTAATAAAAAATAGTATTTACAAAATGATGTGCTGCGCTTCCGGGGTTTATTCTTTATCCCTCCGGGAGAACCATATTCCTGAAATTTCAAAAGTAAATGGTTTTTTCAATGAAAAGTTCCTATATATTTGCTCTGAGTTGTACGATATTTGCATTAATGCAGTGTTATTAAAAAACAGCAGATGGATTTACATTTCCTGCATAAAAACCTGGAAACAAATTTTAAAGTTTCACTCCACCGGGAAAAGGAGTTCCTGAAACTCTGGCATTACCATCCGGAATACGAGCTGGTATATATTTCCAAAGGCAGGGGGACGGTTTATGTGGGGGACCATATCGGGCCTTATCAACCGGGAAACGTATTCCTGATCGGATCGCACCTGCCACATATGTTTGAAACTTCACCGGTTGCCCTTTCTTCCGGAGACGAAGAGGTTTCCGAAGCTTACGTCGTACATTTCGGAGATGAGTTTATCCGGGGGTTTTATGAAAATTCCATTGAATTCGGCTATATTTCCTCTCTGATAAAACATTCTGTTACAGGCTTGTTCTTCCCTTCGCCCGGAAAAAAGGCCTATAAAATTTTCCGGAAGACCACAAACGGTAATATTCAGGAAAACACGCTCTTCTTTTTGCGAATATTGTACCATCTGCAACAAAAAGAAAAGATACACCTGGCCACTCCCGCATGGATTGATCAATTTAATTCGGGGGACAAAAAGCTCAATAAAATACTTCAGTACATCATGCTTCACTTCCAGGAAGAACTGTCGCTCACAGAGATCTCTTTTTATGCCGGAATGAACAAAACCGCCTTTTGCCGGTATTTCAAGGTAAAAACAGGAAAATCCTTTGTTGAATTCCTGAATGACATCCGGATAAGTTTCGCCTGCAAGACACTGCTGGAGGAAAATACTTCCCGGTCAATTTCCGATGTATGCTACGCTTCCGGTTTTAACAGTCTTTCCTATTTCCACCGGATCTTTAAGCGCTGTAAAGGGGTAGCACCTTCGGAGTATCGCGGGGTGTAGAGTTCCAGGTTGCAGGTTTCAGTTGCAGGTTTGGGCCAGAGCGTAGGCGGCTGAGTGCCCAAGCGCAGCGAAGGGTGTATCGAAGCCACCGGGTTACATGTTTTAACCAAAACTATAGTTTCGACACGATTTCGTGTGTAAATCCGTCAAAAACCTCCAATAACTTTGATTAAAAGTTTCGTTCGGCAAAAAATAAGCTGTCCGAAAATCATAAAATCGTATTTTGGAAGTTATACTCTAATAATAAACAAACTGGAATATAAAATTCCATAGACCGGACACCCGGATTGGTGTCGGTCGGTTATCTCCGGTACGCTCCGGTGGAAAGTGAATTAGTTTCACGAAATCTATACATCAGAAGAGAACATTATTGCGTTATTTTAATATGAACAGGATACAAAAGATCATCATCAAGAAAATGGCCGATGGCTATCAGCAGCAGGAAATTGCCCAATATTTAAAGAAAAGGGAGATCACCCCAAACAGTCTCAGTACTATAGAAAAGGAAATCAAGAAACTGAAAAAAGAGTTTAAGGCTCAATCCGTGGTACATCTTTTTGTCATACTTATAAAACAGGGACATTTAAAAATATGACGTGCTTCACTTTGATCAGGTAGAACTCAGGTAAAGCCCGTACCGTATCTTCCAGTACGGCATTTTTCCTTCAAAATAGTCAAAGTACGGACGAAGAGCGTCGGGAGCTTCCAGTTTTTCCCTGGCTTTTTCCATTTCCTGTATTTCTTCCTGTGAAACGAATTGTGTAAGATCTATATCTTCTCCTTCTTCATTCTTTTTCAACAAATGCCCCATAACGGTGTCTGTCTTAATGTCCCGCTTTTCTGCTATTTCCTCTATCGTAAGGCCTTCTTTGTATAGTGCAAAAGTCTGGTCGTGCGTAGGCATTTGTTTTTGAAGAGATTGCCGGTATTTTTCAATGACTTTGAGAAACCGCCCCGCATACTTCTCTTTCTTGGCCTGTCCTACCCCTGCAACATCTTCGAATTCTTCCTTGTCGGAGGGTAGTTTGGCTTCCATATCCTTCAGGGTAGCATCGCTGAAAACGATATAAGCGGGTACCTTTTCCTCCGCCGCAATTGCAGAACGCAGTTCCCTGAGTTTGAGGAAAAGAGTATCTTCAACTTTGCTTTTGCCTGTTTTGGCCGGTGCTTTTTTCTCTTGTACGAGGGCTGCCAGTCTCACTTTCTTGTCTTTGAAAAGTATTTCTTTTGCCAGGGATGTCAACAGCAATCTCCCGTTTTCATGAAACCTAACCTCCAGTATCCCCTGGTTGATCATCTGGATGATATATTGTTGTAAATCTTTCCAGGAGACATCTTTCACTGCTCCGTATGTCTTTACTTTGTCATATCCTTTTTCCAAAACCGCGGCATTTTGTGCTCCCCGAAGAACATCGGTCAGCATTCCGAGAGCTTCTCTTTCCTTTAACCTGGCTACAGCCGAACATACTTTCTGCGAGAGCAGTGTTCCGTCAAAATATCTGGGAGGTGACATACATACATCGCAATTACCGCAATCTTCGGACAGTTGTTCCCCAAAATAATTGAGTAAAGTTATTCTGCGACAGTGCAATGTTTCCGAAAATTGCTGCATGCGTTCCAGTTTCGCCAGTTGAAAATCCCTTGTAGGAGAATCTTCCATAAACTTCCGTTGTTGTATTACATCTGCAAAACTGTAGAACAGAAGTGCATGTGCCGGTAGTCCGTCACGGCCACTACGACCTATTTCCTGGTAATATCCTTCTATGTTTTTCGGCATGTTATAGTGAATAACCCAGCGCACGTTGCTCTTATCTATCCCCATACCAAAAGCTATAGTAGCCACAACTATGCCTATACGGTCGTTTATAAAATCTTCCTGTACGGACGTGCGCAGACCCGAAGACATTCCCGCGTGGTACGCGCCTGCTTCAAAACCGTTTTGCTGTAATTTGGCAGCCAGTTTTTCCGTGGCTTTACGGCTCAGACAATAGATAATTCCGTTCTCGTCCGGCCTCTCCTTCAGAAAATTAATGATCTGTCTCAGGCGATTATTCCCGGGGCGTACTTCCAGACAAATATTTTCCCGGTCAAAAGACGCTACGTATTGCGCTGCTTCGGGAATATCGAGTTGCCGGATGATATCTTCCCTGGTGGACGCGTCGGCGGTTGCCGTAAATGCCGCTACGGGAATCCCGGGAAAACAATTTTTCAAATCGCTAAGCCTGGTATAAGCAGGACGAAAATCATGGCCCCAGGCCGATATACAATGGGCTTCGTCTACTGCTATCATACTGATAGTACATCCGGAAAGTACAGGCATGATCTGTTGCAGACTTTCCGGTGCCACGTAAAGCAATTTCAATTTTCCGTTCCGGAGCGTTTCCCATAACCCGGATTGCTCTTCGGAGGTTTGATTACTATTATAACAGGCAGCTTCCACACCGTTTACACGAAGTGCATCTACCTGGTCTTTCATCAATGCTATGAGCGGCGATATCACTATGGCCGTTCCTTCCATCAATAGGGCAGGTAACTGGAAACACAGGGATTTCCCTCCACCCGTCGGCATAATGGCTAGGACATCTTTGCCGTTACATATATCGTTTACTATCTGTTCCTGGTTAGGACGAAAACTGTCATAACCAAAATGTGTTTTCAAATACTGATATGTACGCTTTGTATCTGTCATAAGATCCAACTAAAAATACATTGTTCTAATCGTTATCAAATGTCCGTAATATTTCACGAACACCAAACCCGTATGGAGAAAAATGCCCGTAGCTACAGGATTGTCCGATAGCATTTCTACGGGCATTTTTTACCAGCTTATTTACCCAGCAAAAGTAGTTCACTACAAACTATTTCGGTTATGTGCCGCTTGTTTCCTTTTTCGTCTTCCCAGGTACGGGTGGCAAGCTTGCCTTCGACGGCTATCTCTTTCCCTTTGGAAACATAACTTTCCACGACATCCACAAGGCCGCCGCGTACTATTATATTATGCCAATAGGTACGCTCTACTTTTTCACCGTTTTTGTCTTTATAGTTATCGTTAATAGCCATAGAAAACCTGGCTAACCTGCCCCCGTTTTCAAAATTAACAAATTCCGGGTCCTGCCCTAACCTACCGATTAACTGTACTTTGTTTCTGATTGCATTCATAGTTATATGATTTTATAGTTAAACAATTTGTATTGCCGGACTTTAAACATCCAACGGAACAAACTTAAAATCACTGCTATCGCTTAATCGGTAGTTAAACGATTACTTTCGTTTGTATTCGTTTGTACTTAATTATAAATAATTAAAAATATTTTACACACTGATTTTGAATATATTACAAAAAAATATCCATTAATTTTTTTTTGCCCTTTTTTCATTCATTTTTCTATTTCATACCATTTTTCAACACTTCATGTTTTAAACAAAAACCGGTTTCCGAAAAAAACGTCGCTTTTTATTATCTTTATTTCTACTCTGAAAATCTCATGTTTAAAATATATATGCATATGAAAGATCGTACAGCAAAGTTTTTGCCCCTGATATTTTTTTGTTTTCTCCTTGTTTCCTGTTTTCCGGGCAAAAAAGGAACAGAAGACCTGAGGAGAAAGGATCATTTTATAAAAGGACAGGATAATGTGGAATTACATCTTCGGGAAGTATCGGCAACAAGTCATAATTCTGCTAATGGCTACCCTTTGCTTATGGTACACGGCGGAGGTCCGGGCGCCATAGCTTCGTTTGATCTTAAAGTTCCGGACGGATCACTGGCAGCGGATATTGCACGTAAGGGCATTAAAGTATACCTGTTGAATATACGTGGCTGGGAAAAATCCACCCTTCCGGATTATGATTTTTCCGACTCCACCCTGGTGACGGGCAGTTATAAGGAAGCCGCAAAAGATATCAACGCAGCCGTTGATTTTATCCGGAAACGCGAAAATACCGACAAGGTCTCATATTTCGGATGGGCAACCGGGGGACATTGGGGTGGTTATTACGCAACCACGTATCCCGAAAAACTAGCACATTTTATTTCTCTGAATTCCTTGTATGGTGTGGATGCTCCCTGGGAATTAAAACGGTATTTCCAATCGGATAAAGATTCTTTAGTCTTTAACAAGCAGGGATTTTTCCGGAAATCTGCAAAAGATGCGCTCACCAGGCAATGGACCTCTACCATACCACTTACCGATAAGGATGAATGGAGGGATTCCCGCATTGCGGATGCTTATGCTGAAACTGCCGTAGAGCTTTCGTCGCTACGGGACACCATGATCGTACCCGGCGGGTACCGGGAAGAAAGCTTTTATATGTCTAACGGTAAAAAATACTGGGATGCCGGAGACATAACCACTCCCTCTCTCATTATGCGAAGCGAACTGGATTTCTGGTCGAGACCGGAGGATATAGAAGCTATGGACAAAGACCTTAATATCCATGAAAAACGAGTTGTAACTATTCCCGGAACCCATTATTTATTTCTCGACCGTCCCGAAAGAGGCCGAACCAGACTGATCGAAGAAATTGTAAAATTCATTCGGGAATATTGACAAAAAAACACCCGAAGCCTTTATAACTACGGGTGTTTCTACATATTTTTCCGAATGCGTTTTTTACATCTTTTCGTACATCTCTCTTAATTTTTTCCGGGTAATGACCTTCTGCCAATCTTTACCCAGGGCATTTTCCCATAGCGGTACCATTCCCATGGATACGTTAATCATGGTGTCAAATTCCGTATCCGTCAGAGCCGTACATACTCCTCTTGGAATCTCCACACCGTGCCTGTCGACCATTTTCTTAAACCGCTTTACGCCACTCGGGTAAAATTCTTCCAGGTAATCAAAAACAATACAATTTCCTACACCATGCCTGGTTCCCAGCAAATAGGACAAGCCATAACTCATGGCATGTGCTACTCCCACCTGTGAATAGGCAATGCTCATACCTCCGTGCCAGGAAGCCATCATCAGTTTATCCCTGGATTCTTCTTCGGGGAGCGAACCGTTAAGAAAAACTTCGTTGCAAAGCTCCAGGGACTTTTCGCCATAACTTTGACTGAAAGCATTGAGATAGGTTCCTGTTAACGACTCTATACAATGAATATAGCAGTCCATTCCGGTATAGAACCATTGGTTTAAAGGCACACCTGCAGATAGGTCCGGGTCCAGCACCACCTGATCAAAAGGTGTGTAGTCCGAATTAATACCCAGTTTTTTCTCCGGGCCGGTCAGCACCGTAGTTCTGGAAACTTCGGCTCCTGTACCACTAATGGTCGGGACCCCGACATGGTACAATGCCGGAACTTTCACTAAATCCCATCCCTGGTAATCTGCAGAAGATCCGGGGTTAGTAAGCATGATGGCTACTGCTTTGGCCAGGTCCATTAACGTTCCTCCGCCAATGCCTATTATTCCCGAAGGCAATAAGTCAAATTCCTCTGTGATCCGGTCCTTAAGGGCATCTACCTGTGATGTTTTGGGCTCCGTCCCGGCATTGACAAAAATAATTTTATCTTTATTATGTAGCAGTATTCTTTTTTCCAGATCGGTATTTTCAAAAATATCATCTACTAGAAAAATAAACGGTGAATCTGTTTTGGTACGTTTGGGAGCAATTATCTCTTCCAACTGGTCAAAACTGCCACGGCCAAAGATAACCCTGGGCACCATAGGAAAATTTCTAAAATTCATAACTCTGCTTTTTGTGTTCTATTTATTCAATTCTTTCCGGAACTGGCCGGCAATCCCATCAATACGGTGATGTATATGCACCGATATGGGAATCCATTTCTTACCGTCTTTTTGTAATACCTGCTTGAAAGGTATTTTAGGGGGCGGTATCTTTTAACCTAAAACTTCCTGCATATGATAAAGAGGTAAACCGTACCCGAGAGATCACCGGATAATGGATAATATCATCCCCTTTCGGACGGTTTAAACCCCTCGGTATTGCACACCTTGTTCTATTTCTTTATAGTCTTTTCCGGAAAACAGGCAGTATCTTCTTCGCAATCGAGACAAAAAAACCGAAAGTGTTCTTTCCGCTTCCGGTTTATCTTCTCCGATTTTCTAAACACTACAAAAAGTTCAATATTTCTTTAATGTTGTTAAGAGTCTTATACCCTCCGTTATTTTCACTCTCTTTTACGGTTTCGTGTACCCAGGTAGTATGAAAAGGTACGTGAACCGCATGTGCCCCTATGTTCACCAGAGGTAATACATCCGATTTTAAAGAATTTCCGATCATAAGAAATTCTTCGGTTTTTACTTCCAGGTGCTCCAGCAAATTCCGGTAATTTTCTTCTTTTTTGTCGCTGAGCACTTCTATGTGATGAAAGTATTCCGAAAGTCCGGACCGTTCCATTTTTCGCTCCTGATCGAGAAGATCTCCTTTGGTAAGTACTATAAGCCTGTATTTATCGTGGAGTACATGAAGTACTTCTTCCACTCCATCCAGTAATTCCACGGGTTTTGAGATCATCTCTTTACCCAGATGCAGAATTTTCGATATGGTTGCGGCGGTTATTTTTCCGTTGGAAAGATCTATAGCGCTTTCTATCATGGAAAGCACAAAGCCCTTAACACCGTACCCGTACAGATGGAGATTTTCTATCTCCATTTTAAACAGTTCCTGGTCTATTTTATTCTCTGTCTCGTAATGCGACAACAGCCGGGCAAACTTCTGTTCGGCTTCCCGGAAATATGTTTCATTTACCCATAGGGTATCGTCCGCATCAAAACCAATTACTTTAACGTCACGGTAATTTACTTCCATACTTTTTTTGCTCTTTCCAGATCTTCGGGAGTATCTATTTCTATTCCTTCTACTCCGGTTTCTACCATTTTTATTTTTTTCCCGTATTCCAGGTAACGTATCGCTTCTATCTTTTCGGAAGCTTCAAGTGGCAACATGGGCAGGCGGTAAAAGTCCATAATGGCACTTTTCCGGAAAGCATAGACACCTTTGTGTTTAAAATACCTGGCCCCCACTTCTTTTGCCCTGGGATATGGTATGGGGGAACGTGAGAAGTAAAGTGCAAAACTGCGGTGGTCTACAATTACCTTTACGATATTGGGATTGCTTATCTCATCCCAGTCTTTGATCTCTGTCATGAGAGACGCCAGGTCTATTTCTTTCTCCGGATCTTCGCGGAAGACTTCTATAACTTTACCAAGGCTCTCTCTCTCGGTAAAAGGCTCGTCTCCCTGCACGTTAACTACGATATCCACATCCAGTCCTTCAACTGCTTCCGCGATCCTGTCACTTCCACATTCGTGCTCTCGTATACTCATTATGGCTTTTCCTCCGTTACCGGTAATTTCCTGATAAATAATATCACTGTCCGTAACCACAAAAACATCATCGAAAAGTCCGGTTTCCACCGTTGCCTGATAGGTTCGCAGGATTACGGGTTTTCCATTGAGGTCCTGCATCAGCTTCCCCGGAAAACGGGTAGCTGCGTAGCGGGCCGGTATCATTGCTATGATCTTCATATACTAATTGTCGAATAAAACGGAGTTTCTATGCCTAAAGCAGGAAAATCCGAAGTTTTAATACCCTTATTCATTACCTGGCTTTGCCCCGAAAGATTTTTTTTAACATGTCTTTCTTTTAGCAACCGTTTAACAAAGAACGGTTTAATATATGACAAAAATTATTTTCACCTGGTTTCCTGGAAAATCAGGCTTTCTTTAGTCCCGATGACTCTATCGGGAAGGGGTACAAATCGAGGAGTTATCGAAATTAATTTTTTGTCATATACTCTTATAAAAAAGAACGGATATATCCTCTGCCGGGACTTTTAAATTCAAAGATCAAAAATAATTATTTCCAGTTAGCCGGGAAAATTATTACCATATGTTTTTTCGCAGTCAGAAAACGGACGAACATCAAAACGGACACCTGCCTATCTCCGTCTTCCGGGACGTATTCTCCGGTAAAAACGGAATACTATAAACAGAATTACAATAACGAATATTACAGCTACCATGGGAAGAAATATGGAAATGGCCGACAGGATTGCGGAAATTATGGTTTCTATGGTAGAAATTATCGGGTTGCCAAGCCCTGCAGTAGTTACGGAAGATGTAAGCCGTGTGGCAGAAGATGCTCCTTTAATAGCCGTGGCAGTTCCTCCTCCCCCGATCAGTGCTATGGTCCAGGTCATAGCCGGATCCAGGCCTGCTGTGGTGGATACTACTGCTAACGTACCTGCAAGACCGGCCAGGGGAAGGGCTATACCGTCCAGTAAATTATCTACCCAGGGAATGTAGTATGCAAAAACTTCAGCAATAACCGCCACACTTAATATAATAAGCGCGGGAAGCCCTCCGAGCCATTGCCAGCTTTCATTGAGCTCCCACATACCAAAATAGGAAGCAAAGCTCAACACCAGTAAAGGTAAAAAAACACGAAAGCCTACACTGGCTGCAAGTCCTATCCCCAGAAATATACTAATAATGGTTTCGGTTGTTATCATGCGTACTTGTTTTACCTTATTTCCAAAAATAAGAAATCATCCTTCTATAAAAAAATCATCTTTAAAACCTATGAGATAGAGTTTGTTCTTTGCACGGGTCACTGCCGTGTATAACCACCGCAGGTAATCCCGGTTAATGCCGTCCGGAAGATAAGGCTGTTCTATAAAAACGGTATCCCATTGCCCTCCCTGGCTTTTGTGACAGGTAATGGCATAGGAAAATTTAACCTGTAGAGCGTTGAAATATTTGTTGTTCTTTACTTTCAGGAATTTCTTATACTTGGATGTTTCTTCTTCATAATCCTGCATGACCTCCTGATAAAGCCTGTTGGAATCTTCATAAGGCAATGACGGAGTTTCCGCGTGGATAGTATCGAGCAGCAATACGGTTTCCAGCGGAGGCATGTCGGGGTAGTCGACCATACGGACCTTTACCTCGGCAAACTTAAACCCGTAAAGTTCTTTAATACCGAATATCTCCAGCACTTCTATAATATCCCCGTTAGCTATAAAACCCGCTTCGCTCGTGGCTTTCACCCAAAAATAATTGTTTTTGACAACCATGAGATAATCTCCTGTTGCCAGTTCGTTGTCGAGAAACAGTATCCTGTTCCGGATCTGCTGGTTATACAGGTTAGCCCTCTTATTGGACCTTACTATAATAGCGGTTTCTTCCTTCCCGTTCTTACCATATGCTTCGTCTATGGCGTTTTGTATTTCATAGCCGTCGGTAAGCCGTATTATGTCCTTAAAATCGTCCAGTTCGAACCTGAAATCAAAAACACTGTCTCCGGCAAGGCATTCCCGTATATTCGTGGCATTGTACAATATTCCGGAATTCAGTTGTTGCCGGACCACTTCATCCAATTCTACTTTGTACACCTCTTTATTGTAATGCAGGGAGAGTGTATTTTCGTCCAGAGCAGGGCTTATATCCAGGTTAACCGGGGGTAACTGTGCCGTATCTCCTATAAGCATCAGTTTACAGTTATGCCCGGAATAAACGTACTGCATAAGGTCATCCAGAAGAGAGCCGTTTTCAAACAATTTGGAATCTCCGGGCAGATCGGGTATCATAGAAGCTTCGTCAACAATAAATAAGGTATCCCGGTGTTTATTGGGCTGTAGCACAAACTTAACCCCGCCGCCTTTTTCCTTTTTCGGGAAATATATCTTCTTGTGAATGGTAAAGGCCGTGGTTCCCGCATACGAAGTAATTACCTTCGCGGCACGTCCCGTCGGTGCAAGCAGAACGGTTTTTTTGAAATTGCCACGCATGTTATCTACCAATGCTCCTATAATCGTTGTCTTTCCGGTTCCGGCATATCCTTTTAAAAGAAATATTTTATCGTCCGCTACCGAAAAAATATACTCTGACAACTGCTGGAGTGCCATTTCCTGTTTCAGGGTAGGTGTATGTGGAAATGTTTTTATTATGGTTCTGTAAAACAAAGGTGCATTCATAAAAATCGCTTCTTCCGTCAAAAGTACAAATAGATTTACGATTAACCAGATCGCAGATACCCGAACTCTTTTAAATACATTTTCAGAAAAAGGCAGAAAAAAGGAATGATTTTTGCATCTTTACCAGATAATCTCCAACTTTGGAAGGTCGAACTCATTTTTAAGGGGAAAAACTTTTCTGAATAAAAAAAAATTGTAGTTTTGCGTAAAACCTCTTTAAACTAAAATCAAAAAGATTAAAATGAAAACAGCGATACAAATTGCTTTATGGCTCCTGAGTATTTTCTTCGCCTACAAAATTTACAGGTCTGTTAACGACCCTATTGAATTTGACAAAGTGAAGAAAGAGCGCTATGCCAAGGTTATCAACAAACTAAAGGAAATCAGGGACGCCCAGGAAGCATACCGTGCCGTTACAGGTAAATTCGCCAAGGATTTCAATGGTCTGATTAAGTTTATAGACACAGCCGAGTTTGCAATTATACAACAAAGAGATACCAGTTGGGTAGAGTACGATCCGGTATATAGAATTGATATGCCAAAAGAGGCAAAAATTATCGACACCTTAGGTTTTGTCGCAGTAAAAGATTCGCTGTTCAAAAATTCCGATCGCTATAAAACCCTGATGGATATACCTTATGCTCCTAACAACGAGAAGTTTGCCATGAAAGCAGGGACTATCAGCAGAAGTGGATTCCAGGCTTCCGTTTTCGAGGCAAAAGTAGACAAGGATGTCATACTCCACGACCAACCTAAAGATCTTGTAGCCAGAGAAAAACAAGTTATCTCCGTAGATGATGTAAACGGACCGGAAATAATCGTAGGTTCCATGAACGAGGTAAAAACAACGGGTAACTGGCCAATGATTTATGATTCAAAAAAGAGAGATTAGTACATATACTACAACTAATTATAACGAATTGTCCATTCAGGTAAGCTTGAGTGGACTTTCTTTTTGTATACTGGACGGTCTCAGTAAAACCATTTTTTCACTGGAACACCATCCTTTCGCAGAAGTAACAACTCCCCAGGCAATGCTCAAGGAAACGGAAAAGTTGTTCGGGGAACTGGAAATACTGGAACAACCTTTTAAAAAGGTATATGTCATTCACAACAATAACCTGTCAACATTTGTTCCGAAACCCCTTTTCAGTGATAAAAATCTTTCCGAATATCTGAAATTCGATGTAAAGATATTTGAGACCGATTTTATTACGTATGACGACATCGGTTCTTTGGGACTAATCAATGTTTACATTCCGTTTGTAAACATCAATAACTATATTTTTGACCGTTTCGGAGAATTCGAATACCGTCATTTTTCCAGCATCCTCACAGAAACCCTATTGCAGAATAATTCCGGAAAGGGCACAAGCATGTATGTTCATGTGGAGAAAGAACATTTTGAAATTGTGGTGCTCAGGGACGGAAAATTATTATTATACAATACATTTACATACACTAACAAAGAGGATTTTATCTATTACATCCTGTTCACCGCCGAGCAACTGGAACTCAATCCGGATGAATTTCCGCTCTACCTCCTCGGTGAAATTCATGAAGG
Organism: Sinomicrobium endophyticum; assembly: GCF_052983315.1. NCBI lineage: Bacteria > Pseudomonadati > Bacteroidota > Flavobacteriia > Flavobacteriales > Flavobacteriaceae > Sinomicrobium > Sinomicrobium endophyticum. Next base: position 64,013 of record NZ_JBRKIS010000018.1, read on the forward strand.
TGATGCCTTGTACACTATAGCATACACCTATATAAGAAACGTACACTTCGGGAATAACCATTGTCGTTATCACCTGGCGGGAGGAATAGAACTTCTGGAGCCCCACAAGGAGTTTATCTCCGTAAATTCTTTTTAAAAATGCGCATTATCTCAGGAAAATATAAGGGGAAACGGTTAATGGCCCCGAAAAAACTACCTGTCCGTCCCACAACGGACTTTGCAAAAGAAGCACTTTTCAATATTCTTGAAAATCGCTTTTACCTGCAGGAAATAACTGTTCTCGACCTTTTTTCGGGCACGGGCAATATCAGTTATGAATTTGCCAGCCGCGGATGTCAGGCCGTTTCCAGTGTAGATGCCCATCCGGGTTGTGTGCAGTTTATACAGAAAACATCCCGGGAGCTGGATCTCCCCATACGTGCCGTTAGAAGTGATGTATTCCGTTTTCTGGACAAGGTACGTACCAAAACGGATATCGTTTTTGCTGACCCTCCTTACGAAATGGCCCCGGAAGAATTCGCCCGGATACCGGAGCTCGTCTTTGCTAACGACCTACTGGAAGAAGGTGGTTTTCTTATCGTGGAACACTCCAAATTTACAAAAATGGAACATCTGCCTTATTTCAGCTTTGAAAAGAAATACGGGAATTGCATATTTAGTTTTTTCGAATGGCCGGATGAGCAGGAAGGAGAAGAAAACGAAAACTAAATCACAAAAAACAATATAAAAAAACCGCGGGATCTTTTAAATGACCCGCGGTTTTTTCTTTACCTGCTTGCTATCCGGTTAAAATTCGGACGGCCAGCTATTGTTGGAGATATTTACATCCGGAAGTTCCTTATCCGGATCTATCTCTATTTTCTTTATTTCCTTATCCACTTTCAGCAGGTGAGTCCATGCTGCTCCACGTTGCCATACTTCAACAGGAAGTGTTTTTCTTTCCTTACTTCCGTCAGCATAAGTAACTTCATAAACTACTGGCATCGGCAGGTCTCCCCTGTTACCGAAGTTAAGGAGATATCCTCCGTCTATCTGGCGAACACCATCCAATGAAAGGTCTATGTTGTCATTACCGTAAAACCAGCCTTTCCAGAACCAGTTCAGGTTTTCTCCGGCAACATTTTCCATAATATTAAAAAAGTCTGACGGTTGCGGGTGCTTGTATGCCCATGCTTTGATATATGCCCGGAAAGCATTGTCAAAACGCTCGTGTCCCAAAATATATTCCCGGAGCATTTTTAGCCCTATGGCCGGTTTGTAATATGCTATCATACCCAGGTTATGACTTTGTGCAACATCCGGATAGGTAGAGATACTCTCCCGGCTTTTATCCGTAAGCCAGCCAACCAACCTTCTGGCTTCTAACCTTGAAGGATATTCACCGTTATTAAAAGCTTCCGTACTGTAGTGGTTGATAAAGGTATTGAATCCTTCATCCATCCATGCGTAACGTCTTTCGTTGCTACCTACGATCATCGGGAACCAGATATGACCGAATTCGTGATCGGTAACTCCCCATAACCCGGCGGTTTTTGCCTTGTATCCACAGAAAACAATTCCGGGGTATTCCATACCTCCTACGTTAGAAGCAACATTTACAGCCACAGGATAAGGATACTCATGCCACATTTTGGAATAGTGCTCAATAGAAGCTTTGGTATATTCCGTAGAACGTGTCCAGGCCATCTCGCCATCGCTCTCATCGGTATATACGGATTGTGCCATCGCTTTTTTTCCGCTGGGCAGATTGATACGTGCCGCATCCCATATAAATGCTTTCGAACTTGCAAAAGCAATGTCCCTGGTATTTTTCATTTTAAAATGCCAGGTAATCTTGCCATCTTGTTTTGGCCGGGTAGCTGAAGTGTTTCCCACTTCATCCGGAGTAACAATATATACGGTTTCATCGCTTTCCGAAGCCTTTTTCATCCGGTTCTGCTGTTCTTTGGTCAGCACATCGCCGGCGTTCACCAACTCTCCGGACCCTACTACGATATGGTCGTAAGGAACGGTAACTTTATAATCGAAATCTCCGTATTCCAGGTAAAATTCACCAGCACCGAGATAAGGTTCCACATTCCATCCCTTGATATCGTCAAAAACGGCAACCCTGGGGTACCATTGTGCCAGGGAATACACAACACCTTTATTCATATTAAGACGCCCCATTCTGTCCATACCTTTTTCCGGTATTTTGAACTCGAAGTTCATAGATATGGTAGCTTCTCCCCCTTTTGCAGGAACAGGTTCGTTAAAGAACACCTGCATACGGGTATCCGTGATGATATATTCGGAAGACGCTTTTCCCCTGCGTCCCGCTTTAGCAGTTACACCCGATACTTTATATCCGCCGTCTACATCTCCGGAATACCTGTTTCCTTCGATAGGGGTGGTTAAAGTTCCTCTGGAATCCTCCGTAAAACGGTTCTGATCCATCTGAAGCCAGATGAAATCCAAAGGCTGCGGACTGTTGTTGTGATATGTGATGGTGATCTTTCCTTTCAGATAATCGGCCTCATCGTCCAGTTCCGCTTCAATTTTATAATCGGCACCATTCTGCCAGTATTCCGGGCCGGGGACACCGGAAGCAGAGCGATAAGTATTGCCCCGGTTATACATAAATTCGTCAAACAGCCCCTGGTTATTGTCATCGGCTTCCTGTGCATATGCACTGATAGAGAAGAAAGCAATAACCACCAGGACTTTTTCCATTAAATGTTTCATCATTTCGTTTGTGGTTTAAGTGATTATTTTAGTTAATTAGAAACTTTCGTGCTAAAATACACAAACATTCGGAGTGTCTATAGAAGATTTAACAAAGGGTTAACTTAGCAAAGATAATTTTCCCGGAGACCTGTTTTAACTCTTCCTTCCTATCCTGAAAGTGGTGCGTAAAATCCTATTTTCTTAGTTGCATATACATAATTTTTGATTCCCTTTTGCATTTTCCCCCTTCCGCTTCGGAACTATCGGGCATCACCACAATTATACGCATTGCATAATTTATCTTACTTTTGAAGTATGATTCGAACCTTTACTATAACTGTCCTGTTATCCCTCTGCCTGTTTGCCTGTAAAAGGGAAAAACCACAGATTTCCGGCAAAGAGGGTACGGAAATCCGGGTGAACTACGCCAAGGGGTTCCAGATTACCCGCTTTGACACCTATACCCGGATAAAAGTAACCGCTCCCTGGCCGGATTCCAGCGAAAGTTTCACCTATATACTCACGGAAAAAGGTAAATCTGTTCCGGATAGCATAGATTATGATGTACGGGTAGAAATCCCTGTGCAAAGCATCGTGGTAACTTCCACAACACATATTCCTGCCCTGGAAGCACTTGGCACGGAAGACCTTCTGACCGGATTCCCGGCTACCCGGTACATATCATCCGAAAAGACCCGGAAAAATGTGGACAACGGCCGCATAAAGGAACTGGGAAATAACGAAAGTATCAATACGGAAGTACTTATAAACTTACAGCCCGATGTAGTTGTAGGTTTTGCTCTCAACGGTGGCAACAAAGCCTACGAAACCATAAAAAAATCCGGGATTCCGGTAGCTTTTAACGGGGACTGGGTAGAAGAATCCCCACTCGGAAAAGCCGAATGGATCAAATTCTTCGCCCCTTTCTTCGGTAAAGAATCCCGAGCAGACAGTATTTTCACCCATATCGAAAACGAATATCTCCATGCCAAAAAACTGGCCGGGGACATTAAGGAAAAACCCACTGTACTAAGCGGCGCCATGCATAAAGACGTGTGGATACTGCCCGGGGGGAAAAGCTGGGCCGCACAATTCATAAAGGATGCCGGAGGAGATTATCTCTGGGAAGATACGGACGATACAGGAAGTCTCTTCCTTAATTTCGAAAGTGTCCTGGACAAGGCCGCCGAAGCTGATTTCTGGATATCCCCTACCCTGTTTACAGGATATGAAGAGCTCAAAGCAACCAACCCACATTACAGGGAGTTTAAGCCTTTCCGGGAGAAAACGATATATACCTACAGCAAAACCAAGGGAGCCGGAGGGGGAATGTTATATTTTGAGTTAGGCCCTAACCGCCCGGATATTATCCTCAAAGACCTCATTCACATCTTTCACCCGGAGAAACTTCCGGAATACGAACCTTTCTTTTTTAAACCTCTGGACGAATAAAACAGGTAAATAATTTGAACCCGGAAAAATCATATAAGATCCCCTTTATACTATTCGGTTTACTCCTTGTTCTGTGTTTCCTTGTAAACATCAGCCTGGGATCGGTCCGTATTCCTTTCGGGCAGATCGTATCCGTATTGTTCAACGGAGAAACGGAGAAACACGCATGGGATTACATTATTTTAAATTACAGGGTGCCAAAGGCCATTATGGCTGTACTTACGGGGTCCGGTCTGGCTGTAAGCGGACTTCTCATGCAAACCCTGTTCCGCAATCCCCTTGCCGGGCCATTTGTGCTGGGTATCAGTTCCGGAGCCAGTTTGGGTGTAGCACTTCTTATCATGGGGGCCTCTACCTTGGGTATCTCCTTTTTTCTGAGTAGCGTTTCTTTTGCCATAGCCGCCACTGCCGGAAGCTTTTTGGTACTTCTTGCCGTAATCTCCGTATCTTTAAAAGTAAGGGATACGATGGCCATACTCATCATAGGGCTTATGTTTGGCAGCATAACCTCTGCGGTGGTGAGCGTATTGTCTTATTTCAGCAGCGCGGAAAAGCTGCAACAATATATATTCTGGTCTTTCGGAAGCCTGGGAAATACCGGGTGGAATGAACTTTTATTACTATCCGTACTGGTCTTGAGCGGAATTGTAATGAGTGTGTTGTCCCTCAAAAGCCTGAATTCCCTTTTACTCGGTGAGAATTATGCCAGAAGTATGGGAACCGACATCCGGCGAAGCAGGTTATTGATCATAGCGGCTACCAGCATCCTGGCAGGGGGCATTACTGCTTTTGCAGGGCCCATAGCATTTATAGGACTTGCAGTGCCACACCTTACGCGGCAGGTTTTTAATACCACCAATCACCGCATATTATTACCGGCTGTTATTCTTTACGGGGCGGTTTTAATGCTGGTATGTGATGCCATAGCACAGTGGCCTGCCAACGAACATACCCTACCTATCAATGCCATTACCTCTATTGTCGGAGCACCGGTAGTCGTATGGCTTTTGGTACGCAAACGAAAAATGATCTTTTAACGGAAGGAATAAGGAAAGTCCTCATGACAGAAAACATTACATCCGAAGCTAAGAGCACAGTTCTCCGGGCAGAAAACCTGTCGGTCGGTTACACATCCGGAAAACAGGTTTCCGAAATAGCCCGGGATATCTCGTTTAATCTGAACCGTGGGGAACTTACCGGGATTATAGGTGCAAACGGTATAGGAAAATCTACCCTGTTACGAACCCTCTCCGGAATACAACCTGCCCTTTCGGGGAGCGTAATCCTGGAACAAAAGCCTTTAAACCGGTATACCCATACCGCACTCGCACGGAAAATAAGCCTGGTACTCACCGAACAGCTGCCTTCCAGGAACCTTACCATTGCCGAAACCATAGCTCTGGGCAGGCAACCCTATACGAACTGGATAGGTAACCTGACCAAAAGGGACTCCCTTAAAATAAAAGAAGCCATCGCACTGCTCAACCTGGAGAATATACAACACCAGAAATGTTATGCCCTGAGTGACGGACAACTGCAAAAAGTCATGATAGCCAGGGCCATAGCACAGGACACCTCGGTAATTATCCTGGATGAGCCCACCACTCACCTCGATGTTTATCACAAAACTTACATCCTCAAACTTCTCAAAGACCTGGCGCATCAGACCCGGAAGAGTATCCTTTATTCTTCACACGAAATTGACCTCTCCATACAATTGTGTGATAAAATGCTGGTAATGACAGAAAACCGGGCAGATTTCGGCACTCCCTGCCAACTGATAGAAAAAGGTAGTTTTCAACGTCTCTTCCCACCCGATCTTATTGAATTTGACCGGAACACCGGGACTTTCCGTATAAAATAACAAGTATATTGTTTTTTAAATAAGCCATAACAGGCTTAACGGTGTAAATTAAAAAATTCTATCTTTGGGAAATAAATACCCTATCAAAAAAATAGCCATATAAATGACTGAAAGTCTCCTTCTCTTTATCATAGCTGCCATATCCGTTGTCGCGGGCGTCTTTGCAGGTATATACATACAGGGACTAAAATCCAAAACCCGCACCAGTACCTGGGCCGAGAGGGAAAACCAGTTGCAATCGGCAATAAACGGGCTACGCGGCGATGTGGAAAAACTGCATGCGGAAAAGGCAGATATTCAACGTGAAAAAGAAGCTGCAGGCCTTCAACTTGCCAGAAGGGAAGCGGAGCTGGAAAACCTCCGGCAAAAGAACGAGGAACAGAAGGAAGAAGTAGAAAAACTCCAGGAAAAATTTACCCGGGAATTCGAGAACCTGGCAAATAAAATACTGGATGAAAAAAGTAATAAATTCACCCAGCAAAACAAAGAGAATATAAAAAACATACTCTCTCCCTTGCAGGAAAAGATCATGCTCTTCGAAAAAAAGGTAGAAGAAAGCCAGAAAGAAAGTATAAGTATACATTCGGCATTAAGAGAACAACTGTTAAACCTGCAAAGCCAGAACCTGAAGATTACCCAGGAAGCGGAAAACCTTACCAGGGCACTGAAAGGGGACAGTAAAATGCAAGGGAACTGGGGCGAACTGGTACTGGAGCGCGTACTCGAAAAAAGTGGCCTGGAAAAAGGACGTGAATACGAAATACAACAGAGTTTTACCAAAGAAGACGGTTCCAGGGTACTCCCGGATGTTATTATACACCTGCCGGACGGTAAGAAGATGGTAATAGACTCCAAGGTATCCCTTACCGCTTATGAACGTTTTGTAAATGCGGAAGAAGAGCAAAAAGAGCTCTTTATGAAAGAACATGTCAACTCTATAAAACGACACATAGAGCAACTTTCCGGAAAAAAATATGAAGACCTCTACGAAATGGAAAGTCCGGATTTCGTTCTTATGTTCATTCCGATTGAACCCGCTTTTGCCATCGCGATTAACCAGGACAATTCGCTATACAATAAAGCTTTTGACAAGAACATCGTCATTGTCACCCCTTCTACTCTGCTCGCAACATTGCGGACCATAGACACCATGTGGAATAACGAAAAACAACAGCGCAACGCCATAGATATAGCCAGGCAGGCAGGAGCCCTTTACGATAAATTTGAAGGATTCGTAACGGACCTGACCAAAGTAGGCAAAAAAATGGATGAGGCCAAAACCGAGTATAAAGGGGCTATGAACAAACTCTTTGAAGGCAGGGGTAATATTATTACCAGCATCGAAAAACTGAAAAAAATGGGAGCCAAAGCCAAAAAATCACTCCCCGAAGCTATTGTAAGACGTGCCGGCGAAAACGAGGAAGACGAATAATACCAACAAAACTTTATCTATCTGTATATGAAAAAAGCCGCTATTATTATCCTGCTATCCGTTGTAGCTTTATTTCTCATTTACTATGCCTTTATCTATTTTGTACCATACAGTACAGGGGTGCGTTCGGGAGAATTGATTAAAATAAGCCACAAAGGGGTTATGGTAAAGACCTGGGAAGGCGAAATCAGCCAGGGAATATCCGGAGCGCAGATATTCAGCTTTTCCGTGTTGCCCGGGGATAAAGAGGTAATAGAAGACCTCAAAGAACTCCAGGGGCGCTACGTTAAAGTAGATTATGTAGAACGTATGACCACCTTTTTCTGGCTTGGCGATACCAAATATTTTGTAACCAACGTAGTGGAAGAACCTTCTCCGCACCAAAGAAAATTCTAAATATGGCTATTACTTTTAAGACCGTAGCAGAATCGGAAGTCACCATTTCGGAACTGATGCTACCCTCTCACACCAATTTCAGTGGTAAAATACACGGCGGATACATTCTTTCCCTTCTGGACCAGATCGCTTTTGCATGTGCTTCCAAACACTCCGGGGCCTACTGTGTAACTGCTTCTGTAGATACGGTAGATTTTCTCAAGCCCATAGAGGTCGGAGAACTGGTAACGATGAAAGCGTCTATCAATTTTACAGGGAATTCTTCCATGATAGTAGGTATACGGGTTGAGGCGGAAAACATACAAACCGGTGCCGTAAAACATTGTAATTCTTCGTATTTTACTATGGTAGCCAAGGACGATAACGGCAAAAATGTAAATGTCCCGGGCCTTATTATACGTTCGGAAAAAGAATTACACCGTATTCACAAAAGCATCAAACGTATGGAACTGCGAAAAGAAAGACAAGCCCACGCATCTACCGTACACCTTACTACAAGCACGGCAGATATCTCCAAAAAATATAAAATAAAAATAGATATCATTGACTAGTCTCTTCCTTTTTGATTAAACATCGTCTAATTACACGATAAAATTAAGTATCGTTTAAAAAGACGATAAATAGATAAATCGTTTTTAAAAGCGATATTTGTAAATATCGCTTTTTTAACAGATATTTGCTATATGACCAGTGTTATAACCGGAGATATCATCAATTCCCGCGAGGCTCTTTCTAACGCACAATGGCTTTCCGTATTAAAGGAAACGCTGTCTCATGTATCGGTGGCGCCCAAATACTGGGAAATATTCCGGGGCGATAGTTTTCAGGTAGAAATACAGGATTATTACAACGCTTTTCAAACAGCAGTTTACATCAAAGCCTGTCTGAAAGAGATCAAAGGGCTCGATGTACGAATGGCTATCGGAATAGGAAACAAAACCCACGAAGGGACCACGATCTCCGAATCCAACGGGGGAGCTTTTATTTTTTCGGGGGAATTGTTTGAAACCTTAAAAAAAGAAAAGAAAAACCTGGCTATAAAAACCGGGATACATACTATAGACGAGGAGTTAAACCTGTATTTCCGCCTCGGGCTTATAGCTATGGATAACTGGACCACAAACTCCGCCGAAATTGTAAAACTAACTATTGACAACCCGAAAATTTCCCAACAGGAACTCGGAGATCTTATAAACATTAAACAAAACACGGTAAGCGAACGGCAAAAAAGGGCTTATCTGGACGAAATCATGGCCCTGGACCGTATGTACAGGCTTAAGGTAGATTACATAGAACACGCCCCCGGGTAATTATGTAATTCCCGAAAGCAAAATCATATTTTACACACCTGCCAAAGCCCGAAAACCGAACACTGAAAACTTTCTGCCCTATGGTACTATTACTAAAACTCTTATTGGCACACCTCATCGGCGATTTTATATTGCAAACCGACCGCTGGGTCCGGGAAAAAGAAGAAAAAAAGCTGGCTTCCGGAAAGTTGTACATACATGCTATCCTGCACGCCATGCTTACCCTTATTTTTTTATGGGATGCCAGATTCTGGTATGCTCCGCTTATCATAGGCATTACCCATTTTTTTATAGATGCGGGCAAACTGTTATTGCAGACCCCAAAAACCAAAAGGCTGCTTTTCTACATAGACCAGTTGTTACATCTCCTGGTCATCTTTATCGTATGGTGTTTAATGCTGGGTAAAGCCCCTTCGTTTTCCCTGTCCGAAACATCATTGCTACTACTTACAGGCGGACTGTTCCTCACATTTCCGACATCCATCCTCATTAAAATAACCATCTCTGTCTATACGCCGAAAACAGATATGGAAAAAGACGATTCCCTGGAAAATGCCGGGAAATACATCGGCATACTGGAACGATTGCTCGTATTTATTTTTATCGTTAGCGGGCATTGGGAAGGCGTAGGATTTCTTATCGCAGCCAAATCCATATTCCGTTTCAGCGACCTCACCCAAGCCAAAGACCGAAAGCTCACCGAGTATATCCTCATCGGCACCCTGCTCAGTTTCGGGACGGCCATTGTGGTGGCTATATTGTGTTCTTCGTTATACTGATCACTCCTTATGACAGACCAGGATAAATATATGCAACAATTGAGAACCGTAATGGAACGTTACACTTCCATAAGCGATGATTCCTGGTCCTTGTTACATTCCATAACCCGGTGCCGGAATATAGAGAAAGGAGAAGTAATACTTCGCCAGGGGCAGATAGCAAGGTACCTTCATTTTATTTGCCAGGGCGCCATGCGAATATATTTTACGGATCCGGACGGTAATGTGTACAATAAAAATCTCTTTATGGAAGGGAATTTTTCAGCTTCCAAAGCTTCGCTGCTCCAAAATTCTCCCTCCTACTTCACCATTGAAGCCCTGGAAGACTCCGTACTATTAGACATCGAATATGAAGGTTACCGCAAACTTATCCGGGAAAAAGAGGATATCCGAAATTTCTATATCGCTTATATCGAAAAAAACTGGATCATAGAAAAGGAACAAAGGGAAATATCCTTTGTCATGGAAAATGCCACCGACCGTTATGTGAAACTACTGGAAAAACATCCGGATATAGACCGGCGCATCCCTAAATTACATATTGCATCCCACCTGGGTATTACTCCAACGCAATTGAGCAGGATACGAAAAAAATTAAAATAAATTCCGAAATCAACCTATGTAAAGGCATACTTTATTTCCCGGAATTACTTTTGTCCCGATGCATCAATGAGTGTTTACCGGTAACACAAGTAATCCAGGATTAACGAACAAAGAAAAAAGGTATGCAATTAACAGAAAATCTGACGTGGCGCTATGCTACCAAAAAATTTGATCCTTCGAGGAAGATCTCTCCCGGGGATCTGAATAAATTAAGAGAAGCTATCCGGTTATCCGCAACTTCTTATGGTTTGCAACTTTACAAGGCATTTATTATATCGGAACCGGGAATCCGGAAAAAGCTCCTGCCGGCCTCCTGGAACCAGAGCCAGGTAACCGATGCTTCTCATCTTATAGTTTTATGTCATTATACGGAAGCAAATGCCGGTCACGTAGACGAATATATAAGGCTTCGGGCTGAAATACAGGATGTCGCAGTGGAAGATCTGAAAGGGTACGGGGACTTTGTAACACAGAAATTGCTGGAAAAGCCCCTACATGAACAGAAAGAGTGGAACGCCAGGCAAACCTATCTGGTATTGGGCCATCTGCTCACTGCCTGTGCCGAACTCAGGATTGACGCATGCCCTATGGAAGGTTTTGATCCGGAGGCATACGACCAGATTCTCGGTCTTTCCGCCATGGGACTTAGTCCTTCCGTTGCCGTAACTATCGGTTACAGGTCACCCGAAGATAGTTCCCAGTACCAGAAAAAAGTTCGGAAACATCCGAAAGACTTATTCGTAGAACTTTAATACACGGCTAAATGAACCAGTTAAACTTATCCGCACTGGCGTTTATCGGGGGCATTTTTCTGGCTATCCAGGGAGGTTATAATGCCCGTCTCGGGGTTTTGTTAAAAAGTCCCCTGCTGGCATCTGTCATTGCGTTTTTTTTCAATACCGTATTTGCATTGATTATAGCCGCAATCAGCCTGAAAAAACTTCCGGACAGGGAAATGATCAGGCATATTCCCTTTTACCTATGGTTTACGGGAGGCCTGTTTTCCGTTGTCGGAATCAGCTTGTATTACTATACTATTCCCAAACTCGGGGTATCTACGATGATCTCTCTCGGGCTGTGCGGACAGCTTATATTTGCCGTTATAGCCGGGCATTTCGGATGGTTACATTTACCTACGGAGCCTATAACGGTAAAAAGAATTCTGGGAGTCCTGTCTATGATGGCAGGAATTTTACTAATTAACATGAAATAAAAATGAAAACACAGGAAAACATACACAATCTGACCTCTTTATGGAAAACGGTAAGTACTCCCTTCGGGATGTATAATCATGAACAAGACTTTGACTATGCCATTGTTCCCGGTTCCGACTGGCCCAATCGCATATGGCCCAACAGGGACATTCCGGAAAGCAGCATTAAGGACATAATCCGGATCATACGATCTGCTTCTGTAAAATTGACGTTACCGTACTGGGACATTTATCAAAGTGAAACTCCCCTGCTCCTGGAATCTCATGGTTTTACAAAAACCTTTGAACAGGTAGGAATGTCCATGCCTCTTACCCAACACCTCCCCCAACAAAACCGTCTGGACATCCGCCCGGTTTCCGACAATTACGAAGCCAGAACCTGGGCCGTATTATACCCGAACGCTTTCGGATATCGCATAGGAGAAGATATATGGGAAGCAACGCCCGGTAAAGTCCATTTTTATCTCGCCTATTACCAGAACAGACCAATAGGCACGGCTATTATACATTATACGGGAAAAGTAGCCGGCATACACGGTGTAGGTATCCTTCCGGAAATGCGAAGAAACGGTTTCGCGGAAGAGATCATGAACTTTGCGCTTAACCGGGCCCTGGATCACGGAGCCGAATATGCCGCCCTGCAAGCCTCCGCTATGGGAAAAGGCCTTTATATGAAAATGGGATTTACCGAGCAGTTTACCTTGAAAAATTATCAATTGCCTTAGCAGGAATCAAAGGGATCGATACCGCATGGTATTTGTCCCTTTAGTTCTCATCTAGTGTTTGGGAGAAAAGATATTAATCTGTAATTTCGAAACCATATATATGGTTAATCTCAAAAAACATCTCTATCCCAACATTATGAAAATAATATATCTATGCATTCTGTCCATGTTACTTTTTGCTTGTACGTCCCCAAAAAGTAAAACCAGGTTTATCGATGTTTCCGAAAGAGGATATTCTCACAGTGTGGAAATAGACATGGGAACATCCAAAATGGTTATCCTATCCGGGCAAATAGCGGTTGATGAGGAGGGAAAAATTGTAGGCATCGACAACTTTGAAAAACAGACCGATCAGGTTTTCAGGAATATAAAATCCCTCGTAGAAAAATCGGGCGGCACCATGGACAATCTCATTAAGATCGATTGTTATTTTACGGATATTTCCAGACTGGCCGACTTCCGGAAAGTCAGGGATCGATATATAAATCCGGAAATGCCTCCTACCAGTACGGCCGTAGAAGTTACCCGGTTAATAAACGAAGACCTGATGATTGAAATAGCGGCTATTGCGGTGATTGGGAAGTAATAGAACTCTTGCCTGTTGTATGACAATCCGGACATTCTCAATATAAGTTCCATTTAGTCTGCTTGTATTATTTTTAATTTGATCTCCTGAAATTTATTATAAACCATTTCTAAATCATCTGGTACCTCTTTTTTTAAGTTGCTTAATTTCCCATAAATAGTGTCTTTAGTGGTAAAGATTTTAACACTTATTCCCCCCCCATCATTTTCCCCATAAGTGCCCGATTTTTTAAATGACTCTTTTAAATTTAAAATTTTTGATAAGAATGTATTATTTGACGCTGCATAGGATTTTAAAATTCCTTTCTCCATCAGTTCTCCTTTTTCCCATATTTCCTCTACAAGATAAACACTATCATTATCCATCTCCAGAATATTGTATTTTTCAATCTCAAAATTCTTTGGAGATGAGTTGTTAAACTCGTAAAAACTCACCTTTATGGGCTTGTTTAATGATACTTGCGGTGTTACGATCTTTGGATCTTTTTGTTCTTTTTCCTGTGAGTTACAGGAAAGAAAACAAAGGAACAATATAATGTATAAAATCTTTATCATCAGTCAAGTTAATACTTAATAAGGCAAATGTATCCAGTTTAAATCGCCTTATCACAACCCTATCTGCTACCAAAAACCTTCTTTAAGATAAGAGTTCAGTTTTTTCAAATTATATTTTAAGTCAATGACGGGTAAAAGCTGGTTTTGAAAATCCGCTCCATTAAAGGAAAACAAAAACTTTATATATAATTGCCCATCTTCTTTCAACAGGATAAAATTCCGAATAGATTCTTTATCCATTGTATAATTATTAAATATGTCCTCTACATCCACCAATTCATTCTCTGTCATCGTTTTCTTTTCCTCACGAATAGCAGATTCTATTGCTCTATTCGTATCTTCTACAATATAAGATATTCCCTCCTTCGAAAAAATATCATTAATCTCTAATATTTCTCCGGTTTTCAGATCAAAGTTAATACTCTGATTAAAATCTCCGGGAGTAAATCCATACATATAATTTCTAAAGCAAATACTTGCTACATTATTATTTTGAAAACTAATCCGGTACTCCTGAATATTAAAATCACATAAATCCGGCTTTGCACAACATTTTCTATTAAGTTCCTTAATATTTTCTCCTTCGTCTTCATCATATATATCTGTTAAAAGATTGTGTAGACTCTTATTAGCTTGGGTCTTGACACCGCTATCAGGATGAATAAACTTTATATATTGAGTAACAAAAACAAAATTATTATCTCCACAATGCAAACTATCAGTTTCTATAGAGAAGTATGTCTTATCCGGATCTGAATGATTAATACTCTGAGATTTACATTTAACAAGTCCCAGATTTAATACAATACATATGAATACCTTTAGTTTTTTCAACTTGTCCTTTTTGACACAAAATATTTTCTTCTATTTATTCAATACATTTTGTAACATTCCAAAAAATTAATTATTTACCACTTCATTATACATCTCAATTAAAATATCAAAATAATCATCAAAATCCGGAACAGGTCTGGATCCCGGATCTATTTCCCAGACTGTTTGACTCGTGTCATTACTTTCAAAAATAAACTTATAGTCTATTTGATCCGTACATGTCCCACAGCCATATTTCTTATCTGTTGACATAATTTCCTTCGGGACTTCCCATGCTTTTTCCTGTGTTAAAGTTATTTTTTGTGGATTTTTGGAAGGGATATATATATAATCCTTTTCTAAAGTATATATTTTATATTCTCCTTCCAGGGTAATTAGATAACAAGTAATTTTTGTCACCTTCTTTTGTACAATCACGGCATCTGTATTATCAGTTTTATTCATCTGAAAACAAGATCCGGCCAGAAAAAAAATTAAAGTGATGTAATATTGCATATTTCAATAATTAAAAATCAGACTTCTATCTTTGCGCATGATATTCCATTGCCATTTGAAAAACGAATTCATTTTATCGTTGGTTTCAAAAGGATTTCGAGTAGAAACCCCTACTTGATTTACATAATCCATTATATTATCTGTAAAACCTTTATAAAATATATGAGGGGCTTTTATAGTTCCTTCCTGAAATGTATGAGTTAGAGAAAAAGAATGTGCTGCTTCATGTAATACGGTTCTTTTTTCCTGAAGTGCTGTGGCATAAATCACATAAGCATTCCCCCAGATTATACCTGTTAAATTGCCGTTGGAATCATAATTGTTCTCGGCAGAACAAGTTCCCTGAATTCTCTGCCATCCTCCACCAGGAATATTATCCTGAGCCCTTATGGTTGTGTAAAACAAATAAGTACGTTTATTTACATTACTGTCTATCCTAGAGTTATTGGCAGGAGAATGTTTCCCGAATTTTTCATACAGAGTAATCAAATCTTTTTTAAATGAGTCAGATCTTCCCACCCCAATATTGGAAGAAGTATTTAAGTAGTTATTTTTAAAAGCAATTACATCTTGATCTGAAATGGGTAAACTTTTTATATCAAAATGAGTATCTACTTTAACTTCGGCTCTTATCAATGCCTGATTAAAAGATTGGTTTTTGAACAGGAATTGATAATCATTTCTTAGACTGGCTTTTGAATTTTCGGTAATTACATTAACCGCAACGATTTCTGCTTTTGGTATGATATTATTTTTATAAACCATTAGCTTTCCCACTTCTTCCTTTTGCTTTCCTAACTTTGCAAATACTTTTATTTCCACATGCTCATTTAAAGATGCATTTTGTGATTTTATGTTTATTGCCTTCTCTGCCAGATAAAAGTCTCTTATATTATTACCTCCAAGTTTTTTTGTTTGTTTAACACTTATTAGATTCTTTAACGCAATTTTCTCCGGAAAGACAATGAGATTAGTATTTCCTGATTCGAATATAATTTCTGTATCATCACTCGTTAATGATTCCAATTCTTCAATTTCAAGATCTAAGTTAACTCCATTACGGTGCATACGTGACCCATGGGCAAACTGAGATGTAGTAGTATGAGGAAAAATAGCTAGCCATGCCGGATAATATTCCACACCATAAGGGGAAATTGGATTAACAATATCTGTTTTACTATACTCTTCTTTAAGAGCAGAAGGATTCAAACATAGTGGAGTAGGTGCATTTATAGGATAGCCATTATTATCATTAGTAACCTTCTTTATAGGATAAATATATTCATCCCTTAACCAATCAAAACCATATTCTCCCTGATAATTCCTTGGTCGCCTAAAATGAACCAGGAACTTCTTAAGTGTCGATGATATTTGCAACTCTTCATTAACTACAAATTCCCGTCCTCCGGCCCTTATTTTATTTATTACCAAAGTCCTTGCCATTGTTATGTTTCTTTTTCAGTTTGTTGCCAGATCTTATTTATGCTTATAGATTGTAATTCTGCGGTACCATCCGCCTGTACTATCCCGGAATAAATTATTTGTTGCCGTCCATCGTCTAAGTCCTGTCTCTCTTTATCTGTCATTTCTATCTCCAGGACTTCTCCGGTGTCTATATTTTCCGTGCGCACGAAAAAACAGGCATTCTCCCCGTACTCTGAATTCTTTATTTTTCGGGAAGCCTCCTCATCCATCCAGTAACTCTCCACCACTTTAGGTGCATGGTCAGCACCTAATATTGCTCCCGGAAGCATCCGGGCTATTTGTATAAATTCTTCTGCTACGCTTCCGGCACTGTCTACCTGCAACGGATCGGTAATGGTAATTTTTCCTCCCGTGCTGCACATACATTCGGAATCGTGAAACAGGAACTTTTTGTTTTTGCCCAGAGTAGTTTTTTTACTGGTCTTTGTCCATTTTTGCAATGCAGGCACACATGGCAGATAATCACTGTTAGTAGGCTTCAATTTGCACTTTCCGAAGGTTTTGGGTACCTGCCTGTCCATATCTGTAGCCTTGAGTTTTCCCTGCACCCATATTTTACGGTTTTCGGTCACCTTGAGTTCGGCAGGAGTAAAGCCCTGATCACATTGTAATACTGCTCCGTCACATACATAGATCTTATCGCTCATCTCTCAATAGTTTTAAACGGGTTTCGGTTTCTTTTCTGTAAATGTCCCCTATGGTCACCAGGGTTTTCACTTCTCCTCCTTCTATCCTCCCGGACTTCGGTTTAAGGTCGTAATGCCCGGAATAGTCAAACGACAATGCATGCTGACTTCCTTCATCCGCCAGGCTACCGACCAGAAGGTTCAGCTTTTTTCCCGGGAATTTCGGATGGTCCGTCTGTAACTTTCCCCGGAATTCCAGTTTCCCGGTATCCAGAATACGGTAAAAATCCTTTAGTTTTCCCTGCCATAAAACAGGTAACGAAAGTCCTTCAACAGCATCGTGAAGAACAAATTCCCGGTTCGTGGTGAAATATTCCGAATGTGCTTTGTCGAATATGTCCGGGAACAAAAAACGGTAAAAAGTATCTTCCGTATAACACCGTTGTATATTGTCCTCCTTTAATTGCCATTCATAATCGGCTATATACTCCTTCAGGTCCGGGTAACGTTTCTCCAGGTCCGGCTTTATCCTGTTCCATTTTTCCCTGACCTCAGCAGTATTTTCCAAACGCAATATCTTCAATCCGGGACTTACCTGAAAAGTGAGGTCATTATTAACGCTGGCCAGTTGCAAAGCTATCTGCATAGCTTTTGAGACCTTTTTAACGGGGAATCCCCTGGAATCTACAGGGGTTTGTTTTTCACATTTCAACCGGTACCGCAGCATTTCCGTATTAAAATAGCCTTTGCATTCCAGGGAATACGCTGTTTTTATTCCGGAAAAGAAGGAATGTTCTCCCTTTTTGATCCGGGTTTTTATCCAGGCCTCATAACCGCGTATTCCCGGCTCCGTATGGAGTCGGAGCACATAAGAAGTTTCTCTGGATTCGGTCAGGTTCATGGGACGTTGTTGTTTATCCGGAAACCGGGTATACTTTTACATCTGCCTTTTTTATCGGAATTTCTTCCTGTTCTCCCTTCAGAAACAGTCGGGCACCGGTATTTCCTTCTTCCACCCGGATCACCAATTGTACCCGTTCTTCTTTATTTTCCGCAAAAGCTTTTTTAAAGGCTTCAAATATCTCTCCTTCGTCAAAATAGGCTTTCATCCTGTAGCGGTCACCTTTATTGTTCTGCCAGGTTACCAGGATATGGTTTGGCAGTGCTCTTTCTTCATAAGATACAATCTCCGGATTATTTCCCGTAGTAAACAGGTCTTCCCCGTTATAATAAGTTATGAGTATCTCGGAGACGGTTTCATCCTGTCCGGAAAATACCATTTCCGAATGCCATTGGTAACGCTTTCTGTACGTGTCCCATCGTTCCAGGGGAACCGGTTCTTTCCGAACGGCATCTTTCACATCTTCTTCTATTGTACTTCGGATGTGCTCCTCTAAAGACACTTCGGAATCCGGCATAAACTCTTCTTTTGTTATCACTGTGTCTTTAGCCCGGAACCAGTCTATTTCAACCTTTTTCCCGCTTCCTGCCATCCATACGGCAACTTTTCCTCCGGGAGCCATTCCCACATTAATAACATCGTAAGTCTTCTTCTTTCCCGTCCGGTCTTCAAAACCTTCCCTGAACAATTTTGCAATCTTTTCTTCCGGAAGTTTAAAACGTCCCGTATAAAACTTGTTTTCGCGATAAGATAACCAGGTGATATCAAAAGAACCGGGAATTTCCCTTTTATCATCATCCGAGTAATGTGACGGCCCGGGCATTCCCCAGTCCTGTCCGTTTTTAGCCCCCAGGGTATGCCCGGCGGGAATACGTACCGAGGAGTCATCCCCGTAATAAAAAGTTCCTTTATATACCTCCATAGGGTAATTCTTCGGTGCAGACACCGAAGGTATCCATTCATATTTTTCCATGGTAGTCTGGCTTGTACAGGAAAGCACTCCTGTTATCACTGTTACTAAAATGATATTGCGTATTATGTTCATCCGCATTCTTATCCGTTATGTATTACTCGTTGTCTTTGTCCGTTCTCCCAGTTTGGCCGCATAACAGATGTAGGTCCGGGAAGCCAGTTACTGTAATAGGCTGAGAAATGCAGGTACCGGTTCCGAAGCCATCGCAATGTTTCCCTGTCCTGCTCATTTTCAAAAGACATCGGTCCCAACTCTCCTTTCACATAGGCATCCAAACGCGACTTCACACCGCTCAGTTCACCGGTTACGGGATGTTTTCTGCTCAGTTTTGACATTTCCATCGCTACTTTTTTCGCTATGCTGTATTCCGCCATGATATGTAACGGAATATCCCCGTACCTGCTGCTAATGCCGGTCCTGTTCCCGTTCAGGTTTCCCCAGAAATTGTTGATCCTTATCTCTTCGGGAAGGTACCACCCTTGTTCAATTAAAAATTGACGGTCTTCTTCCAGGTTAGAAATGGAAGCATTCCTGTTGAGAAAACGTTCTTCATCCGCATTATCTTCATAACCGCCTCCGATATCGGAATGTACTCCCGGTAAAACTTTTTCCACTCCTTTTCCCCCGGCACTGGCTATATTGGTAAGGCTGAAGTTTACCCGATGCTCATCGGCAGCCGCTAATTGAAAGGTGTTTCTCGATTTTTTTATGGCATCCAGGTTCAGTTGGCGGGTATCGTTACTGTGGATCAGCCCGTAGGAAGCCACCGTATCGTATAGTCCCACAAAACGGACTACGATCATTTTAGCTTCAATTCCTTCTTCTGCCAGCGCTTCTCCCAAAGCGCCGCTATCCACATCATATCTTATAATACGCGGAGGTGTACGGGGATTACCCTGAATAACCTGCTTTACGTCTCCTTCCTTTTGGGTTACTTCATGCACAAAATTACGTGCCGCGGCAGCACCCCGGCTAAATCCGTAGGTATCGAGAACCAACAGGTCTATTTCAAAAAGATTTCTTCTGCCTATATTTTCCACTACTTTTTCACAGGCTTTCACCACTTTGGACCGTACCCCGGCACCACCGGTCCCGAAACCACCGCCGAAAGTCGTATCCTTCTCAAAATCTTCCGTTCCTATTCCCTCTATGTAGATAGCCAGTTGCTTTTGCTTTTCCTCGTTTTTAATTTCATAGAAAGGTTCGAGCCGGGCTACGTTGGAATAGTAATTTTCAAAACTGTTCTGCCCTTCGATATACCTGTCCGCGAGACTGGCATCAAAAGACAGGTTATTTTCTCTTTTTTCGTGTTCCAGCCTCGAATCCGTATTACTACGGTTGTTCCATGTACCGTCAAAAAATACCCCGACGGTGACATTTACAGCATCTTCGGACAGGTTTTCTTCATAATCCGCTTTCCCTACATACACTGTGGAAGTCTGAACATTTACACCACTCAGTACCTCCCGGCTTTCCTGTTCCGGGGCTCCTGCTCTTTCTGCGGTTAATAAAACAGTAGCGTTAGCATTTTCCATGATACTAATTGTTATTCTCCGTAATCCACTCCTTCAGCACTGGCAATAGTGATCAGCCCCCCTGCGTTGGTTTTTATTTCCCCGCTGGTATCCGTTATTATTTCCTGTGCCTGTTGTTTATAAGTAGTGCTCAATACCTTGATCTCCTCGTTTACCTTGACATCTTTGTTATTGGCCCTGAACATATGATCGTTGGTCACTATTTCCGACTTGTTATTCCCCACCTGAATATCCAGGTCTTCCTCCACATTGATCTGCATGTTTTTCGCATTCAGGGTCATCGTCTCATTGGCGGTGATATCTATGTTATTTCCTACGGTATCTATAAAAATAATATTCTTGTTCTTATCGGTAATTGTTATACTCTCCGCTCCTTTGGCATCACTGAGCTTTATGATGTGACCACTACGGGTGTGGATCACTTTGAAGTCATTTTCCGCCGTGGCGTATCCGCTGGACTGCTTGCCATTATACAGGGCGCCCGTAACATAGGGTTTCTCGGCATTGCCTCCTTCAAATGCCACCTGTACCTCTTCTCCTACTTCGGGTATAAAGTAAAAACCTTTGTTCCCTCCGCTGTGAGGTTGTACCATAGGTATCCACGGGCTTTCGTAATCCCAGTGAAATTTCACCTTCACCCTCCCCAATCCTTTGGGATCGTTATTATCGGTAACTATGGCCGACTGGGTCTCGGCTACGGGTGGTGTGAAAATATTGGTGTACGGGGGAACTTCTACCGAATCAGGTACCGCGGTAAATTCGTTGCTGTAGTTTCCTTTGCCATCGCAATGATGCGTCAGGGAGGTCACGTAATAATTGCCATAATACTTTTCCTGTACCAGGTCTTTGGGATTTTGTGTCAGGCCGAATTTCGGCTCTTTGATACCTATAATATCTCCCACATGAAAACGCGTATCTTCCGATACTCCCGTGGCAAGTACCAGGCGGGAGACTCTTGCCTGAGCCTGAGTCTTCACCCTGCTCAGCAGGTGGCTACGGGCATTGCCCTCGGCAAGGGGATGATGGTAAAACAACTCCGATTCCCCCTCAGGGTACATCTTTTCCGATGTTTCCACCATGTTTTGTAAAAGGCCCTGCGAATTGTGTCCTATTTCGGAAGACCTGGCATGCTGCACCTCAGCCGAAGCAGCGTCATATCCGGTATATTGAAAACCAAGTGGCCTGGCGCTGATCCTGATATCAAACTCTTCCAGGGTGCGCCCGTATTCCAGGGAGACCTGCCTGCCTTTCGGCCTGCCGAATACCAGCTCTTCACCATTGAAATAAAACCATTGTCCTTTTTTCTGTGCCAGGCGGCGTAAGAAGTTGAAATCGCTTTCTTTATACTGTACGATATAATCCGGTTGTTCGTCGTCCGCATTCTGGGTAAACCGTACCTTTCCCGTGTGTAGTCGGGTAGCTTCGTGGATGATCTTGGTAAGACTTTCTCCCACAAAATTCCTGGTCTTGGGTACACCGTCCATATAAATAGTGGGACTGTGCCCGGAAACGACAATGCCGCCCGCGTCTCCCCCGGCGCGGGCCAGGCTGGCGTCGGTTACCACCCCGCGAAATACATGCGTATCCCCTTCTCCGAAGTTTTTGGGAGTTATCTCCACGTGAACGGCGCCACCTATATAACGTTGCATCCTATCCAGGGCATTTTCGGAAAATCCCTTATGGAATACCTCCACAAAGGAAAAGGTATGATGGCCGTTTACCTGCTGGGTTATTTCCAGGTTGTCGAATTCTATGATGTCCTCACCATCTATGCGGATTATTACACTGGTCTGGGTTGCCATAGCCTGTGTTTTTTAGTTAAAGTATATGTATATATTCAGTTCATTTCTGTTATAGATCGGGGCTGTAGTTCTACCTATTTTAAGTTTTATGTCACTTTATAAAGTTACTATTTTCCTTTCGTATCCTTTCTATCGTAGATAACAATGGGATGAATTATTTTCGTTTCCAATGTAGAAATTTTTACATTTTCCTCCCCTGTATTCTTAAATATTTGGTCTACAACAACCCCGTTAACAAATTTCTTACCCGTTTTTTCGAATAATATATTATAGACCGGGATCAAATGTTCATTATTGATCGGTACAAAGGTTTCCATCTCCTGTTTTTTTAATTCCTGAAAATCCGATATAGGGTTATCTCCTTCGGATAAATACAGGTATATATATCTTTTTTCTCCGTTCTTCAGGCCTACAGTATCGAAATCCGAACTGTATATGATCTCTCCTTCCATTTCCGTATTCGTTTGTAAAGAATCGGGAAACTTAATTTCTACTTTGGGTGTGTAATTCTTTTCTTCCTTCTTTTTTGTTTTGTTACAAGAAGAAAATAATAGCAAACCACTAAAAAATACACTACAAATAATGAAGCTATTGCTTTTTATTCCTTCCATTATATTAATGTATAGTATCCTTTACATATACATCCTTGGAAATAAGGGTTTCATTAGTTCTCATTTTCACATTTCCATCCTTATCTTCACCTTTTTGGATAATAATATCCTCAACAACCCCATTCAGTAAATTATTCCCGGGTTTGGTAAATACTGCTTCAAATGAAAAGTAACCATATCCAATAGTATCTTTATATATAAAATGTTCAGTCTTTTTTATCTCTTTCAGGCTTGTAAATTCTTCTTTGGGGTTAATTGCTATATGAAGATAAATATGTCTTTCGTCAATATTTGAAGGTCTGATAGTATCTAATCTCGATACAAGATTATACCACAATTTTCCTGGTATGAGTCCCTGTCCGAGGGTAACAGTATCCGGAAAATCAATAACTACAAATTCTTCGATATTTTTAATTTTTTGTTCGTTAATGTCAATTATCTTTTTATTATCAGGTTTTCTGTTTCTATCACAGGAAATCACAACCAACAAAAACACTATTAGCAATAAACGTATTTTGCCATAAGCGTATATACTATTCTCCATATTTTTTTCTTATCGAATCTACTTTTCTCTTTATTATCCTATCATTATTTTTTATCACCTCTATAGAATCCCTTCTTGGCACGAGAGTATCCTTTTTAGGTATCATTATTCGAAAGTCATTTCTCGCCCCACTTGTATAAGACGGTGAATCTACCCGGTGTATATAATCTAATTTAACAGAAATGAGTTCTGAATTTATACTGTCGAAATTCATTTCCTTCACCCCATCATTTTCCATCTTCCTATTCCCATGCCAAGGGTCAACCCCATCAGCATCCGGAACCATAGGGGTGCTATTGGTTATGGGGAAAGATGGCCCCCATAACGTCATAAAAGGGTCCCACCAGGCATCCACATTATGGGTGATCACTTCAACGCCGGGCGCCGCTACAGGTGTATCCGTCAACCCGGATTTTCCCGGTGAAGATGTAAATTGAATTCCCATCCCCCCGATGCCCCGCGACATGCGGTTACCACGAAGGCTCATCGGGCCGGAAAGGCAAGCCTTTAACCACTGTCCAAGCTGTCTGGCATCATTCCTTATATCGTTGACCATATCGCTGGCATTCACCTGTATTTCCAGTTTTACAACCTGCCACCTGTTAAGCTTACGGGGTGCAACCACGATCACTTCTTCCAGTTCAATAACCCCAACCTCACCATAGTCACGGTCGTACTTACTGTTCATTACATCCGTTTTATCCCCCATACTATCGCATCCTCCTTCCATGTAATCTTCTTCCTCCTGCGCTCCCAAAAAGGTATTGGGCCGAATACGACAACGTTTCGTCATCAACATCGGTTGCTGATGATGATCGGCTGCTATTTGAAGTAACCTGCGTGTCAGGGCATCGTTCATAATGTTTCTGTTAAAGTAATATTACGTCCTGAGCGCCCAGTTTTTAGTGAATGGAATGCTGTTAATTACAATATCCTTGGCGGAGATCACGATCTGCACCCGTAAGGGCTTGTCACTGTCTGCGGAAAACCGTTCCCGGTAATTCAGGCAATACCCGTGTTTAAATTCTACCTCCCGAAGCTTGCTCAACGCGTCCCGCTTGTAAAAAATGATCCTGCCGTTCTTGGTTTGCGAACTGCTTATCATCCATTCGTAAAGCATGGTACTCCTGGTCAATTCCACCACCAGGCGTATCTTTCCGCCACGAGGATCGGAAGACGGTTTATCGCTGATATCCGAATCCTGATCGAATATGATCTCATAATCCAGCACATTCATTTCCTGGCCGTCTATGACAAATTTTGACAAAAAACTCATGGTATGAAGCGTGTTTAAAATAGTTTTTTAAATAATATACCGATCGTTACATACTATCGTACAGCCTATTGCCTAACTGTTAAAAAACGTACCCCGGCTTATAGGAGACGCCAGTTTAACAGTATACACATACTATCTGCACATATGGATACGCGAAAGGGATATTCCGGTATCCTCCTGAATCAGTATTGCTTGGGAAAGAGAACTGAAATAAAAAAATAAAGGGGCAGCTTTCACCCCCCCTTATACAACATTCGATTTGATCTTATATTAAAAAATATCAGATCAGGGGATAGGTTATACCCATTCGTTCATGTGCTCTCCGCCTCCACTGGCGATAACACGGCACGAAATGGTAAAGGTTTCCGTTAAAGGATTCCTCCCTGCTGCTTCAAAATTTTCTCTGTATTTTACGAGATAGCCTTCGGTGAAGTGAACTTCCCTGAGTTTGGCATCCGTATCGCGTTTGCTATAGGTGATAACACCGTTCTTGCGTTCGAAATTGTTGGTCATCCATTCAAAAAAGAAAGAATCTCCGGTGGATTCAACGGTCAGGTAAATCCTGCCTCCGCGTGTAACGGAAGAAGGACGTCCCGTGGCATCAACTTCCTGTGCCAGGTCATAATTGGCGTTTAAAATATTTACTTTTTTACCGCCTACGTCTAAAGTTGCTTTAAATGACATACTAACTAAATTTAAAAATTAAGGTTAAATAAAAAGATATACCAAATCAAATATTGAATTATTTATACCCGCAATATATTAAACTTAATCCTACTACACAACTAAACACGAGGTATTTTCCTCTTTTACATTAAGAATTAACCGTTAAGAAATATTAGTAAAGACCTGATAAGATAATACATTTGTAAAAAATACTTACTTTTGAAAGTGAGGAATTTTGAGCAAGAGTACCCCCCCCGGAAAACGAAATAATTATTCCTGGTTACTCTGCAGTACATATAAACAATAATAAAATCATCCGAAAGATCAACCTGCTTTATAAACCCGACCCTATGTTAAAAAAAACTTTGTTACTCCTGGTCTGTACCATGAGTTTCCTGGCTTGTAAAGACAAGAAAAAAGAATCCGGGATTTCCACAAATAAGACTGTACAAACCCCGGAAAAAGAAACATTAAAAGAAGCTTCCTATGCCTTCGTAGGAACATATACCCGGAGAGAAGGCCATGTGGACGGACAGGCAAAAGGAGTGTATTTACTGGAACGGGATGACGAAAACGGGAAACTGGTACAGGAAACCGTCGCCGCGGAAGTGGTAAACCCGTCTTACCTCGCCATTTCTCCGGATAAAGAGAATTTATATGTCGTAAGCGAAGTTGCCAACGAAGGAGAAACCGGTACTATCCACGTTTACGGACTGGACGAATTTCAAAAGCCGGTCTTTCTCCAGGAATTGTCCACAGATGCCAAAGCTCCCTGCTATGTAAACCTGGATTCCGGGGGCGATTACGTGTTTGTGGTAAATTATGCCGGTGGTGTCGTTAAAATGTATAAACGTGATGAAAAAGGCATGCTAACCCCGGCCGACGCCGTACAATTGCACGGATCGGGACCGAATGAAGGCAGACAGTCCGAATCGCATCCGCATTCGGTGGTCCTGTCTCCCGACAACCGCTTTGCTTTTGTCCCCGATCTCGGCAGTGATAAAATATGGAGTTTTGAGATAGACCGGGAAGAGGATAAACTTATCCCTCTTTCCAACGGTTTTGTATCCACCGCGCCCGGTGCAGGGCCCAGGCACCTGGATTTCCATCCCAATGGTAAATATGCTTATCTCATCAATGAACTCTACAATACGGTCAATGCTTTCTCTTACGATGCGGAAAAAGGCCTGCTTTCCGAAATACAGACCATTTCCACGCTTCCCGAAACGTTTAATAAATCCAGCAGTGCCGCCGATATTCATGTGCACCCTAACGGCAAATTTTTGTACGGTTCCAATCGCGGGCACAACAGTATTGTGGTCTACGCCATAGATCAGGAAAACGGAAAACTCTCCCTGGTACAACATCAGTCCGTCCAGGGAAAAACACCCCGGAACTTTGCCATACACCCCTCCGGAAAACAGCTCTACGCCGCCAACCAGGATTCCGGGAATATCGTACAATTCGCCATTGACGGGGAAACCGGAAAACTTTCTTTTGAAACGGAACTGGAAGTTAATTCGCCCGTTTGCATTAAATTTTACCCGTAGATTCCGGGATTTTAACTATTTTTGTGCTTCATTTACAACCAGAGGCAATGGTGTCTGCCCTGAACCGCCCTTTTACAGGGGATGATGGCGCCTGTTATCCCGACCGTCACCAGGTGTGTGACCGGCGGAAAATCTATAATGTATAACAGGCCATATTTATGACACGACAAGAAGTTTCCAGAAAGCTGCGTTCCGTAGAACAACTCCCTTCCCTTTTCTTTATCGGTAAATGGATTATATTATCCGCATTGGTCGGTATTCTGGCCGGATCAGCATCGGCCCTTCTGTTGTTTTCACTCAACTGGGCTACGGATTTCCGGGAGGCCAATACGTGGATCATATGGTTATTACCCTTCGGGGGATTACTCATAGGGCTCAGTTATCATTATTGGGGACAGGATGTGGTAAAAGGAAATAACCAGCTACTGGAAGAATTCCACAGTCCCAGGCAGATCATTCCGCTAAAAATGGCTCCTTTGGTCTTATTCGGTACCGTTGCCACGCACTTTTTCGGCGGATCGGCCGGGCGTGAAGGAACCGCGGTGCAGATGGGCGGCGCCATTGCCGACCAGTTTACAAAAATATTCCGGCTGCGGCCAAGAGATCGCAAAATATTATTGGTTATCGGTATTAGTGCCGGGTTTGCTTCGGTTTTCGGAACTCCGCTTGCCGGGGCCATCTTCGCCCTGGAAGTCATGGTCATCGGGAGAATGCGGTACGAAGCCCTCCTTCCCAGTTTTATCACTGCAGTTATAGCGGATTATACCTGCCATTGGTGGCAGGTGGGACATACACATTACCATATAGACGTCATCCCCGACATGCAATTTCCTTTTCTCATCTGGGCCATACTTGCCGGGATCGTCTTCGGCCTTGCCGCACTATTGTTTTCCCGATCGACGCACTTTTTCAGTGATCTGTTCGGTTCCAATATAAAATACCCGCCGTTACGGCCCGTGATCGGGGGAGTCATTCTTGCCATTGTGGTCTATTTTATGGGAACCACCAAATATATAGGACTGGGGATACCTACAATAGTCGATGCCTTTGAAACGGAACTCCCCCCCTACGACTTTCTGTTGAAAATACTCTTTACTGCATTTACACTTGGCGCCGGGTTTAAGGGAGGTGAAGTTACACCGCTCTTTTTTATAGGCGCCACACTCGGAAATGCCTTATCCTTTTTCATCCCGTTACCGGCAGCACTCCTGGCCGGAATGGGATTCGTAGCCGTATTTTCCGGGGCTACAAATACCCCTATAGCCTGTACTATTATGGGAATTGAACTGTTCGGTATTGAAGGCGGGGTTTTTATAGCCATTGCCTGTGTAACGGCTTACCTCTTTTCCGGGCATTCCGGTATTTATTCCGCACAGATCATCGGTAGCCCAAAACACCTGTTTTACGGGCGCGACCGGGGGAAAACGCTTACCGAAATAGATCAAAAACACAAGAAGAAACGGGGGAAAGAATAAAGATCGAACAACACACATTGTTAAACCTCTGGCTAGGGTATGGTATCCTGAAAACAATACGCTAACTTGCATCCCGTAACCACTTATTTATGGAAGATAAGACAAATAATAACGGATACCGGCAGTCTGCAGAAATACCGAGTACTATAAAATACACCGGGAAATTCCTGCAATCGCTCTCCCCTGCCCTTGCTACAAAATTTGCCACCAAACTGTTTACTTCTCCTCTCAAATACAGGCTCCCGAAACGGGAACAACGTATGGATGAAGAAAGTAAGCAAACCCGGGAAATCGTCCCCGTCCTGAACAAGGAAATCATGGTTTACGAATACGGGAACGGTACCAAAAAAGCCCTCCTGGTCCACGGTTGGAGCGGCAGGGGAACACAACTCGTAAAGATCGCCGATACACTCCGGAAAGCGGGATATGCCATAGTGAGTTTCGATGCCCCGGCACATGGCAAAGCGGAAGGAAAAACTTCCAATATGTCCGAATTTATTGATGCAGCACTATTCCTGGAAGAAAAATACGGCCCCTTTGATATTGCCATCGGCCACTCCCTCGGGGGGATGACCGTACTCAACGCGGTAAAAAAAGGACTGAAAGCCCGGAAACTGGTCACCATAGGCGCCGGGGATATGGTATCAGATATCGCTGTCGATTTTGTAAAGGCCCTGGGGTTAAAAGAAGAAATAGGACATTCCCTGAAAATCTCGTTTGACAAACGTGTCGGTTTTGATATCAACGATCTCTCCGCCAGCGTAGCTGCCAGGGAAGTACACATACCCGTATTGATACTTCACGATGAAGAAGACCTGGACGTGCCGGTCAGTGCTGCTCAAAACATATTGCAAAACCTGAGTCATGGCGAACTGATGATCACCAAAGGGTTGGGGCACAGAAAAATCCTCGGGGATGCCCGGGTAATAGAGAAAATTATTACCTTTATCCAAACTTAAAACAAAAGCGATGAAAAAAATTCTTGCATTAGTATTGGTAAGCGCACTGACATTTGTTTCATGCGAAGGAGATCAGGGGCCTCCCGGACAGGATGGATTGGATGGAGAGATTGGCTTAACCTATGATTTTTCTGTAAACTTCAACGGAAGTAACGATTATAGATATACACTTTTTTTTGCTGATGAAGATATAGAAGTGTTTGAATCAGATGGTGTTTTAGTCTACAAATCAGATGAATTCTATGAAGACCCCGAAGGAGACATTAATATTTGGAAACTTCTTCCTCAAAGGGTCTATTTTACCAATGGCGATATTCTTGAATATAATTACGATCATACTTTTGGGGAAGTCTCTATTTTCTTAGATGGAAATATTGAAGACTTTGGAACTCTGAGTAACGAATACACTCAAGACCAATTACTCAGAGTTGTAGTTGCCCCTTCAGACTTTATAAACAGTGCAAATGTAAATCTTAATGATTATGAATCTGTAGTTCATGAGCTAAAGTCCTATAGATCAAAAAATCAATAAATATTTCCAATCCCAATTTAACCTACTTATCTTATGAAACAAAATTATTTTTTGTTAGTATTGTTGTTGTCCATTATCTCCTCGACAACCTATTCCCAAACTATTAAAATTAGCAATGTTAAATACTCCGGAGGTTCTGCTATAAGTGGTGGAGCCATAGAAATTCCTCAGGGTAGCAGTGTTAAGATCGATTTTACCGTCGAGTATAATACAGGAGGAATTGATTACGGAGGTTCTGCCAATATCGGAATCATGATGCCCGGTTCGTCAATGATAACTTCTGTTTTAGGAACTATGGCAATATCTCCTAGATACCAGGGAAGTCAGACTTTCACCAATAAAACTTTGTCAGCATCTAATTACCCCGATGGTTCTACTTTGTTAGCAGAAATGAGTATTCCAAACTATGGTACTACCAAAAGCAATAAAATTCCTATAAAAATAAAATATAAACCTGTAGATAACAATACTGTAACCGGAAATCAATCAGTAGGATCAGAAACTATTCCTTCTACATTAATAGGTAGTACTCCTACAGGAGGAAATGGTCAATATAAATATCAATGGCAACATAGAAAAAGTGGTAATTGGTCTAATATCTCAAATGCAGCAGGAAAAAATTATCAGCCACCAACTCTTAAAGAGACAACAAAGTACAGAAGAATCGTAACTTCCGGAAATTCTGAAAACAGTACTAGTAATGAAGTTACTATTACATTTGTACCCATTAATAATTCCATTTCCGGAGATCAAACAATATTATATGGTCAACGCGCCACTGTTACGGGAAACCAAGCTTCAGGAGGAGAGGGCTCCCCCACTTATAAATGGCAAGAAAAAAAAGGATCATCTTGGCAAGATATTCGAGCCGCTTCCAAAGATTATAATTTTATCGCACGAGAAACACATCAACTTAGGAGATTAGCCCTTTTTGGAAAGATTATTGGTGCCAGTAATGTGATAACTATCACAGTGAAGCACGAGGGGCCTATTAAAAATAACTCTATAACGGGAAATCAAACTATAGAGTACAATTCAATACCCTCAGAAATTATAGGGTCTACTCCAAACGGAGGAAATGGAAATTACACATATATGTGGCAAACAAAAGATTATAATGCAAGTAGCTGGCGTAGTATATATAATTCGAATTCTAAAAATTACACTCTACAAGAAAAATTCAAAATTACCACTCAATACAGAAGAATAGTTAGATCAACCGGAGCCGAAAATAGCTATAGCAATGTCATTACCATAACTGTTAAAGAACCGACCGCAATCATAACTAATAATACCATTTCGGGAGATCAAACTATCGATATTAATAAAACCCCTGCAATTGTAAATGGGAGTATTCCTCAAGGGGGAAACGGTAATTATACTTATCAATGGCAAAAACATACTGGAAATCGACGATTTTCAGATATCGCAGGAGAAACTAGTAAAGATTTTCAGCCGCCAAAATTTCCTTCGTCATCCATAAATACGTATAGAAGAGTTGTATACACCTACGGTGCCGAGGAGAATATAAGTAATACTGTTAGTATTCAAGTTAATTCCCCTTCATCAAGGATAGATAATACTATAAATTCCAAATCTTCTGTTGAAAGAGTAGATACTAATTCAACTTTCCAAATTTACCCGAACCCTTCAACCAATGGAATTATCAACCTCAGTTATGAGATCGGTGAAACTTCATTGCCCAAAGCTAAAGTTGCTATTTATTCCGGTTCTTCAGGACAGAAGCTATATGATAAGGATGTAAAAATCACAAATTCCAAAATTCAAACAGAAATTAATATTCCTAACTACAGAAGTAATGATATCTATATTGTAAAATTTCATATAGGAAATGCAACCATAACTAAAAGAGTCATTTTAAAATAACGGTCAAGATACATAGTAATCAAAGGGCGATTATCCTGAACATATGGATAATCGCCCTTTTTTATTGGATAAATAATTTCACAACCGTAACTTTACAACTCCAATCCCGCACATCACCATGCCAGACAAAGATTACCCCGTAACCAAACCCGAAGAAGAATGGGAAGCCGAACTTTCCCGGGAGTCTTATCGGGTGTTAAGACAAGGAGGCACCGAATTTCCGCATTCGGGAAAATACAACCTGCATTTTGAAAAAGGGACCTATTGCTGTGCCGCCTGTAATACCCCGTTGTTTGAAAGTACACATAAATTTCGGGCAACTGTGGCTGGCCCAGCTTTGACCAGGCCATAGAAGGAAGTATAGAATACCTGAAAGATACTTCACATGGTATGATACGTACCGAAATACGCTGTGCCAACTGCGGCGGGCACCTCGGCCATGTTTTCGATGACGGGCCTACGGAAACCGGAACGAGATATTGTGTTAATTCTGCCGGTCTCGACTTTGAGTAATCCGTACTAAAAACTTCTCCTCTGGTGCTCGTTTGCAACGAGTACCACACCACACCTTTAAATACCTATTTTTCCAACCGTTGACTCCCCATTTGAACGGGAAAATTTCTTTGTTAAATGCCGTTGAAACCCTTCCGTATTTCTTACCTTTGGCTCCATATTGTTCATTTACACAATATTCCTGTAACAGAGGCCAGGATTTAAAAGGATACACTAAACACTTAAAATTTAATCAGAGAAATGGGAAAAGGTTTTTTTCACGTTCCCGTGGCGGTCAATGAACCCGTAAAGTCATACACCCCAGGGAGCCCGGAAAGAGAAGAAGTTTTAAATCAGTACAAAGCTTACTTTAACGGTTCGGAAGACATTCCGCTATACATAGGCAGCGAAGAGATCCGTACCGGGGACACCAGGTCCATCACTCCGCCGCACGACCATCAGCATGTGATAGGACAATACCACCTCGCCGAAAAATCACATATAGAAAAAGCTATTGCTAATGCCCTGGAAGCCAGAAAAAAATGGGCTGCCCTTACCTGGGAGCAACGTGCCGCCGTATTTTTGCGTGCTGCCGATCTTATAGCCGGACCTTACCGCGCCAAAATGAACGCGGCCACCATGATAGGACAATCCAAGAACATCTACCAGGCAGAAATAGATTCGGCTTGTGAAATCGTGGATTTTCTGAGGTTTAATGTGGAATACATGTCCCAGATATACAACGATCAGCCGGAATCTTCCGAAGGTATCTGGAACCGTGTGGAATACCGTCCGCTGGAAGGGTTTGTTTATGCCATTACTCCTTTTAACTTTACTGCCATCGCCGGAAACCTTCCTGCCAGTGCGGCCATGATGGGAAATGTTGTGGTGTGGAAGCCTAGTGACAGCCAGATATTTTCAGCCAAAGTTATCGTAGACGTATTTAAAGAAGCCGGGGTACCGGACGGCGTGATCAACGTAGTTTACGGCGATCCCGTAATGATCACCGACACCGTACTGGCAAGCCCGGATTTTACCGGGATACACTTTACCGGTTCTACCAATGTATTTAAAAGTATATGGACCAAAATAGGTTCTAACATAAACACGTACAAAACGTATCCGAGGATCGTAGGGGAAACCGGGGGAAAAGATTTTATCATCGCCCATCCGAATTCCAGACCAAAGCAGGTGGCTACCGCAATTTCCAGGGGAGCTTTCGAATTCCAGGGACAGAAATGCAGCGCCGCTTCCAGGGTATATCTTCCGAAATCCATAGCACAGGAAGTGCTCGACTTCGTTAAGGCCGATGTGGAATCCTTTAAAATGGGATCTCCCGAGGATATGAGCAACTTTATTACGGCTGTTATCCACGAAGGTTCTTTTGATAAACTGGCCAGTTATATAGACCAGGCAAAAGCAGACCAGGATGCGGAGATCGTTATTGGAGGAAATTACGATAAATCCAAAGGGTACTTTATCCAGCCTACGGTAATCCTGACAACAAACCCGAAATACAAGACCATGACCACGGAATTGTTCGGACCTGTAGTTACTGTTTATGTCTACGAAGACGAAAAATGGACAGAAACCCTGCAACTCGTAGATACCACATCGGAATACGGACTTACGGGAGCTGTTTTCTCCAATGACCGTTACGCTGTAGACGAAGCTACCCAAGCACTGGAAAACAGCGCGGGTAACTTTTATATCAATGATAAACCTACCGGAGCCGTTGTCGGACAGCAGCCATTCGGAGGTGCAAGGGCTTCCGGGACCAACGACAAAGCGGGTTCTATGCTCAATCTTCTCCGCTGGGTTTCACCGAGACTTATCAAAGAAACTTTCGTGTCTCCGGAAGATTACCGATACCCGTTTTTGGGATAGTTTCGGTTTCCCGGAAGATCAAAATAATACCATCACCGCCGCGTACAAACGCGGCGGTTTTGTTTTGCTCCATTCCCAGTAAAATAAGGTGTTCGCAGGGTTAAATGTTAAAATTTACATTTAACAAACATTTAACCAAGTCCCCTTAAACCTTGCCCTAATTTTACGATCTAACTAAAAAATCTTAAAAAGTAACTCACCTAAGTAATGAAAAGAATCTTATTATTACTGAGTATTTTCCTTTTGCAATACTCTTTTGCCCAGAATTCGGTCACCCTTACCGGAACAGTTGTCGATGAAGAAACCGGAACTCCCCTGGAATTTGCCACCATGGTGTTGCGAAGCCTGGACAATCCGGATATGGTAACAGGAGGAATGACCGGTGCGGATGGAAAATTCGACGTAACAGTAAGCCCCGGAAATTATGATGTTAGTGTAGAGTTTATTTCGTATAGTCCTTTTACGCTTAAAAACCAATCCATAACAAGTTCCAGAGACTTCGGGGTTCTCCCCCTCTCCCTCGATGTGGCCCAGCTGGACGAAGTAGAAGTTGTCGGCCAGCGCACTACGGTAGAACTTCGTCTGGACAAAAAAATATATAACGTAGGCCAGGACCTTACTACCAGGGGAGGAACAGTTGCCGATGTCCTGGACAATGTTCCCTCTGTTTCCGTCGATGGTGAAGGGAATGTCAGTCTCAGAGGAAATGACGATGTACGTATACTCATCAACGGAAGGCCATCCAGTATGGTTGGACAAAGTGCTACACAGGTACTACAACAATTACCTTCCGATGCCATTGAAAAAGTAGAAGTTATTACCAGTCCCTCCGCACGATATGATGCCCAGGGTACGGGTGGTATTCTCAACATTATACTAAAGAAAGGAAAACTTAGCGGGTTCAATGGCTCTTTCGTTGCCAATACCGGGACACCGGACAACCACGGGATTTCCGCCAACCTGAACTACCGAACCGGGAAATTCAACTTTTTTACGACCACAGGATACAATTATCGTGATTCTCCCGGAAACTCTTTTGATAAAACGGAATATCGCTCGGATACTATTGCCAACAAATTTTTAAATGAAACCAGGGAGCGCAACCGCAAGAGAAACAGCTTTAACACCAATTTCGGTATAGAGTATGACATCGATGATAAAAATTCTATCGTAGGTTCCGTATTTTACCGGGATAACAACGGAGATAATTCTACCCGGAACTATACGGACAAGTTTAATGCGGACAGGGAGCTCACCAGTCATGTTTTCCGGAATACTTCGGAAGATGAACTCGACAAAACCATAGAGTTCAACCTGAATTACATTCACAAGTTCAACGACGATGGGCACGAACTCTCCGTAATACTGCAGCACAGTGACAATAAGGAAGACGAACGTTCCCTGATCATGGAGAGAACCACCATGCCCATCGATTCCACGCTTTACGAAAAACTCAGCACCCTTGAAGACGAAAGAAATATACTTCTCCAGGCGGATTATGTTCATCCGATAGGAGAAAACACCCAATTCGAAGCGGGCTACCGGGGGGAATTGCTGGATATGTCCAACGACTACCGGGTAGAAAACCAGGATGCCAACGGAGACTTTTACGTAAATCAGAACCTGACAAACCTGTTCAACTACACCCAGGATGTCCATGCTTTTTATGTACAATACGGCACCAAGTTCTTTGATAAAATGACAATGCTGCTCGGGCTTCGTACGGAGATCACCGATATTTCCGTTGCCGTGGAAGGTTATGACCTGGATTCGAAAAAAAATTACAGCAAGTTGTTCCCCACGGTAAACCTGGGATATGAAGTCGGAGAAAACGAAACCGTTACTCTCGGGTACAACAGACGTATACGCCGCCCCTGGTCGCGATTCCTGAACCCTTTCCCTTCCCGGGAAAGTAAGACCAATTTTTTTGAAGGAAACCCCGACCTGGATCCCAGCTATTCCGATATGTTTGATATAGGTTACCTGAAACAATGGGAAAATTTCACCTTCAATACTTCTATATACTATCAGCATGCTACCGATGTATTCCAGTTTATCAGTGAAGCTACAGGAGAAGTAACCAACGAAGGAGATCCTATTCTGAGACGTACGCCGATTAACCTGGCAACGGACAACCGTTTCGGGTTTGAAGTGGCAGTGATGTATTCGCCTTTCCGCTGGTGGCGGATTAACAGCGATCTGAATATCTTCCGGTCCGAATTAAAGGGGAGCCATAATGAACAAAGTTTCGACGCGGACAACACCAGCTGGTTTACCCGTCTGAACTCCAAGATAAATCTGCCCTGGAAGGTAGATTTCCAGACCGTTCTGTTTTACCGCGGGCCTTCCAGGAACTCCCAGAACGAAAACAAGGGCATATTCTCTACCAACCTGGCATTCAGCAAGGATATTCTCAAGGATAAAGGTACTGTGTCCCTGAATGTAAGCGACTTATTCAACTCACGAAAAATGCGTATGGATACCGCTACGGAGACTTTCCTGAGAGAAAGTGAAAACCAGTGGAGAGAACGCCAGTTTACCCTTTCCTTTACCTACCGCTTCAACCAGCCCAATAAAAAAGAACGTGAAAGAGGACAGCGAGGGAATAACGGCGATGACGATATGGGCGGTTTCGAAGGATAATATACATCGATTTTACGCACTTCATATTATATAATGAAAGCGGGAGATTCGGCGAATCTCCCGCTTTTTTATTGTATAAAGGACAACCGCCCCCTAAAAAATCAAACTTTGTCACGGGCTTGTGATAAAATTATACCCGGAGTCCTCCGGCCCCGGATGCCGACCCCGCCGTTTCATATTTGGGGCGGAATGCTTTCATCGTATTTTCCAACCTGGTAATGGCTTCTTTTATTTCATCGGGATTCAATGCCGCAAATCCCATGCGAATTCCAGGGTAAGGCGCGTCTATATCGTCTTCTTCATCTCCGCAATAGCCTCCTAGTCTTAGACCATACCTGGCTGCTTCTGCTTTTACCTCATCCCATTTAAGCCCTCCCCTTAGTTTTACCCATACGGCCATTCCTCCTTCCGGGATCTCGAAATCAAAATAGTCCCCCAGCTTTTCACGCAACAGGGAACAGAACAGGTCTCTTCGTTCATGGTACGCTTTCAGCGCTTTTTTACTATGCCGCTGTATTTCCCCATCCCGGATCATATGGGCCAGGGTAAGCTCCAGGAGCGCATCGCCCTGCCTGTCTATAACCCTTCGAAGCCGCGCAGCCTCATCCGTAAAATCCTTCGGCGCCACCATATACCCGATCCGGATAGCGGGGGCTACAATTTTACACAAAGCTCCTATGTATACTACGTTCCCCCCCGCATCGCTACTCGCCAGGGGCAATATCGGTGCATTGCTGTAGTGAAAATCGTAATCGTAGTCGTCTTCTATTATGGCAAAACCATATTTCTGCGAAAGTTCCAGCAAATGCATCCTCCGGTGTGCGGAAAGGGTAACCGTAGTAGGATGATGATGGTGCGAAGTAACATAAACCGCCCGGATTTTTTCCGCCTTGCATAGTCTTTCCACATCATCGGTTACAATTCCGCATTCATCTACCCTCACCCGTTTCAATGTTCCCCCAGATTCGATAAATACCTTATTTGCCGACCGGTAATTCGTTTCTCCTACGATCACATTCCCACCACCTGTTAACAACAACCGGGAGGACAAATAAATCCCCATCTGGCTGCCTCTTGTAATCAGTATATTCTCCGGAGAGGTATTTAATCCCCTGGTATCGTTGAGATAGTCGGTAAGTACTTCCCGTAATTCCATATTACCATATACGGAACCGTAGGAAAGGTGTTTGCGATTGTGCGATTTTTTTACGACGTTCCGGTATTCCCTGGCGATCTCTTCGATGGGTGCTATACGGTTATCCGGTACCCCGTCGTTAAAGGCTATAATACCTTCTTCGGGAAATTCGGCATCCCTGCTGTTCAGATGTTCCCGGTGTACAAAAGGGAAACCGGAAGTTGTTTTAGCTTTTCGCATTTCCTCCTTCCACCCTGTGCCCGGAAGAGATCTTTGCTCTATAATGGGGAGCGAACCGTTTACAAAAGTTCCTTTGGCCGGACAGGCTTCGGTCCACCCCTGTGCCATCAATTCATCATATGCGGCTATAACGGTTTTCCTGTGAATGTCAAGCGTATCTGACATCCACCTCGTTCCGGGTAATTTGGTGGAAGGAAGCAGTACCCCGCCCTTTATCAATTGAATGATCTGGTTGCACAACTGAATGTACAAAGGCGCACAGGCTTTTTTATCTAATCGTATAATCGTTTTGTAAGGAATCATAACCGGACTACTTTATATATTAAAACCGGACCACTAAAACACCCCATAAAACTACTACTTTTGATCCTATAAATCAAAATATATTATTGAAATCCTTAAACATAATATATTTTAAAGGGTGAAATCATGACCAAAGTACACGAATATAAACTTACGGTAAAGTGGACGGGAAATAAAGGAACCGGGACCAGTAGCTACAGGGCCTATGACCGTAACCACACCATACTAACGGATGGAAAACCGGATATTTCGGGTTCTTCCGATCCTTCTTTCCTTGGGGATAAAACCAGGCACAACCCGGAAGAACTACTTGTAGCCGCGTTATCTTCCTGCCACATGCTCTCTTTTCTGCATATGTGCGTCCAGGCCGGGGTAATCGTTACGGACTACGAAGACGGCGCCACGGGCTTTATGGAAGAGACCGCAGGTGGTGGCGGGCATTTTACAAAGGTAATTCTTCATCCGAAAGTAACGGTACAGGAGGAATCCATGAAAGAGAAACTGGATGCTTTGCACCACCAGGCTTCCGAACTGTGTTTTATAGCGAATTCATGTAATTTTCCCATACATCACGAGCCTGTTGGTCTCGTTCGGGGTAATATATGACAAGTATATCCTTAATCAAAAAATGATACATTATGCCGGATTATGGAATTTCCGCTTTAAACAAAGTGACCCGGGGCCCAAAACGGGCTTCTTATGACCAGGAAGAAATAAACGGTATTCTCGATGCCGGATTCTTATGCCATATTGCCTATACCTGGAATGGAAAGGCCATTGTTATCCCTACCGCATATGGGCGGGACGGGGATAAACTTTACATACACGGTTCGTTAAAAAACCGGATGATGTCCTGTCTCCTGGAAGCAGGGGAAGCCTGCGTATCCGTAACGCACCTGGACGGACTTGTACTGGCCCGGTCTGCATTTCATCACTCGGCCAATTACCGGTCGGTAAACATCTTTGGCAATGTAAAATCCATAGAAGAGGATCATGAAAAAATGCATGCGCTCCGGTGTATTATAAACCATATGGTACCGGACCACTGGGAACATGTACGGCAGCCTAATGATAAAGAACTCCGTGCCACCCTCGTCATGGAAATAAAAATAGACTCCGCCTCTGCAAAAATACGTACAGGCGATGTCGTTGACGAAAAAGAAGACCTGCAACTGCCTGTATGGGCAGGTATTATCCCGGTATCCGAAACTATCGGAATGCCGGTCAGTGATCCGCTACTGGGGGGAAATATCCCGGTACCGGAATCGGTTAAAAATTATGTACAAAAGTCAAATCTTAAAAACAAATAGCCATGTCCACATCCGCACCATGCCAATGCTGCACAGCAAACTATCCGGGAGAAAACCGGTATGATTTCTCCGCATTTATAGAAAAGAGACTTTCCGGAGCAACACCGGACAGCATCTCCTCGCTACGGCCAGAATACCTGGCGTATAGCAAATAACAAAGAAACAGGCCCGGAATACCACCGGGCCTGTACATAAAAAAGTATAGCTTAAGCAGGTTTAGTATACCGTAACCTCGGCCATTGCAGCAAACTGAAGTCCGTCGTAAGCCGATTTCATGACCAGTTTAAAATACCGGAAAGATTTGCTTTCCGGAAGGTCTATATTCTGTGGTGCAGCGGTTTCTTCCAGCACATGATCTCCGAGACTTTCCCAGTTCGTACCGTCGTTACTAACCAGTATCTCCATGTCTTTTACTTTTCGCTGGCCGTCGCGTTGTGTTAAGGTAAAACCATTAACCGCAGTAGTTCCTTTCATGTCCACACTCACATGATGCGGATATTCTGCCGCGTTATCACCGGACCACTGCGAATGCCAGTATGTTGCGGGGTCACCATCTATAATGTTGGAAGCCCTTCCGTTTTCGCCACCCGTTTCCTGGGAACTGTAATCTGTTATCAGCCATCGGCTTTCCCAGTCCGGATCGTCTGTCAGTTCCGTCAGGTCCTCTTCCGGTTCCGGCAGGTTTAACGTCGCGATTTCATCATAAACGGAGGTACTTACTTTCAGTCCCCATTTCTGAAAAAAATCACCCAGGTCATTACCGGATATTTCACAGGCTTTCAGCATAAAATAACGCATTTCGGCTTCCGTGCTTCCCGGGTTGGGCTGTTCTTCCCTGGTTTGTTTATGCAGCTGCTGAAAAAAAGTGTCACCATACGCAAGCCATAGTTGCTGAAACATACCGAGACGTACAAATAAACTTGCCGCACCACTGTTAAAATCCCTTTCTTCATCAGGCAACGCAAGATAGTCGGCTACAGCATACCACACGCCGTCCCTGACCATCCGTGAAGGAGTTACACCCATTGCTCTTTCTGCCGCAAGGGAATAAATATTCACGGTTACTTCACCCAATCCGTCCCACGTCCAGGCCCCCTGCTGGTGCATATGCCCCAATTCGTGCCAGGGACCCCAGCCGTCGTTACCCAGTCCGTCCACCGTAAGAATATGGTTTACCACATCCTGATGGTACCAGGTTCGGTACCATGTAGCAGCCATAAAAGTATCTTCCATATCCGTCTCCGTCATCAGTAACCGATGGGTATTCCGTTGG
Source organism: Sinomicrobium endophyticum (assembly GCF_052983315.1). Lineage (NCBI taxonomy): Bacteria > Pseudomonadati > Bacteroidota > Flavobacteriia > Flavobacteriales > Flavobacteriaceae > Sinomicrobium > Sinomicrobium endophyticum. The sequence continues at coordinate 105,067 of NZ_JBRKIS010000018.1, forward strand.
TGCTCCGGTGCGGAACCGTCCTGGCCGCTTATGGCCGCTTCGGCATCCAGTATCTGTTCAGCAGTAGTAAGTAACTGGTTCTGATCTTCATCGCGGTACTGAAGGGCTTTGTCCATTGAGGTTACTATAATGGCTTTGTCACTAACCAACAATACATCTGGAGCATCTGTCCAGGTATCTAGCATGGTTTGCCATTGCCCATTGGTCGTTTCTCCGTGTACAAAATACGGCATGGGTTGATGTCCGTCCATAAACTCGATACGAACCTGTCCGGAAGCTATATTGCCTTCACCGGTATTGTACCGTATGTACATAATGCCTCCGTATTCATCGCCGGTAACCGTATTGATGCCATCGGTCAGCGCTACTTCCGTCGGGTTCCACTTGGCTTCGTACCTCGAATACGAACCTATAAGCAATACGGGAGTGCCGCTTCCCGGCTCTAACTGGTCTACCTTTACAACAAGTTCGGTATTCGGAGGGAGATAAAAACCCGTAGGCGTGAAATCGGAAGCCGGATTGGACTGACCGAGCCTTGCTGCTTCCTGTGTGCCTGAAGGTGTTTCGTTAAATTCCAGGATTTCTTTGACAATTATTTCACTGTCATCGGGAACGGAAGGCCCATCCGGGTCTGTTTCGGACGGAACACCGCAGGAAAATACTCCCCCGGCAAAGACCAGGAGCAGCATAACCAGGTTAAGATTTACATGAAAATGTTTCATAAGTATCTGGATTTATGGTTAATAAATAAGTTTCAGGGGTTAATACAAGATGTATGACTTTTTTCAGTAATACACCCCGATTTCCGCCAATGCGGCAAATTGTTCACCGTCATGAGAGGATTTGGCCGTAAACCGGAAATAGCGGAAATTCTTTTCTCCTTCCAGCGTTATGACCTGTTCATAGGTATCTTCCAGGTCTCCCTGTATCACAGTTTCCCAGGAGGCGTTATCATTGCTTACTTCTATTTCATATGCTTTAACAGCCCTTCGTCCCACGCGCTGGTGAATGACAAACCCTTTACCTTGAAGTTCTTCCCCCGTATCTACAGTCAAAAAGTGAGGATATCCGGCCGTATTGGTATTCCACCTGGAGTGCCAGTAAGTCTGTGGGCTACCGTCCAGAATGTTAATGACTGCTCCGTCTTCGTTAACCGTTTCTTCGGAACTGAAGCCCGTTACCTGCCAGTTACTTTTATCGTAAATATTCTGCTGTCCTATACTAATGTCTATATCGGGCACACCGGATTGAAAGGCATAATTGAAGCCTGTCCAGGTATTGTTTCCGTTTTCGTGGTGCAGGATAATACTGAAAGTATATTCGTCATTTTCTTTTTCCTTAAATTCGGATACCGGCATACGAATGGAAAAGCTGTTATCTGCCAATGGCTCACCTACCCAGGTAACGGCGCGGTATCCCCCGGGATCAGTTCCCGGTTTGTGGTAATAGGTAATATCGGTCACCGGGACATCGCTCACATAGGTGCCGGAAACGATAATATCCCCGTCTTCGTAATAGGCCCGTAGTGCGTTTACATGAGCATTTGTATCCGTATAAAACATTTTATTTTCTTTGGAAAAAACCTGGCAGTTATTCACTATAGCCGCACTGGAATGTGCCAGAAATGTAGGGCTGATGCCAAAAGTGGAATTTCCCGGCCCCATGAGGGATGTTCCGTAATCGCTACTTTCGGATTCGGTTAATGTAGACCCGCAATGCGGCAGGTTAAGGCCATGTCCCATTTCGTGATACAGTCCGCCTATCCACACGGTAGCTTTCCACCCCACATCTCCCCCGGTTCCGAGGTTATCGTAACTCATCCCTGGATAATCAAGTGCGTAGGCATCCCGTCCGATTCCGTAAAAAGGGACGCCGACTTCCATTTCCTCTCCCTCGTCGAGTTTTTCGTTTACCGCACAGATAATCAGGTTGTGATCACTGCCTTTTTCTTCCGGATGCTCGGCAAAATAGGCATCTATTTCTTCTTTTACTGCCGATGCTCCTCCCTCGTAAGGGTAATTTTCGGAACTTTTTTCTCCCTGAATAAGATGGATTTTTACCCGTTGTTTAATCTCGTCCTTCAGCAACCCGAAGGTTTTATTACCGTAGCCCCAATGTTGCATCCAGTCGGCAAAAAATTGTTGTCCCTCCAGCATAATTTTACTGATTCTCTCTTCGTAATCCTCGTTGACCTGCCTGTCACTGGACACAAAGTATATGACATTGAGGTTATAAGCGTAATCGGAGGTATAATTTACCTCATCGGGATTATCCGGAGTTTCCGGCACGGCATCGTCCGGTACACAGGCGTAAAACAATACCATAGCCATAAGGGCCATAATTCTGAAAATAATTTTTCTTTTCATTTTTATAAAGTTTAGTGGTTAAATTCTGTTTAGGTGTAATTTCGGAGTATTGCGATTGTTCTAATATTTCTTGTTCTTTTAAAAACTGCCCCCTGCCTTCAGACAGGGGACAGCCTGTCAACTAACTAACTCTGTCAACCGGATCCGGTCAACTCAAATCGGACTTTATGTTTTGTCTCCCGGTTTATTATTGAACATTTCACCATATCAAACCACGATTGTCAATAACCCGGGTTTTGTTCCAATACACCTTCGGACAGGTCCATTTGCGATTGCGGTACGGGCATGAGGTATAATTTATCTTCCCATACCCGGTCCTGTGCAATGGTATTTTTCAGGTTTTTGATATTCTTCATCACTTCCGGGGCGATCTTCCACCTGCGGATATCCATATACCGGTGACCTTCCAGGGCCAGTTCCACTCTTCTTTCGTTGCGGATCACTTCCCGTAGCTTTTCTTTCGTATTGTATACATTCCTGTCTACAGGCGGCATTCCCGCTCTTTCCCGTACATGGTCCAGGGCATTGTATATACCGGTATCGGGACCGCTCAGTTCATTTCTGGCTTCGGCATAGGTCAGCAGGACTTCGGCATAGCGCAGGAGAATAACATTGGCGTAGTTCCCTATATTTTCCCGGTATATCTTCGGATCGACAAGTTTCCGGAAATTATAACCGGTCTGAGACATGTTGGAAGCTCCTTGTACCCATTCGAATGTAAATCCGTCTTCTATGGCATTCCACGGTGCCCCGGGAAACATTATGGTTGCGTACAGGCGCGGGTCCCGGTTGCGGAATTCTTCTTCAAAGGCAGGGTCTCCGCTGTTATACCATCCGGCTCTTTGCTCCGGTGCGGGAAGGGTTACCGGTTCTCCTGTCTTATAATTGTTGTAGCTGTTTACCAGTTCCTGTGTGGGAGTTACGGAACTCCATCCCCCGATAGTTCCGGGAGGCAGATAGGTATTGAGAAAATTGTCATCTATCTGGGCTATACGTTGCCTGTCCAGGATCACTTCGTTATTTCCTTCGTATTCTTCGTGAAATAATGCCTCATAACTGCGTAAGCCCAGTCTGAAGTTCTGCTCGTCTTCTTCATTGTCGAAGTCTACCCAATGGTTATAATTATCTTCCAGGTTGATCTCGCTTTCGGCATCCAGTTCAAAGAGGTCATATACCCTCAGGTCCATTACTTTCTGAGCGGCATCTACGGCTGCCTGCCATTGTCCTTCATAGAGGTGGGCCCTTGCTTTGAGGGCCAGGGCTGCCCCACGGGTGATCCTGCCTTTTTCATCGGGTTTTCCTCCCGGGTAAGTTACCGGAAGAATTTCCGCTATCGCATCCAGTTCCGTTACAATGAAGTCCAGTACTTCTTCTCTCGGGGTACGGGGAATATCCACTTCATCTATTTCGAGAGTACGGGTCACCAGTGGAACGGCACCGAACTTACACATCATCCGGAAATAGGAATATGCCCGTACAAAGCGTACTTCGGCTTTATACCTGTTGAGCAGGTCCGGGTCTGCATTTTCCACGGCATCCGCATTTTCCAGGAAATAATTGCACCGGCGTTTATCTTCATATCCCCAGCCTGCATTATCTGCAGTGATTATACTTCCTGCAGAGATCACCGTAGCTTTACTTTCCCAGGGATATTGTGCATGCGCATTATCGGAAGAACCGTCGTCATAGATAAATCCCTCAGCGGGCAACTGGCTGTAGATACCGTTTACAGCTTTGTACAGGTCTTCTTCCGTTTTCCAAAACGTTTCTTCAGAAACATCATCCAACGGTGGTCTTTCCAGGAAATCATCGGAACAGGATACGGTAAGCATTATAAGTGCCGTACATGTATATAGAATTGTCTTTCTCATTTTTTATATTTTATACCATTAACAAGGGGTTAAAACCTGAAATTAAATCCGAGGGAAAAGGTCTTTATCCCGGGATAACCTCCCCGGCCCGATCCCAGTTCCGGATCGTAATCAGCCAGGCGTTTGTCTGCCATGAACGTAAGCGGGTTATTGGAGGTGCCGTATACGCGCAGCATGGTCATTCCCAGTTTTTTGCTGATCTCCTCCGGAAAAGTATACCCGAGGGTAATGTAACGTACCCGGAAATAAGCAGCATTGAATAACCAGAAGGAGGATATGTTTTCGTAATTATGCGTTCCGTCCTGGGACAGTAATAACCGTGGAAAATCTGCATCCGGATCGGGATTGGCTTCCGTCCACCTGTTTTTGAGTTCTTCTTTTATCCCCGCGCCATTAAAGAAAGGGAAGGACGCTTCATTGGCCAGGTAGGTCTTTACCTTACCAACCCCATAGGTAAGTACTTCAAAACTGATCCCTTTGTATTCGGCACTCAGGTTAAAACCGTAATTGAACCACGGAACATCGTTACCGATAACTACACGGTCTTCGGCATTGATCACCCCATCGCCGTTAATATCCTCGTATTTGATATCTCCGGGAGCAGTCGCGGCCGACTGGTACGCGTGATTTTCCACATCGGCAACATCCTGGAAAAGCCCATCGGCCCGGTAACCGTAAAAATCACCTACGGATCCTCCTACTCTTTCTATCCAGTAGCTGTTTATCCTTTCCTCGACACCTTGTCCCAGGTTCAGTATCTCGTTATCTATAGTGGAAAGGTTTCCGCCGATAGTAAACCGGAAATTCTCTCCTATCCTATCGGAATAATTAACAGCGAATTCAAAGCCCTTGTTCCTGGTTTCGGCGGCATTGACATAAGGAATGCCGCTATTCGGAAATCCGTAAGTACTCAGTACAGGTAATTGCGTAAGTATTCCTTCGGTTCTTTTAACATAGTAATCGGTTACAATATTTACCCTGTTACCAAAGAGGTTAATATCAAGCCCTATATCCAGCATTTTCACTTTTTCCCAGGTGGCTGAAATATTAGAACCCCTGCTCTGCCAGGCTCCTCCTTGTGCAGTATCTTCGAAATTATAGGCGTAATCGAGGTTCAGCACATCGAAATAGTTACCTATTCTGACCACATTCTGATTCCCCAGTGAACCCCAGGATCCACGGACTTTCAGGTGATCGAGCCAGGAAATATTTTCCATAAAGGATTCCTTTGAAACAATCCACCCGGCCGAGAAAGACGGGAATACGGCACGCCTGTGATCGGGATGAAAACGGGAAGAATAATCTATACGTGTATTGGCTTCGAGCAGGTATTTATCGGCAAACATATAATTTAACCTTCCGAAAAAGGAGCGCATGGCCCATTCTTCCTGGTTGCTCCTGTTGGCCTGTCCGTCATCGTCAGAACTTATGTCTTCCGAATTCCCGGAGCCACTGCCCACGGTTTCCATATCGTTGTTGGGGAAGTTTTTCCTCCCGATAAAAGCGGTCCTGAAAACATTGCTTTCCTGGCTTGCTCCTACGGTGATCTTCGCATAGTGCTCCTCTCCGAAACGGCGTTCGTAATCCACAGTTCCCTGGATGAGGAATTCCTGTCTTTTTCTCCAGTATTCCGTCATTTCATTGGGCGTTACCCTTGTGGAGTTTATTACATCCCCGGTGAGGAAATTGTTTATGGGATCCATGGTACTGTTAAAAGACCAGGAATTGGAATTGGTATACTTCAGGGAAGTCAGTCCATTAATGGTCAGTCCTTCCAGGGGAGTAAGCGAGGCGTTGGCGGCAAGCTGCAGGTAATTGTCCCTGTCCCAGCCGCTTCCTCCTTCTTCCAGTATACGTAACTGGTTGCGCCGTGCCGTTTGTGCATTGGCCACCCCTCCGTCTATGGAACCCCACTCTCCATTGGACTGGCGTACTACCGATGTAGGAAGAGAACGGTTGAGTTCCGTCCAGCTCATGTTCCCTCCGTCCCGATCAAAATCTTGTTTGATAAAAGAGAAGTTTGTTCCGACTTTCAACAGGTTCTCTACGATATTGCTTTCGGTATTGAGTTTGGCAACGATACGGTCCTGTTTTTTACCCGGTATCAGGGATTCCTGGTCAAAATATGTGAGGCCCAGATAGTAATTGGTGATTTTCCCCGGTGCACTGATATTAAGACTGGCTTCCCTTTGTGGCGCTGCCGAGTGCAGTACGGTCTTATACCAGTCCGTATCCGGATACAGATCCGGTTCGGAACCATCTGCAAATCTTCTTATCTGGTCTTCGGTGTATAACGGATCTCTTCCTTTATTGCCCAATGCTTCATTATACAAAGCAGCATAGTCCGCAGAATTCACATAATCGGGTAATTTGGTAGCGGATTGCCACCCGTAACTCGTATTGAACTGTACGGTGGCCTTTTCCCCTCCTCCACGATTGGTCGTAACCACAATGACCCCGTTTGCCGCGCGTGAACCGTAAAGTGCAGCAGAAGAAGCATCTTTAAGTACTGACATACTGGCTATATCATTGGCATTCAACGATGCAAATTCCTGTGATGTTGCAGGGATTCCGTCTATGACATACATAGGACCGGGAGAACCGAGGTTACTGCGTCCCCTTATGGTTATCCCTCCGGTATTGCCGCTTGTTCCGTCGGAATTACGTCCTACATCCCCGGGGCGTTGCAGTATGGTTACCCCGGGAGCTATTCCCTGAAGGGCATTTTGCGTGGAGGCTACGGGACGGTTAGCCAGTTTTTCGCTGCTTACGGAAACTACGGCACCCGTAAGGTTTTCCTTTTTCTGTGTTCCGTATGCCACTACGATAACCTCATCGAGTTCGGAAACGTCTTCTTTCAGGACCACATCTATCGCGGTAAGGCCGTTTACAGGGACTTCTTTTGTTACAAACCCAATATAGCTAAAGGATAATACAGCATCTGTCCCCGAGACCAGAAGTTCGTAATTCCCGTCAAAATCGGTCGCTGTTCCGTTTTGTGTACCTTTCTCCATGACAGTCACACCGGGCAGAGCATTTCCATTCCCGTCCTTCACTGTACCGCTTACCTGTACTTGCCGGCTTTCCGTGATTCCCTGGCCATTCTCTTTTTCTTTTGCTTCGTTAACGGTGAGAAATATTTGTTTTTTTACAATATTATATGTCGTTCCGGTGTTTCCGAAAATGCGGTCCAGCACCGAGGTGATCTCTTCTTCCTCGGCTTTGACGGATACTTTCCGTTCCAGGTCTACATCCCTGGTCTTGTACACAAAATGGTAATCGCTCTTACTTTCTATAACATCTATCAGACGTTCTATGGTGATGTTATGCATATCCAGGGATATCCTGGATTTTTGGGAATAGGAAGTATTTGCCTGTGCTGTCAACAATACAATACTCAAGAGTATGGTACTGATCTTCATTTTTGTTTTAAATTTGACATGCAACATCCACCCCTTCCTTCCGGAAAGAAATTTTTTCATACTTTTAAATGTGTTTAAGTGTGGTTAAATTTTGATTTAATCACCATTTTCAAATCGGAAAATGGTCCAACATTTTCCGATTTTTTATTGATGATCCTGCCTGAACAGCATTAGTGCCATGGATAATAGCTATTCGCTTACTGGTCGTTTCATAGATATTTAAGTTTTAAGTGTTAGTTTATTGTTATGTTGTCTCCTTCTACCGTATACCGAATGCCATAAGTCATCTTAAAATATTCCAGTACTTCCTCCACAGGTTCCCGGTCGAAACTGGCATTGAACTCTTCCCCGGCGAGAGTTCTGTTTTCCATAGTTATATCGACATTATATTGTCTTTCAAGCTTTTTGAGAATATTTTCGAATGTCATATTCCGGAAAACCAGTTCCCCGCCTATCCACGAAGTGTAAACCGAAGTTTCTACCGCACTTATATCTATATTTTTGTCATTCCGGTGAAAACTTCCTTTGTGACCCGGGGTCAGCATGGTCCCTTTCTCCGTATGCCGTATATCTTCATACATGCCTACCGACCCTTCCACCAATACCACATCGGTGAGATAATCTTCCGGGTAGGCGGAGATATTGAAACGGGTGCCGAATACTTTTACATTTAATTCTTTCGTATTTACCACAAAAGGATGTTCTTTATCTTCGGCCACTTCAAAAAATGCTTCTCCGGTGAGCTCTACTTCTCTCCTGCCTTCACCGGGAAAATTTTCCGGATATTTCAGAGAACTGCCCGAATTCAGATATACTATAGTGCCGTCCGAGAGTTCCACATCGAAACGTTTTCCGTAAGGAACTTTTAAAGTGTTATAGGAAATATGCTTTTCGTTCTTCCCGTTTGCAACATAGGAAATCCGGTTTTTATCCTGTTTCCCCACTACAAGGCCGGAAGCATTATGCACTTCCCCGGAACCTTCGGGTTTTATAACTTTTATTTGCCCGTTATCCAACTCGAGGGTAATTTCCTCGTGAACCTCAATCACCCGGTCTTTTCTTAATAGGGAACTTCCGAAGAAAAGACTACCTGCGGAGATCAGAACTACGGCCATTGCTGCGGCCATATAATATTTTCTCCGCACCTGTTTTCCCGCTTTCCCTCTCTCTATAACTTTAGCGTTTTTCCGTATCCGGTTGTAAACATCATCGGCTGTACTTTCTTCCATCCGGGGAGTTTCCCTGAGCATGACCAATACTTCGTCAACCGAAGGTATTTCTTCCGAATGTTTATGTGTTTTTAAATACGCTACGATCTCTGCAATCTCCTCCGGCGAACATTGTCCCAAAGAATATTTTTTAAAGAGTCCGCGTATATTTTTATGATCTTTCATTAAAAAATGTTTTCGAGCACATTTTGTATATATAATACAGTTGAAAATTCCGTTGGTACTATTCCGAAACGGATTTTTTTTCTTTTTATGAAGATTTGATACTCCGGTTGTTGTTCTATCAGTGGAAAAATGTCGGAGATGGAGATGAAAATCACAGGTTTCCCAGGAGAAAGGCTGCAATTATAAAAGTGACGTCGCTATGTGAAAAAAGAAAGTTCCGGATGGTTTCCAATGCGCTGCTCATCTGGTTTTTTACGGTGCTTACGGAAATTCCCAACTCACTGCTTATCTCTTCGTAACTCTTGCCTTCTTTTCTGGACAGTTCAAAAATACGTCTTCTTTTAGGCGGGAGTTTTGCTATGGCCTGTAGCCTGATCTTCTCATAATAGGCATCATCGATCCTGTTTTCTGCGTGGTTATAGGTTTCTCCCCTGCCATAGAATATTTCTTCCCGGAGCTTACAGTCATTTGCCACCTTATGCAGAAAATTAATGGCAAGATTCCGGGTTATAGTGAATATGTAGGCCCTGAAGGACAGGTCGGGATTCAGGTTTTCCCTGTTCAACCATATTTTGAGAAAAACATCCTGGACAATCTCTTCGGCATACACGTCATACTTCAATATACTTTTGCCATACGCATATACATCCTGGCTATAACTATCAAAGAGATCCCGGAACGCTTTTTCATTATGGCACATCAGTTCTTTCACCAGTAATTTCTCCCTGTTGTTCTCTCTTGTGCGCATGGACTTTACATTTCTAACATTAAGGTTGTTACAATTTTATACCGCTAAAAAACGACCTCTTTCCGAAGATAAATTTTGCAAAAACTAAAAACGGGTACGAACACATTTTGTTTTAAAAAAAATCGCTTAAATGTTCGTTTTGACTCTTAATTTTTCACAAAAAATCTTAAATAAATCTTAAAAAACATAGCTAATATATGATTTTTTTTATTTCTGCAAAACAATTATTTCTTTTTCCCTTCCCGGAATTCTGCTAACGTTCTTAAAATAAAAGACCGCTTTTTCTCAATTCTAAAGAGAAAAAGCGGTCTTTAAGGTTTAGTCAGTCCAACAGGCTATACGCCCTTCCGCCGGGAATACTCAGGTTTTTGCTTTCTGATAATGTCCTCCATCAGCATCAGACTCCGTCGTTTCTATTACAATAACAAAAGGTTTTTTTACCGGAATCGTCGGTTTGTAATGAACAAAATATTCATTGCGATGTATTTCTTCTATGGTAATATCGCTTTTGGATTTCTCCTGCAGATATGCTTTATCCAGTCTGGTATTGTTGGGTACTTGTACACGAAGCGCCCCTGACACCGGCATATTGAATACCACCATATATTTTTTACCGGTTTCCCGGTTTACGGTATAATATCCCCAATCCTGTTTCTTCCAATCCAGGTACCCGCATCCATAAACCGCCTCTTTATTTACATCCATCCACGCTCCTATTTCCGCTGCTAGTTTTGTTTCTTCGGGGCGTATATTTCCCTCACCATCAGGTCCGAAATTAAGAACAAAATTGCCATCCAGTGATACGGATTTAACGAGCATCTCTATCAGTTCGTTACTCGTTTTCACATGGCCTTTCCAATCGGAGTGGTACCCCCATTGATTCTCCGGAATAGTCATCACACAATCCCAGTCATTTCCGTGAATATCTTCTATCGTTTCCGGTATTTTTCGTTCCCAGCCCTGTTCGTAATCTCCCATCATATCGCCATTGGTGTCGAAGTGGCGATTGCCGTTTTCATCGGCCCGGAAACGGCTTCCTATGATAAGGCCGGGGATCATTTCGCGCAGTTCGCTGCCCAATTCGTCTGCAAATTCCGCTTGTTCTATCCAGGCTTTATCCCAACTGCCGTCAAACCAAAGTCCTTTGGTGGAGGGATAACGTTCCAGTAATTCCACCAACTGGTTCCTGGTAAAGGTCTTGAAGTCTTCATATTCCTTCCGGTCGGTCTCACTTTTCAGGCTGCTCCGGTAACCGGGGTGGTTCCAGTCTATAATGGAAAAATAGAGATATACATCAATACCTTCGGCATCGTAAGCATCGACCAGTTGGCCGATAATGTCCTTTTTATACGGGCTTTTGGCTACGGTATAATCCGTGTACTTACTGGGCCACAAACAAAAACCGTCGTGGTGCTTGGTGGTGATGATCACATATTTTGCTCCCATTTCCTTAGCTTGTTTTGCCCATCCTCTGGCATTGAATTTCTCCGGATTGAATTGCTTGTAGAGATTATCGTAAGCCTCTTTGGGCATTTCTTTCCAGGAGCGTATCCATTCCGCAGCTCCGGGATAGTATTTACCTTCCCAATGCCCGCCGGGGATTGCGTATACCCCCCAGTGGATAAACTGCCCCAGACCGTAGTTCCGCCAGGTTTGCATGTGCTTGTCTGTTCGCTTACCGAGACGATGCGATCCGTGTTCGAGCTTTACTGAAATTCTCTTTTCTTCTTTTTGCGATTGGGCATTTAATCCCGTGCCAAACGCTAAAAATGCTGCCAGTAAATAGATAAACGGTGTTCTTTTCATGGTTTTCTTATTTCTTTTTAGTGTAAACTGGTTCCGGTGTGGTTGCCGGATGTATCGGGTTGTAGTAATATATTTTTTCATTTTGGTAAAGCTCCAGATGACCTTCCAGCCTTTTCATAAAAAAGGAAAGGTCATTGCGGTCTGTGGTCCAGGCAGATTCAGACAGGGCTGCAATACGGGGAAAAAGGAGGTAATCCAATCGTTTTATGCTGGTTACGGTCTCTGTCCAGAGGTTGGCCTGCACCCCGAGTATTTTTTCAACGTCCTCCCCTCCTGTCCAGTCTTTGACTGAAAAGCGGTATACATCAGCTAAGGCATTGAACTTTCCTCCCCATTTGCGGCCGGAATCATGGGTACTATCCTGGACAAAATCGAAATAATAGGGCAGCCTGGGGCAAATAACCGTCCGATAGCCCTGTTGCAATGCCTGGTGTAATTGTTCTGGCTTATCATGTCTCCACCAGAACATTACGGTCTTATTTGCAGGAAGGTTCGTGCCGGCCAGTTCATCCCATGCCAGGAGATCAGCACCCATGGCGTAAACGGAATCGGCCATACGCTTCATAAAATAATATTCCACCTCTTTTACATCTTTTAACCTGTGCCTGGCCATCAGTTTCCGGATGCCTTTGTTCTGCATCCACTTATCGTTGCCAAAACTCACTTCATCCCCGCCGAGATGGAGCATTCCCGATGGAAAAAGGGCATGTACTTCCCTGAGTATAGCGGTAAGATAGCCGTAGGTTTTCCCGTTTCCGGGATCGAATGTAAATTCCGGGTGTTGTTCGCTGCCTCCTCCACTGTATTGCGGGTAGGCCTTATTTGCGGCAGTGGCATGTCCGGGCATATCGATCTCCGGTATGACGGTAATGTTCCTTTTCCCGGCATAATCGACAATTTCCGCAATATCCTGCTGTGTAAAGTATTGTGCAGGCTTAGCGGGATCGTTATGGTCCCCGATACCTCCTACCGAGGCCAGTTTTGGATATTTTTTGATCTCGATGCGCCAGCCGGGTTCGTCCGTAAGGTGTAAATGCAGGCGGTTCAACTTATAAAAGGCCATCCAGTCTACCAGGGACAATATTTTTTTCTTCGGAATAAAATAACGGGACACATCGAGCATAAGCCCACGCCAGGAATATTGCGGATCATCTCTGATCTCCCAGCCGGGGATCTCCACCTTACTGTCCACCTTCCCGCCGTTGACGATAAGCTGTAATAAACTCATGGTTCCGTTAAACACACCCGGAACACCGGAAGCCCTGACTACTATTCCTTCCGGATCGATATGAAGTTCATAGGCTTCTTCCGGCGTGTTGTCTTCCGTAAGTTCCAGTCGGATCACCGGAATATTTCCCGGCTCTTTCCCCGGAGAAAGGGAAATCGCCGTAAACCTCATCACCTGCGACCGGAAATAATCTGCCGTTCCTTCAAGAGATGGTTCAGAAATAATGACCGGGGTATCCTCTCCCATAACAAAAGTTCCGCTTCCCTTAACGGCTTCCCGCGGAAGGGGAATAACCGGACAGGCTTCCCCGGCAGCCTTACAGAAAGACAAGACCATGCAAAGGATCAGTGTTATGCCATTCTTTTTCATCGGTTTATTATTTTTGATTGTTTTGTTATTCCAGTATCCATTCCATTTCGTCCGTAAGGTCTTTTCCCCGGCCTTTCGCGGTGGCCCCGATCTTGTTCACTCCTTTTTGCAGTTGCACATCGAACAACCGGTGTTTGTCGTTTACTCCTTGTTTACCCGGTACTTCTTTTCCGTTCACGGTGAGGGTCACATCGTCCAGATTGGAAAAGAGCTGCACGGTGGTATTTGCTTTTGTGCGTTTATTGTCCCTCCTGTTGGCCAGGTAGATCATGGGCTCAGGATTCCAGTTGGCCTTGTACCAGTAAAAGGCATCTTTTTTCCGTTTGCGGTCAAAAGTGATCAATCCTTTCAGGTTCCGGGCATTTACACCGCCGCGGTTCCACATGGGTACGGCAAATTCGAACATATTCCATAAATAGGAAGCTGTAATATAGGGATGTTTTTCGATGATCGCCCATTGCTGAATATGGGTTTCGGTCTGGTAGTTTTCCGGGAAAAATTTACCGCTTACCGGGTTGCGATTTTCCGGTAAATCCTCGGCACCCTGGTCAATATTTCCATCGGCCCCGTATTCGGCGAGGACAACCTTATAAGCGGGATATTCTTTTTCCAATCCGCTCACCCAGCTTTCGAGATCGCCTATTTTCCCTTCATACCAGCCATAATAGCGGTTCATTCCCTGTACATCTCCCGCCAGGTTTGCCGGTCTGTCCATTTCACCGTATCCGCTTACGGCCCCCGTAAGCCTGTCCGGGTCGTTGGTTTTGGCTATATCATTGAGTTCGCGCGTAAGTACGGCGACATATTCATCCGGATTTTTGGAGTACACCTCGTTGTGCATACCCCAGATGTATATGGAAGGGTGATTGAAGTTCTGCCGGACCAGTTCGGTCATCTGCTGTTTGGCGTTGGCCGCTTCTTCCCGGCTGTAATTGTTCACAAAAGGAATCTCCGCCCAGATAAGAAAACCCATTTTATCGGCCAGGGAATAGATATTATCGGATTGCTGGTAGTGTGCCAGCCGGATGGTAGTAGCTCCCATTTCCCGGATGAGTTCCATATCTTCCTCTTCTTGTTCGGGGGAAAGGGCATTGCCGTATTGCCAGCGATCCTGGTGACGGGTTACGCCATACATGGGATATTTTTTACCGTTCAGGAACATCCCTTCTCCCGCCCTTAATTCAAACTTTCGTATTCCCAAAGGTTGTGTTACGGCGTCCGTTTCTTTTCCATCCTTTTTTACGGAAGTGGTAAGGGAATACAGGTAAGGGGCTTCTATGCCCTGCCATAAACGGGGTGACCGGAGTGTAAGTTGTTGCTCGGCAACTGTTATTCCCTGCGGACTTACGGTTACTTCTTTTTCTTCTTTGGCGACCTGTTTTCCTTCGGCATTACGGATAACGGTTTGCAGTATAACTTGTTTTGTTTCTCTTTCCTTGTTTTCGAGTTTTGCTTTGACGGTTATACCTGCTTTTTTACCGGATACATCCTTTTGTGAGATGTAAATACCGGGAGAGGCATGGTCGGTAACCGTAATGTTTATTTTGTCCGTAACGATCAGGTGGACAGGACGGTATATTCCGCCGTATATGGGAAACAGAAAATGATTTACCGGGAGGACATCGGGTCTTGCTTCGTTATTGACTTTAACTTCAATGTTATTGTCTTTACCGTAATCCACACTATGTGTAATTTCGAAGGCAAATGCGGAATAGCTTCCCTTGTGCTCCCCGATAAACCTGCCGTTTACATAGAGAGACGCTACGGAACCAACTCCCTCAAACCTGAGAAAAAGCCTTTTTCCCTTCCATTCTTTGCTGACATGGAGTTTTTTACGATAGAAGGCATCGCCGGTATAGAAATTTTTATCGCGTTGCATATCTTCTTTATTGTACGAATGCGGTACTTCTACTTCTTCCCATTCCCGGCTGATAAAGCCGATACTTTTATCGTAATCTTTCTCTCCTTTTTTGAATTCCCAGTTTTTATGGAGATTAATAACCTCCCTTCCCTGGGCATATCCGCCGGAAACAAAAATGATACTCACGGCGATAAAAACTGTAATTCTGCGGATAGACAGGTCTCTGCCATTACACTTCGACATTAAGCCGGTTCGGGTTACTTTTCTTCTCAGTAGATAATTTTTTATTCTCATGTTTGCGGTTACAGTATTTTCAGTCAGGTTATTTCTTGCAATATAAAATAATTCTAAAAAATGGGCTCGAACACAATATACTTATATCTCCGTTTTTTTGTTAAAATAAGGCTCTCCCCCCGGATCAGGAAGAGGAGAGCCTGTGAAATAAACTAACTAACTCAAAACTCAAATCGAGTATGAGACTTTTATCTGCCCTCCTATTCCCGGTACTTATTACGGCAAACGGAATGGCGGGCAGTTTTTCCGGGGGCGAAAGTTTTATTTTAACTATTCGTCCCGTAACAATGTAAGGTCTTCCGCCGGCGCCGGCAGGTTCAGTGCTTCGATTTCGTCATATACGCTTTCGGGTACGGGCAATCCCCATTTCCGGAAGAAACCGGTAAGGTCGTTACCGGATACACTACATGATTTCAGCATAAAATACCGCATTTTGTCATTGTTATCTCCCGGTTCCGGGTTTTCCTCCCTGGTTTCTTTGTGTAGCTGAATGTAAAAATCGTTTCCGTAAGCCAGCCATAACTGGTGAAACAAAGCCATACGGACACCATTGGATGCTGCGGATGTATTAAAATTACGATCTTCATCCGGCAGTGCCAGGAAAGTTTCTACGGCGGGCCATTCGTTATTCGTGCTTACCCTGGAAGGCGACAACCCGAATTCCCTTTCGGCTGCAAGAGCGTAGATATTTACCGTAGATTCCACCACTGTGGACCAGGTCCAGGCGGCCTGTTGATGGACATGCCCGGCTTCGTGCCACGGTCCCCAGCCATTGGTACCTCCAAGTTTTTCGGGCAGCAGCAGCCTGTCTATTATTCCCTGGGTAAAATACAGGGCTATACTTGCCGCCATATATCCCCCGGATTCCGGGTCACGCACGGTAAGCAGGAACCTGTAATCCCGGTTTTCGTGAACGGGAGCCGATCCGTCCAGGCCGCTTATTGCAGCTTCCGCCTCCATAATCCTGTCCAGGTAATCGCACATCAGGTCCTGGTCCTCGTCTTTATGAGTTATGGCGTCTTCTACTCCAACGGTGAGCATGGTGTGATCGGTAACAAACATAACATCTCTTACATCACCGAAGACATCCAGCATCTGTAACCATTCGCCCTTTGTGGTTTCTCCTTTTACGTAATAAGGCACTTTTTTAAATCCATCCCCGAATTCGATTTCCGCGGAACTGTTGGGGTCTTCGGTAGTGACGTAACGAACGTAAACTGTTCCGCCGTATTCATCGGCTACAAAGGTGTTTTCCCCTTGTTCTACATCGTAATACGTCCGTATAGGCCTTATGTTATCCCGAAACGGGGTTCCCACCACGACCTGTGGCATCCGGTTCCCGGTAAGCTTATTGGCTGTTACTTTCAGCGTATCGAAAGGGTTTACGTGAAACCCGGTAGGTAACATGTCGTTGTGATTTCCCCGCTGTGCCAGGCGTTCCTTTACCTGGCCCTGGGTAGGGCCTTCTTCGAATGTTTGCAGGCGACTGGCCCCGAGCGATTCTTCAATCGGAATGCTGTCTCCCGGCTGCGGAAGATCATCTCCCGTTCCCGACGGAAAATCACAGGACGCCGTCAAAACGGACAGGGCTCCCCAAAACAATACGGTTTTCACTCTTTTTGTGTAGGTCCTCATAATTTGTAATTTTTTATTTGGTCAATACTTATTGAGCTCATCTTGACTTTTGTAATTGGCTAATCTTCTTCCACAATTATGGAAGATGTCTTGTCGTTGAAAGCGGATAAGAAGGAGACATTCCCTGTGGTTACCTCATAGGATTCTCCGGTAAAATTATCTTCGGAATAAAGGGTAACTTTAAGACCGAGGGGCACTCTTACGGAACTGATATCGTTGTCTATTCCTCCCAGGGCTACAAGCTGACTTGTTGTGTATGAGCCCGCTTCGAGTTCTACTCCCCATCCGTTATAACTGGAATGCTGGTACACCCCTACTTTGGTTTCCGGGGTATATTCGCCATTTACAAATTCAAAAGAATAGGTATGGGTTTTAATGGTTCCGTTTTGCATGAGCAGTTTTACTTTCAGTTCGTACGGCCAGTCTCCGTGGTCCTGTATTTCCTGTACCGGCAAGTTTATGCTATAGGTATTACCACTCAAAACCACACCTCTCCAGCCTACGGAATTGTAGTCTTTGTTCACTCCGGACCCTTCATTGTTCACATTGGGATCTAACCAGAACAGTATATCACTTACGGTCTTGTCACTGGTAAAGCTGCCTTGTACATGGAGGCTCTGGGTAACATCATCAAAAGTCAGTTGCGGACTGGCCGTGGTTGTAGCCCCTTCGTATATGTCAGGTACCGGCGTAGACTGAAATATCTGGTTCCTGTTAAGGATTGCACAATCCACCTCGGTAATAAATGTGGGCTGTCTTCCGAAAGTAGTGTTTCCCGATCCCATCAGAGAAGTTCCGAGAGATTGCTGTTCCGAAACTGTTGCTTTATTGTGGGAAAGTCCCAGTCCGTGACCGAGTTCATGGAGCATTCCCCCGATATAGTTAGAAGAAGTTACGGGAATCTCTTCTACTTTGATATTGGGATTGTCGAGAGCAAAACAGCTTCTCCCGGAACCGTAGAAAGGCTGACTTCCGCCATCTGTCCGCTCCGGAAGGATTATAAGCGTATGCTCACTGCTGAAATCTTCCGGGTGAACCTGTTTATAAGCGTTGATCTCACTGATAATGCTACTTCCGCTTCCGTAATCGTAAGTAGCCTGGTCGTGTTCTCCCTGGATGGTAACCAGCTTAACGCGATTATTTATGGTATCTACAGGAAGACCGAAAGTTTTCTGACCGAAACCGTTACGATCCATTTCCGACTTTACATAGTCCTGAAAATAAATGAGAAGTTCACTCAAACGTTCTTCGTAATCCGCTACTGCGGGGTTATCGGTAGGAACAAAATATACGATATTCAGGTTTTCCGGATGCGTTACAAACCCGGGGGTCGGTTCTTCCGGAAAAACTTCTTCTCCTTCCCCCGGAAAGTCGCAGGAAAAGGTTAAGAATAAGGTACTCCATAGCACCGCGGACAATGTCCATTTGCATAAAGTTTTCATAATTTAAAATTGATTTTTAGGTTAATGAATTGCTGTTAAAGATTCGAATTGGAAAATTGGTGTTCTAAGAATTTTATTTACCGTTTTAATTTACGGTATATGCCCCATTCGGTTTCGGGGAAGCTCTGTAAGATTGATTCCCTTCCGTAAAAGCCAGGTATACTCCGGCTACAAAAGGACGAGGGGTAACAGTATCCCACTTTACACGTAAAACAAGACTGTTTCCACTACCTGAACTTCCACTGCTTACCTGAACATTTTCTATCCCCATATCCACAAACCATTCGATAATGGGTATGCTTAAAGGATCTGAAAAATAGGCGGGAGAGTTATTTTGGTAGACAACGAAATCCACATCAAAATTAGAATTGATCGAATAATGAGGAACCAAATAATAAGTTTCTTCATCATACTCCTGCCCGAGAACGGGAAGACTCAATAAGGACATTAACAAAATAAAAACTGCTTTTTTCATTTTTAAAGTTTTAAAAGGTTATACAATAGTTGGTCAAAAAAAGGGTTTTGTCGACTAAGAGACTGTCTAAAACCGTGGTAATCTGTGGTTGAAAATTATAGTTTAGAGCACAGCAGACCTGCCCGTATTACACAGGTTTTAAAAAAATGCTTTTACAGGAAAATCTGCTGTTTGCTCTGTATCAGTTCGACTCCCAGCCCGGGTTTTGTTCCAGGTTCGGGTTGAGTACCAGGTCTTCTATGGGTATAGGAAACAAGTACTGACGGTCATTCCAGGTACGGCCATCGGGCAGTACTTCGTAATAGGGCAATATATATCCTTCTCCGCTGAGAAATACATCTGCTCCCACCACAACTCCCGGGAATTGCTCCTGTACGAATTTTATTCCTTCCACCGGTTTTTCGAGAAATTTTCCGGCTTTCCATCGCATCAGGTCATCCCACCGGAAGTTCTCGAAGGCCAGTTCCACACGTCTTTCTCTTCGGATTTCCCGGAGTACGGGTTCCGGAACATAATCACAATAGGTCGCATAATCGTTGTCCAATACCGGATCGGCAGGTATACTACCGAGATTAAGTGCCGGCATATTTACCCTGGCCCTTATCCGGTTTATAGTTTGATCTATGATATCCTGGGATACCTGTCCCAGTTCATATTTGGCTTCGGCATAATTAAGCAGGATTTCTGCGTAACGGAATATGGGAGCAGCCTGCATTCCACGTGTGAGCAGGCCCCAGTCGTCTGGCTCATTAAAGAACCATTTGGCGACCCGGTATCCCGTAGGACACCTGTTTCCGCTAAGGCCGGGAATATTGGGCAAGGGGGCATTATCTGCTCCCATTACTCCTTCTGCCAGGGCATACTCACCGAAATTGCAGATGGTTTGCCGCAGACGCGGATCGCGATTGAGCATTTCCTGTTGTATGGAATCTTTTCCCTGGAACAGCGGACTGTTCGCAATCGGTTGCCCGTCAATACACAGATAAGAATCTACCATGACCCTGGTAGCCCCGTGACGATGGCGTAAATTCTGGGCGTAGTACCTGCTGAAAGCTACACCGAGATTTTCATTGGCACTGTATTCTTTCCATAAAATAATTTCCGGGTTATCGGCATAGGAATACTGCGCAAAAAGATTGTGGTAATCTTCATTGATATCCCCCGTAGTATATATGGAATACCCGGCATTCATCAGCTCTTCCGAAGCTTCTGCACTAGCTTCCAGAAACGCAGTCCCTTCCAGTCCGAGTTCGGTATGGTATTTCCGGTAGGTTCCTTCAAAAAGGCCTATGCGCGATTTCAGGTGTAAGGCCACATCCTTATGGATCCTTCCCGGTTTTTGCGCTCCTTTTTCAGGGAGATAGCCAATAGCATCATCAAGTAACTTCATTACAGAATCCATAACTTCTTCCCTGGGGGTACGGGGTGCATATAACGCTTCCGAATTGGTTTCCAGGACATGAGTATACCACGGCACATCGCCGAAGATCTTTACTTTTTCATAATAGTCCCAGGCTTTAAAGAACATTACTTCCCCCAGGTATATATTCCTTACTTCAGGATCTACATCTCCTCTCTGGTAATTATCAAGAAAATAATTGAGCTTTCTCATATTCCCCCAACTCCAACCTCCGCTACCACTACCCCCGGTAATGTGATCATTGTATTCGTTGGCGGCTACCCTGGAATAAGTATTGGGTGCAGCATTGTCGGTGATAACGTCCCCGTACGGAATAGTAGCTTCGTTATAGCCATACGGACTAACGTTATTTTGCCCCCACCCATAACTAAAACCACGAATATACTCAGCATACAAATCATTGCAATACAACTCCAGGTCCTGTTCTGTTTGCCAGAAGTTTTCATCGGTAATCTGGTCGAGGGGATACCTTTCCATAAAATCATCGTTACAGCTACCCGCCAGAAGCCCGGCACATACTGTTAAGACTATATATAATTTCTTCATTTGGAAATATTTTAAACGTTGTTAAAAGGTTACCTGCAAGCCAAGTGCAAAAGACCGCATCATGGGATAATCGGCACTCATCAATTCGGGGTCAAACACATCAGGTACTTTAGTGTATTCCCAGATATTGTAGGCCGATGCGGACAAACGCAATCTTTCCACCTTGATCTTTTCACTGATCTCCTGTGGCAACGTGTAACCTAATGCCAGGTTTTTCAGGCGTATGTACGCTGCATTTTGTATAAACCTGCTTTGCACCTGTCTGTTGGCTCCTTTGTTTTTATATACCGGGAAATGAGCATCTCTTCGCTCGGGTGTCCAGGTATTGTTATAAATATCCCAGGTCCCTGCTCCGTTGGCCAATCCTCCCCAGTATAAACTTTGAGAACCATCTATCCAGTAATCCCTTTTTCCTACCCCCTGAAAAAAGATGTTCAGATCGAAATTTTTCCAGAAAGCGTTCATATTCAAACCAAACTGGTACCGTGGGGTATTGTTGCCTATGACCTTCTTATCTCCGGGATTCTCCACCGTCTGTTCTCCCGGGCTTATTTCGCCGTCACCGTTCAGATCGGTATAACGGGTATCTCCCGGGAACCACTGGGAATTGAGTAAATGCTGACTTGGAGCGGCTTCTATCTCTTCCTCAGTCTGAAAGATCCCGGAAGTCTCATAACCCCAGATCTCTCCCATTTTTTGTCCTTCGTATAAGCTGCTCAATAATTTATTCGGGTTTCCGTCAAAAGTCACGACCTCGCTTTGATAATCCCAAAGGTTCAGGCCTATATCATATCTGAAGCCAGACTTAAACCGGTCTCTCCATTTTACTTCCAACTCCCAGCCTTCGGTTTGCATGGCTCCCGAATTCTTTGTGGGTGAGGATGCTCCCAGAACGGCCGGGAATTTATCGCCTGCTATCAGTATGTCCGTGGTTTTTCTTCTGTACCAATCAAAAGAGAGGTCCAGTTTATTGTTGAATAGTGTCATATCTACTCCAAAATCCAGGGTAGTAGAAGTTTCCCATGTCAGATCAGCGTCTACCAGCCCGGGAGGCCTGACACCTATGGGGCGTATCCCGTTAAACAAATGCTGTACCTGGGAAACTGTTCCGTAAGAAGGGATATAGATATAATTGGCTACATTCTGGTTTCCGAGACTACCGTAACTCGCCCTGAACTTCAATTCGTCAAATACTGGTTTTAAGAATCCGGTAAAAGATTCTTCCGAAACCCTCCAGGCCCCTGAAATGGATGGGAAGAATTTAAACCTCCGGTCTTTCGGGAACCTGGAAGTGCCGTCATAACGTCCGTTGGATTCAAGCAAATAACGATCATCGTAATTGTAGGTTATCCTGTAAAAAGCCCCCCTTACGGCCCAATGGCTTTCACCATCATAGGCATATTCATTTCCCGTAGTCTGGTTTATCACAGGAATATTGGGCGATAAAATTCCCTCTCCTCTCCCCCTGAGATGTTCATACCTCAACCATTCCTGGTTAAATCCGGCCAGCAGGGAAATATCGTGTTTTCCCAATGTGGTATCGTAATTGGTGTAAACATTCAGCGTATACTGATCTGTGCGATCACTCGTTTTATCTATGTAAGACGGGTTGGTATGGGAGTTTATAAGATTGTTCCAATCGTTTTCTACACGCAATAATTCGGGCAACACCTCTTTTCGCCTGTAATTCCTGGACATATACGAGAAATCTGCTTTCAGATCCCAACCTTTCAAAAGTTTTATGGTAGGGGCTATTTTCATAAGCAAGCGCTCGTTCATGCTTTTTCTATTCGATCCATAACTCATAAAGGAGAGGATATTATCCGTATATATCTCTCCCACCGGAGAATCCGCCGGGGTTTTGATGGGCATATTGATATTCCGGAAAGGTTCCTGCGCCATAGCATACCACCAGCTACCTTTTCCTCCGGGGCTGATGGGTTCTTCATATACCGTGTTGTTCCAGGAGATCTGGTAATCCATCCCAAGCCAATCCGTTATTTCGGACCCTACATTCACCAGTACATTATACCTTTTGAACTTATCCGTATTTATTTTATAGATCCCTTCCTGGTCCTGGTAGCCCAGGGATATCATATAGGTATTCTTTTCCGACCCTCCCCTCAGGCTCAGGTTATGCTTCATCATGGGTGCGGCGTTGCGTACCGCTTCATCATAAGGTCTCGTATTCGCTACCCATATTATACTCCCTCCCGGGCTCATAATATAAGGGGGATTCTCCTCAGGGTTATCCATATATGCCTTAATAGCATCCAGTTTGTCATACATATCTCCGGAAGGGGTGCGGTTTTCATACTCGACCGCTTTTATCGCTGCATCCTGTATGGTATAGGCATCCAGGAGGTCCGGACTTGCCGAAGGACGGTTATACTGGAAAGAAGTACTGTAAGTGATCTGTGGTTTTTGTGATTGTCTTCCTTTCTTGGTCGTTACCAATACCACACCATTAGCGGCACGGGCACCGTAAATTGCTGCCGAAGCAGCATCTTTCAGAACACTTATACTCTCTATGTCTTCCGGGTTGAGCATATTAATATCCATTTGCACCCCATCTACCAAAATAAAAGGAGCTCCGTTAACAAATTCACTTCCGGATAATGAAGTCCCTCCCCTGACATTAAAAGAAGGGGTAGCATTTGGGTTTCCGTTGGGTATACTGATATTGAGGTTGGGGAGCACGCCCTGCAAAGCCTGCCCGAGATTTGCCACAGGCCGGTTTTCGATGGCTTCTGCCGTTACCTGGCTCACGGCCCCGGTGAGATTTACTTTCTTCTGGGTTCCGTATCCTACCACAACTACTTCTTCGAGATTGGAAACATCTTCCTGTAAGGTAATCTGTATTTCCGTTTGTCCGTTTACCGGGATCTCCCGGCTTATAAAGCCCATGTACGAAACCAGCAATACGGCATTTTCATCGGAAACGGTTACAGCATAATTCCCGTCAAAATCGGTTTGTGTGCCATGGGCCGTTCCTTTCTCCACCACATTGGCACCTGGCAACGGCATTCCTTCCGGATCTGTAACCGTACCGGATATTTCCACGCCCTGTACTGTCTGAACGTTATTGTTGGTTTTGTCAGCTTCGGGTATTTTTGCCGACTTCTTGCGAACAACTACCTGCCTGCCATCCAGTTCGTAAGTAAGATCGGTCTGGCCGAATACCTGGTTCAGGATATCCTGTAATGTAATGTCTTTTGCCGTAAGGGAAACCTGTTTGTTTTCATCTAAGGTGCCATCCTTATAAAAGAATATGTACTCACTCTTTTTTTGTATTTCTTCGAATAAATATTTTACCGTAACGTTTTTGACATCAATATCCATTCGCGTCTGGGCGGAGGAATGACTTGCATAAACCGAAGATAATCCGATGCCGATAAAAAGAAGAAAAATTCTCATCGCAGTCCACAAGTACCTCCATAAGGGAAATTTCCCCCAGGAGCCAGGGTTAGCATTTTTATTCATACTTTTGTTGTGTTTGTTGATTAATTTTTACTGGTAAAGCACAGTAAGGTTAATTTCTTTCCACCGGGGGATGTTGGAGCATCTTCCGGTTTCTTTTTGTAATTCTACGGTTTCATAAATAAAGTTTTAGTTAATAATCCATTGGTCGTTTTCTTCTGATCTGAAATAATTGAAATCGGTGGTCTTGTTTATTGTTCGTATTACGTTTTCCACACTTTCCTTTAAATCGAGATAACCGGAAAATGTCTCTTTTGCCAATTTCTCATCTTCGATCTTTATCTCTATATTATAATACCTGGACAGCTTTTTTACGATATCCTCCATTTTACTGCTTTTGAGGATCAGCACGCCTTCCTTCCAGGAAAAGAAATCTTCTACGTCAACTTCCCCGGAGGTCATTTTACCGGTGTTCTTTTCGTATTCGGTCATGGTTCCCGGTGTTATTTTAATGGTTTCTTTCCCCTTCCACATTCCGTCTCCTTTATACTCCACCTCAACGCTGCCACTCTTTAACACTGTCCTTACCGAATTATCTTCTTTGTAGTTGCTCACATTAAATACCGTTCCCAATACCCGGATTTTATGGTTATCGGCAAGTACCATAAAAGGCTTTTTCGTATTATGGGCCACTTCAAAAATTCCTTCGCCTTCCAGGTAAACCTCTCTTTTATCCTTAGGAAAAGCAGTCGGGTACACTAGTCTGGAACCGGAATTCAGCCAAACCACAGTGCCGTCCGAAAGTTCTATCCTGGACCTCCTGCCATAGGGTACAATAAGCGTGTTGTATGCTGTATTTTCTTTATCCGTATTCTCCTGGGAAATAGTTTTTGACTTCCCTATAGTCACTTTCCCTCCGGTCTGCGAATAGGTTATGGTAGAATCGCTCTCCGCCAGTTTAACACGCTGTCCTTTTTCTAAAATAAGTTCTACGTCGCCCCCGTTTTTTTTACTATCCTCATCCAGGGTTCCGGCATAATTATAAATAGCGGAAGGTTGCTCTCCTCCCAAATAAAACCACCCTGCCGATAACATCAGTACGGCACATCCAAGAACAAGAGTTCCCCGTTTTATCCTTTCGCGCCTTTTATAGCCTGTTACGGACCTCATTATCCGTTCTTTTAATTCCCTCTTTTCTTCCTTTTGGATATTCACCGTAGCTTGTATTGTTTTATTTTTTTCGTTTACTGTAATTCGATTATTGTCTCCTGTTGAAAAATAATGTTGTCGAACACAATAAAAACACCTTTACTATATAAGAGAGCATTTTTGATCCCGCATAGACAATTTTTTAAATATTTTTTTAAAAATATTTAACCTGTTTTCCTAAAAAAAAGGAGAAACAGCGGTCGGAAAAATAAGAAAGAAGAAAAACACAATACATAACAACCACAAAATAAGTTATTTAAAAAAATACCGTTTAAATCTTTTCTATTCTTCAAAGCTTCGGCTTTCTTTGACCTCTACAGACAATCCCCTCAATCTTTTACGGGAATGCATTATCCATGCTGATACCATAACGGGATATGGATTGATGAAATAACCCGTATACCGTATCTACGATATATTTTACGGATATATTTCGGAGTGTACCTGTTTTTTGTTTCAGGGTAAGGTATCCCCATGTGATGTAAATCAAAGTCTATTTTCCGAAAAAGAGGCCTGAAAGGATGAGCAGGCAGGGAAGCAAATGGGCACGCAGTACTTTTACTGCCCGGTAGATCAAGGTTCTGGAAGTTTCTATGGAAATATTCATGATCTCCGCTATTTCTTCGTATGGTTTTTCTTCCTTAAACTTCAGGAATAATGCCTGTCGCTGCCTGTCGGTGAGTAAACTAAACGACGATTCCATACGTATTACTCTTTCCGTATGTAATTCCTTAAAGATATATTCTTCTTCCGTAGAATTTACCACATACAACGGTGCGGGGATATTTTGCCCCGTACTTTCTACGGAAACCGTTTTTTCCTCAGTCCTGTATTGTTGATTGATCTTTCGTTGCAGCGAACGGACCAGATAGGATTGTACATTAGAGCAGGGTGAAAGTTTTTTCCGGTACTTATACAGATCCAGGAAGAGATCATGTATGCCGTCGAGAACCTTTTCTCGGTCCCCGGACATCCGCATACCATAAGAGAACAGAACATCGGCATATTCGTCGTATAGGGAACCAAGAGCAACCGTACTCCCTTTCCGGAGTTCTTCCCACAAATCGTCTGTTTTCCTGTTTGTCTCCAAAATAATTGAAATCCGTTTACCCTAAAAAAGATTTTCTTATAAGTATACTCATGAATATTTGCGTAACCGGTCCAACATACCGAATGAGCATCCGGTCGCAAAAACAGGAGCCGTTTATAATTTCTTACAACAGTGTTCGTATTTTATGTTATCGAACACATTCACAGAAGTAAAGTTAACATAATTTTCACAAAAACAAATTTTTAAACCTGAAAAATCGATTAAAGCAACAAATAAGACAAAACACCGCGAATATTTCCCGCTATTGTATTAACAATTATTTTTCTTGTAATCAGACTTTTCTTAAAGACAGATTGTACCGGGAAATAAGGATAGGATCAACGGGAGATGAAATGATTTAACCATCCTCCCGGATACAACCTGACAGACAAGATTGTAGCCCGGGAGATTATTACGCTTACAGCGCGAAAGCAGGCTATTTCACATACACAGACAAGCTCGGATCTACATCTTTCAGAGCCTTTACGGCAAGTCCGGAAACTTCTCTTGCTCCTTTAACGGATAAATGAGTATCGTCCTGCTTTCCATCCGGATAAATATCCAGTTGTCCCGGGGCATACCACAAATGCAGTTCTTTGGATTTCTCGGGGCCATAGGATAGCTCCATATTTTCCGTCAGGCGTTGCAGGTCCACAAAGGGTACTTCCATGGCATCAGCGACCAACCTTACCACTAACGGATAGTCTCCATGCGTATCGATAAGGGTTCCGTATTCATTGAAGTTTCTACGTACTATAGACGTGAAAAGTACGGGAGTGCCACCCTTCTCCCGTGTCTCTTTTACAAATTTCTCCAGGTTTTGCCGATAACCCGTATACGGATTGGTATACCTGGAAGAGTCCTTCAACTTCTGATCGTTATGACCGAATTGTATAAATACGAAGTCTCCTTTCTTCAGGCAGGAAAGGACTTCGGTCCACCGTCCTTCCGAAATAAAACTCCTGGAACTTCTGCCGTTGACCGCATGGTTTTCCACCACCACATCACCGGTGAGAAATTCCGGAAGCAGCTGGCACCATCCACGCTCAGGGTTACCTCCTTCAACGGGTTTGTCCGCCATGGTCGAATCTCCTATAGTGAAGATTGTCACCGGCCTGTTTTGCTGTTTGTCCGTAACCTGGCCCGAACAAATGGTTGCGAATACTATAAAACACATGCTAAAACAGATCTTCCTGCTTAGCACATCATATCTTTTAATATAACTCATATTTTTCAACACTAAATCCCATACCAATCTTTAACGTTCAATGCGAAACCAGTCGATATCCGCGAAACCGGAATCATTGATCTTCGTATCTCTTATGGCAAAAAGCCCCACTTTAGCTCCAATCCATTTTCCGGGAACCGCCGTGAAAGTCTTCCCTAAAGACTTAAACTTCCTTCCGTTGGTACTATAGCCGAACGTACATTTCCCTCCTTTGGTCACTTCTACCCGGAATTGAACTTTATTCCCTTTCAATTTCACTGTCTCTGTAGTTCTTTCCGGTTTACCGTGTTCCGCATCTTCGCAGACCACCTGGCTGATATGTATTTCCCCGTCTTTACTTTCCAGCGAAATGTAGGCATAGCTCATTCCCATGACGATGAGTCCTGCTTTTTCGTTATTCAGTTTGGTATTAGGCTGAAATTCCAGCGCCGTAGTGGCTTTAAATTCTTCCGCCGGAAATTTTTGCAGAAGCAGGTTCGGCGCATCCCAAAGGTTTTTGCTGTCCTCCGGCAATTTGTCGGTGAATAAACGCAGTTTTCCAGCGGCGGGATTCGCAAAAGCCCATGTTGCCTTGGGATTTGCGTGCCATTGCCATTGCAGGCCGATATCGTTTCCGTCAAATTCATCGGAATCCGAAGGGGTTTCCACGGGATAATCCTTTCCTACTCCCGGCTTTTTATATTTTAGTACAGGTTGCCCTTTACCGTCCCCGTCACGATCTTCTCCTATTACCGGCCAATCGTTTTTCCATTCCATCGGCTGCAGGTGTACAATACGTCCGTAAGCTTCTTTGTCCTGAAAGTGTACAAACCAGTTTTCGCCATTATCGAGTTCCACCCATCCTCCCTGGTGCGGGCCATTGATATCGGTTTTCCCCTGATCCATGACTATTTTTTCTTCATACGGTCCATACGGATGCTCAGACCGCATGGCCAGTTGCCATCCCGTAGAAACTCCCCCGGCCGGGGCAAATATGTAATAGTACCCGTTCCTTTTGTAAAATTTAGTACCTTCTACCGTAGGATGGGCATCGTGACCATCAAAAACGAGTTTACCGGCCCCTGTAACTTTCGTCCCCTCGGCATTCATGGGTTTTACCACAATAACGCTTTTTATGCCGGCCCGGCTTCCCGCGTAGGCGTGCACCAGGTAGGCATTTCCGTCGTCATCCCAAAGCGGACAGGCATCTATAAGGCCTTTTCCTTCTTCTACCAGTACCGGCTCTTCCCACGGTCCGGCAGGGTCCTGGGATTTTATCCTATAAATACCAAAATCCGGGTCGCCGTAGTAGATGTAAAATTCTCCGTTATGATGTCTGATGGACGGAGCCCATACCCCGTTCCCGTGCTGTGGCTTGCTGAAATGGTCGAAAGGAGGCTGGCGGTCCAGCGCATAACCTATAAGTTTCCAGTTGACCAGGTCCTTCGAGTGCAATATCGGCAGTCCCGGAATGGCATTAAAGCTGGATGCCGTCATGTAAAAATCATCGCCTACTTTACATATATCCGGATCGGAATAGTCGGCATGCAAAACAGGATTGATATAGGTGCCATCTCCCTTATCGGATACCCAGGCTTCGGATACGAATTCCTGGGCGAACAGAACAGGTTGTGACAGAAATAGGGTAAATAACGCTATGGTTGTACTTATTTTATGCATCGGTAATGTTTATTTTTTATGTATCTGAGCTAAAAGTGTCATCCGTCCCGGAAAAACACCCCGTGATCTTACAATTCCGGAACTAATAACTCCGTAATTTAGGTATGTATTTCCATCAGGAACACACCCCTAACCCCTCTCGAGAGGGGAACTTAAAGGTCATAAAGAAAAATACCTGATAATTCACAACTCCGGAATTCATAATTACAAAACTATTTATCCAATTCCAGGCTGGCCAGGATAAACGGGCCTGTCCCTTTTGGGTCGTTGGACCTTATTTTTTCGTTGACATAATATTCATAGGTACCATCGCGATACGGATTTCCTCCCAGTCCGGCCACGGCACATACCTGTGTAAGATTTACTATGCCATTGTCTTCGACCTCTATAAGATGTTCCAGTACACCCTGATATCCTTTTTTTGCTACATCCATATATGATTGTGGCAGATAACCCTTTCGCACTCCTTTGGCCAGAGAATAAATGAACATACAGGAGCCGGAAGCTTCAAGGTAATTGCCTTCCCTGTCCCCTTGATCTGTAACCTGGTACCAGAGTCCGGAATCTTTATCCTGGTAATCCGCCAGGGCTACAGCAAGCTGGCCCAGGTAGTCCACCAGTTCCTTCCTGGACGGATGATCTTCGGGGAAGAAATCCAATACGTCTACAAGTGCCATAGCATACCAGCCAAGGGCCCTGGACCAGAAATGCGGGGAAGTCCCGGTTTCTTTATCCGCCCATTTTTGCTCGCGGCTTTCATCCCATCCGTGATATAACAGTCCGGTTTTCTCGTCCCGCGAGTGTTTTTGTATTTGCTGAAATTGCAGGGCTATATCGTCAAAAGCTTTTTTTGCGGCTTCTCCTTTGTTAAAAGTCCTGGTGTATTCAGCATAGAACGGTTGTCCCATATAGAGACCGTCCAGCCACATCTGCCAGGGATATATCTTTTTGTGCCAGAAACCACCTTCGGAAGTCCGCGGGTGATTATCCAACTGTTCACGCAAGGTTTTCAAGGCTACCAGGTACTCTTCTTTTTTGGTCTTGCTATAAAGATAGAGCAATACCTTGCCGGGATTGACCATGTCGATATTATACTTTTCCATATCGTAGGTGAGTATTTCCCCTTTGGCATTGACCATGGTATCGGCAAAGGCCTGTATGTAATTATAATATTCTTCTTTCCCGGTTTTTTCATACAGTTTTTCGAACCCTTTCAATACCAACCCCTGCGTATAGCTCCATTTGGGTTTGGTGTGGAAATCGAGTTGCCAGGCTTCGGGAAAGCGTTCCATTTCGGACAAGGCCATACGTTCGGACCACTTCAAATCTTCCGGAACTATTTTTACTTCCTCTTGAGATACAGCTTTTTCTTCCTGTTTGGATTTACAGGAAAAAGCAACTACGGTAAGTAGCAACAGACATGTAATTTTATTCAGGTTGATGATTTTCATTATAAAACGGTTAAATAGGTTTAATCTTTAAACTACTCCAATTGCCCTTCCGAATCTAACTGAGCCAACAGTTCTTTCAGATGAGCAGTAAATTCTTCCCGGGTTGTAATTCCGTCTTTTTCCTGGTCCCAGGCGGCGAGAAGGTAGTACGTTACCACATCGGCCGGTTTAAAGATGACGAGGTGGTCGTGTTCGCCTTTAGTGGTTTCTTCGGTTTCCGAAAGTTTGTAGAAAACGGCCATCCCAAGGTCATCATCGTCACCCGATAGGGATTGCTTGCCATAAGTGGCAATGTATCCCCATTGTTCACCTTCCTCCTGAAGAAAATCGATATCGTCAAACTTAACGATACCGGTACAAAGACCTTCCACCTTTTCCGAAGGTTTCAGCACGGCTTTCATATAGCGCCCTTCGGGATACATGCTGAGTTCGCTTTGCAAGTCGATAGTAGCGCCGGGGGTTTCCCAGCCTTTGTAATTGATGGTTATCAGGGCTTCATTATCCGTATTTTCAACTTTGGCCGAAGTATTTGCCACAACATTAAAATGATGGGTAGTTCCTTCAACCTGGCGGCCGTAACTACCAACGCCCAAACCTTTGGCTACTTTTAGTACATCCATTCCCCAATCGGCAGGTTCGTGGTAAGAATCGAAACCGTCCTGCCCCACGTAAGGCAATACGAGGCTATCTACTTTTTTTCCCCAGACGTCGATAGCATTACGCCAATCGAGATACAGGCGATAGCCTACATTTTTGTTTTCCCAACCCGGGCCTTCGTAACGGATGTACCAGGTGTGATCGGTGTGTTCTTCGGGAACTTCCAGGCTATTAACATTCTTAAACGTACCGCCTACGTATTCTTTATGGTCCCGGGGGCCGTCCTGCCATTCGCCACCTTCCTTGATCGAAATTTCGGCATAGACAGGTTTTGGCGAAGCTATGGTTTCTATCTTCTCCGTTTCGGGTTCTTTTTCTTCTTTTTTTTCTTTGTCTTTACAAGATATCAGGGCCAGTAGAGACAAAACGACTGTGATTTTAAGTGTATTCATGGTTTGATCGTTATGATTGAACTTTAAATTCCTAATCCCTCTTCAATGGGATTCTTCGCTTTAGCCTGTCTTGAGCGACAGTCGAAAGGCTCGGAATGACATTGAGGACTGGAATTTTAAAAAAAGGAGCCCATTAAACAACACACTAACCGGGCTCCTTTCAAACACTAAACTAAATTTATGAGAACATACTATCTGTTATAGCCTTCATTTTGGGTAAATTCACTTTTGTTGGTAACGGCATCGAGCTGGGATTGCGGTATGGGCCTTACCTGGTGGAAAGGCTGGATATTAGCCGATGCGTCCGGGTTCCATTGCTGTACTCTTTCAACAAGTTTACCGGTACGCTTAAGGTCGAACCAGCGCAATTGCTCTCCTGCAAATTCCCTCGCTCTTTCGTCGAGTATCATATCTATATTCAGGTCCCCCTCGGAAATCTCCATGTCTTGTTCATGTCCGTCCAGGGCCGCCCTTCTTCTCACCTCGTTAAAATATTGTACGGCATCACCCATATTTCCCTGGTTCATTTCGGCTTCGGCAATAATAAGGTACATCTCGGCAAGCCGAATTACAAAAGCATCTCTTTTTCCCTGTTGCTGGGATATGGTCTGACGTGAAGGGTCGAGGAATTTTCTCAGGGATACATAACGGTCCCTTACCTGTGGTGCATCATTGTTATTATACGTCCTGCTTCGGTCTATAACCGTATATGGCTTATTTTCTTTCTCTGCCTCGGGGATCACGTATTTGGTCGCATAGATCGCGGTATCTCCGAGCTGCATGCCTTCCGGGGCATTGTTCAGGTTATTACAGTACCAGACACTTTGAAATGTAGCATCGAAACGGGAATCTATGGTTTCATCGAACAAATCCAGTAAGTGCGCAGTAGGCATAAAACGAGCAAAAGGACGGCCGTTTCCTATATCCCTGGTCATTCCTGGTAACTGGTCGTATGTCATCAGAAAGAACAGGTGGGAGTTATTTCCTCCGTCCCGAAGTAATATATCATCATCCGGGTGTTCCAGTTCCAGGTTCAGCACCAGGTCTGCCGTAAAGTTTACCAGCCATACGATCTCCGGGTTCCTTACATTGTTTATATCCCAAAGATCAGCATAGTTATCTACCAGCGAAAAGCCATAGTCGTTTATTACATTCTTAGCATGCCGGGATGCAAGGGCATCTTCACCCCTGGTGAGATACATCCTGGCCAGGAAAGCTTCGGCCGCTGCCCTGTTAGCCCTGCCGTAATCATCGGATGAAGGCGGCAGGTTTTCAACCGCAAATTCCAAGTCTTCGAATATCTGGTCGTAAAAACTGTCTACCGGGGTACGGGTAGCGGTTTCCTGTATGTTTTTTACTTCTTCGGTGAAGAGATGAACGCTTCCCCAGGTTTCCACGATATGCCATAAATAGAAAGCACGCAGGAACCTCGCTTCTGCCTGACGAACCGGTTTCAGGTTTTCTGCCAGCGGGGATTCGGGTATACGTTCTACCGCCGCGTTACAGGTATTCAGGGCAGAATAAAGCCTGGTCCAGTAAAACTCTATGGGATCATTGGCCCCCGACAGATCGGAATTATATAAAGCTACAGGGGGATTCTCCATACCGTTACCACGGGTAAAGATATCGGTCCCCGTTTCGGTTAAGGCTATTCCGTTTTCTTTCCCATACCAGAAACGCATGGGGGTGTAACAGGAATTTACCAGTGCTTCTATACCTTCTAAAGTAGAATAATAGGCGTCGGCGGTAAGTCCGGATTTGTTATCTTCTTCGAGAAAACTTTCGCAGGAAGCAAATACGCCGGCTATAAGTGTAAATATTAGGATTCTTAATTTCATAATTTCCAGCTTTTCTTGAGTTCTTACAATTCTAAATTAATTCCGAATACCAACTGTCGTGTCATAGGGAAACTCAGGTTTCCTCCTCTTTCGGGATCGTAAGGATCTATTTTGCTAAATACAAAATAATTCTTGGCGGTAGCATAGCAGCGAAGCTTAGCTATCTTCAGGTATTCTGTTACGGACTGCGGAAAGCTGTAAGCCAGGGTAATATCCCGGATCTTTATAAAAGAACCGTCCACATATCGCAAGGTAGAGTAATACTGTGTACTTGCCCGGCTGGTCCCCGCATCGGGTCTAGGGTAGGCATTGGTAGGGTTTTCCGGGGTCCAGTAATCTACTTTCGGGCCGTTTTCCAGGGCATCTACCTTGTAGGAACCTGCAGCTTCACTGATAATGCTCTGTCCTTGCCTTGCATATACAAATACATTAAGTTCCAAACCCCTATAGCTGAACCTGTTGTTAAACCCGAGAGTATAATCGGGTACGGTACTTCCTATGATAGTCCTGTCTTCGGGAGTGATCACTCCGTCTCCGTCCTGGTCTTTTACTTTTATATCTCCCGGCTCCTGCCCATAGGAAGCAGCTTGTTCCGCTTCGTCGAGTTGCCAGATACCCAATTTCTCATAATCGTAGAAAGATTCGATCGGTTGTCCGACAAACCAGCCATTGGCCAGGTCGCGGTCTCCTTCCGGAAGCTCCCGTATTTCTTCTTTGTTTGTTGTAAATGTAATGTCGGAACTCCATCCAAAGCCGTTGTTTTGCGGTACGATGTTTATAGTATTGATATAGAGTTCGAGTCCCCTGTTACGGGTTTTACCGATATTGTCCCATGCTGTGCTAAATCCGGATGATGTAGGCAACGCCCTTTGCATCAGCAAGTCACTGGTATTTTGCTCGTATACATCGAGAGACCCGGAAATCCGGTTATTGAAAAAACCGAAGTCCAGACCCAGATTGGTCGTTGCCGTGGTTTCCCAACTCAGGTTATTGGAAGCTATGAGTGACGGGTAATATCCGAATGCCGGGGTTTCGTCCGTACCCTGGTCATATGCGTAAGTACTTTTGGAAAGGCTTCCTAGAGTTTGGTACGGTGACACTGCGCTATTACCGGATATACCGTAGCTTATCCTGGCTTTTAACTGTGATATGGTCTGGTTGTCTTTTAAGAAGTTCTCTTCCTTAAGCACCCAGGAGAATGCCCCGGAAGGAAAATACCCCCACTTGTTGCCCGGTGCGAGTACGGAAGAACCGTCTGCCCGCATCAACAGGGTAAAGAGATATTTGTCCGCATATTTATAATTGACCCTTCCGAAGAAAGAAGCCAGTTGTTTTTCTTCCAGTTTACTGTTTACCCGTATCTGGGACTGCAGTCCACCTAAATTGTGGAACAGCATCGTAGCCGAAGCCAGGTCCCTTCCTTCCGCGGTATAATTTTCTTCCGTAGTTTTCCAAATACTGGTACCGAGTAATCCGGATATTTTATGTTTCCCGGTAGTGTAAGTATAATTGGCAAAGTTTTCCCAGGTGGTCCGGTTAAAGGTTCCGTTCTCGGCACTGGCCAGTGACAGGCCATCCGCACCCACTTCGAGGGTATTGGTAGCCGAAAATACACCTCTCCGGAAGTTCATATGGTCTATCCCGAGGCGGGAGGTGAATGTGAGGTTTTCTATAGGTGTCCAGTCCAGGCTGATATTACCGAAGAAACGCTTGTTGTCTTCATTGTCCTTATAATTTCCGGGTAGTTCATCTACCAACGGGTTAAGTGTAGAACTATCACCTACGGGAAAAGTAATAAGGTTTCCCTCATCATCATAGGGCCTGCCCAGTGGACTCATTTTGTTCGCCTGGTTGAGCGGGTCTCTCCTCCGGTCATGGTCTTTCATGGTATACATAATATTGGTGGAGAGTTTCAGGTTGTCCAGCACTTTATGGTCTACGGTCAACCGACCACTGTAACGATCCAGGTTATCGTTTTGCAAAAGCCCTTCTTCCCGGAAGTATTCCATAGAGAAATAATATGTAGTCTTTTCGGACCCTCCCGAAACACTTACCTGGTGGTTTTGCTGGCTACCGGTGCCAAGAAGCCGGTCTGCCCAGTCTGTCCAGATACCGTTCTGAAAATTCTGCAACTGGGTAGGGTTAAAAATATTGGCATCATCTGCCGGACTGTTCCATTCCCCTACGGTCCTTCTGGATTCTCTTCGCAATTGTACCCATTCCGGGCCGGTCATAATATCCGCATATCCTCCAAGGGTTTGTAAACTGTAGTAACTGTTCACGGAAACCTTACTCTTTCCGGATCTACCTCTCTTGGTAGTAATCAATACAACCCCGTTTGCTCCCAATGTTCCGTATATAGCGGTGGCGGATGCATCTTTAAGTACTTCCACAGAAGCGATATCATTAGGGTTTACGTCGAGTGTAGAACCGTAGATCATACCGTCCACTACTACCAACGGGCCATTATCGGCGTTCAGGGAGCGGTTTCCCCGTATGGAGAAATTAAGACCGGCTCCCGCTTGTCCACTGGATTTGGTAAGGTCTACCCCCGGCACTTTCCCCTGCATGGTTTCCAGGGCGTTAGTAACGGGTATAGAGGTAAGGTCACGTTCTTTTACTGAGGCTACGGAACCGGTAAGGTCCGATTTTTTCACTGCTCCGTACCCGATAACCACAACTTCATCCAATGCCTCGGCATCTTCTCTCATCTGCAGGCTAACGGTATCCGAATTCCCGACAGTCCTTTCTTCCTTTTTCAGTCCGATATAGGTAAATACCAGGATCTGTCCCGGCGCGGCATCAATAGCATAATTACCGTCAAAATCGGTTTGAGTTCCGGTTGCTGTGCCCTGTACCAGGATGTTCACCCCCGGCAACGGCACTCCTTGCTCGTCAGTTATCGTGCCTGTAATTGTCTTTTCCTGGGCATAGGTGGATTGTGATAAAAACAAACTCCCCAATAAAAAGAAAGCCCAAACGGCCTTTACAGGTACCATAGAGAATAGCTTACAATTCATTATTGTTAAAAAATTAGTTAGTTAATAGATGATTGAGCATTTTGTAATCGATTGCACTAAAGTATACAAAAATAAACTATCCACAAATTTTTTAGTGTATTTTTTACAAAAAAGACAAATTAGGAATGGTTTATTAATACTATGACGTATCCTATCCGATGTCCGTACAATTACCATATCTTTTTTAGAATCTGCTTATCTACCTTATATCATCTGTGCCGTACGGACCGGCTATTTCTGTCCATCTGTTACAACTTTAACCAAACTGTTGGCATACACTTCTATATTGTCATATGCCGTGCTTAAATCACGGTTATCGGAATCGGCTACCAACGGATCCAATCCGTTAGCTTCCTCCCAG
Organism: Sinomicrobium endophyticum; assembly: GCF_052983315.1. Classification (NCBI taxonomy): domain Bacteria; kingdom Pseudomonadati; phylum Bacteroidota; class Flavobacteriia; order Flavobacteriales; family Flavobacteriaceae; genus Sinomicrobium; species Sinomicrobium endophyticum. The sequence continues at coordinate 142,269 of NZ_JBRKIS010000018.1, forward strand.
GCATCCGGTATACCGTCTCCATCCGTATCTTTCGGAGCTTCCACGATTTGCAGTTCGGGCCATCCCCCCACATCTCCCTGGGTATCTATAATACCATTGGTACTGCCATTAGAGCCTTCAAAGGTATAGCTACCATGTATCACCTCATCCGCTATCCTTTTATCCACTTCGTCACGATTTATTGAAGCACCTCCGAATTGTATGACTTTTTCATAAGCCTCTTGTGCCGTATGCGTGATTATGTTATCCTGAACATCAAGCGGAGAAGACAACCGGAGCGATTCTTTTTCCCCTTCCGTGATATTGTATTTATTGTGGAACTGGTTATATACGCCGTATTCCCAATTATCTTCAGTAGCCCTGTCGCTTCCTTCTACATAATTACCACTCACATAAAATTTTCCCCAGGTATTGTGTACCGGTGAATTATCGTCCAGGGATTTGTCTATGGAAATAATACGTTCTCTTTTGGAATGCGGTGTGGCAGGTCCCGGTTTATAATAACAGTTCACTATGTTCACATTCATCGCTTCGGCCCCGTAGGCACTGTTGTTTCCCCAGTTATAAACAACATTGTTACGCAGATCGGTAAGGCCGTTCAGCGCAAAGGATTCATCGACACGTTCCCCCAGTCTCGGGTTACGACTGTCGTGATGTGCCAGAAGATTATGATGGAAAGAAGCATTTTTACCTCCCCATATGCCCCCGTAACCATGTGATCCCTTGCCGTGTACGGAATTCCTGAGACTTTCGGTGATAAAACACCATTGTACGGTAGTATTTTCGTTACTGTAAAAAGTAGCACATTCATCGGTAGACCAGCTCATCGAGCAATGATCTATAATAATATTCTTTTGAAAGCGGGATTCCAGGGCATCGGCTTCCTGCTGTGCCTCGTCTCCCATACGGAAACGCATAAAGCGTATAATAACGTTATCGGCAGCAACTACCACCGGGTAATCCTTTATGCAAATACCTCCGCCGGGGGCTGTTTGCCCGGCAATGGTAATATCCCCGTTACGTATCACCAAACGGTTCTGCAAAGCAATATTACCTGATATTTCAAACACCACGATCCTTGGTCCTTCTGTTTCCAGGGCACTCCGGAAACTTCCCGGGCCGGAATCATTGAGATTGGTTACCTTAATAACCTTTCCGCCCCTTCCACCCGTGGCATCCCTGCCAAAACCTTCTGCTCCGGGAAATGCCAAAGCTTCTTCTTCTATCGGGTTGGTTTGCTGCTCTTCCAATTCCCCGGAGGGTTCTCCCTTCGGGTTATCTGTTATGTCCTGTTCAGCGCTACTACTGCAATACACTAAAGCAATAAACAGCAATGTTAATCCTAAGCCGTATTTTAGTCTCATGGTAACCGGATGTTTTTATATTACATTTTTATTCACTAGCCCTATAACATAAACAGTATCCCCGGGCACGGATGGCACCGGGAACACCGATATTTGTTGTCTCAATACGTCCAGCGAACATCTCCCAGTGCACGCCCTTCCGTACTTAAAGTACGAAGCGGGGAATCCTGTGGCAGGGAAAAATCTTCGGTAGAAGCATTCCAGTCCAGAGTCTCTTCCAGGTTATTCTGCATGGTCAGATAGCTATAGTCCGGGAAGGTTACAGGCTGTTCTCCGTCGGCAGTAAGATTATAGAAATTATTATTACTGATGTTCACCTTTGCCGCATCGTTGTTTACACGTAATACACTTGTCCCCACCGTGCTGCCTTCATAGGGCATATTGGCCAGGATACTATTCTGTATGGTAAGGTCAATGGCATTACTTCCACCGTCAAAAAGGTTGTGATTTCCGCCAAGTCCTCCGAAATTATTGATTGTACAATGATCTATGACAACTTTAGGCATAGTAGTGATATCTCTTGACATACGAATAATCCCCTTATCGATATTCTGTATAGTACAGTTATTGAGTTCTACATAGCCTATCTCTGCCTTCTCCAGGTGGAGCAGCCAATAGTTACCTCCTCCTATATCCCGGAACCTGGTATTGCGGAACTGTATCGTATCCATTTGGTGCATATTCGCCCTGTCCGTACGGAAAGCAGAGGTTCCTATGTTCTTTATAACACAGTTATTTACCTTGATATTCCGGAAAGCAGCCCCTGTAGAGGTAACATCCAGGAAGTAATTATTTCCTGTACCATCGAAAGTTATCCCGGAGAAACTCAGCCCGGCATTATCTCCCATCATCGTAAACTGGTTGATCTTAACTATGGTGTTTTCGGGATTACTGCTTGTAGATGTTAACACTACGTTTTTTCCATCTATATTGATCTTTACATCCGAAAGTTCATAAATTCCGGGCTCCAATCCTATAACTTCACCATCTCCGGCATTGTCAATTGCCGCCTTAAGATCATCCCCCGGGCTAATGGTGTAGGCATAAACCGTTTGCAAGCGCGTGGTAAAGGCTACATATCCCATACTGCTGCTGTTCTGATATATTTCTACCTGGTAGGACCTGCGGGGTTCCAGGTTTTCCAATACTTTAAACCCGGAAGCGACATCATCTGCGTTCAGGGGTATTTCAACCGGTTCTCCTAAAATACCTTCTCCGTCTTCTTCTACTCCGATTATGGGGGTCATCTCCATCCGGTTAAATTCCGTCCCTTCTTTCCATCGCAGGGTTACGGAAGTGGCCCGGCGCTCCGGATCGTAAACAGGGAGCATATTCTGAACGCCCTGTATGGCGAAGCTTCCGCTGGTCATCCAGTAGGATTCCGCAGTATTGTCCAGGGCATTGGCCTTGATACGCGCAAAATATTTACGCCGGGAAGCAATGTTTGCATCGGTCAGTGTTACGCCTGCGGTATCCACTACTTCTTCATACTCTACACCGCTCGCATCGGCAAAAAGTGTATCCCGGGATACCTGTACGGTATAGGTAACATCCAATCCCCCGGTATACAAAGAAGGTTGCCAGGTAAGTTTTACGGAGGTGGTACGGCTTTCGGCGTCTATTTTACCGGGAGTGAACATTCTGCTCAACCCATCTCCTTCCGCGTTATTATCGTCATCGCTACAGTTCCACAGGAACAATGCCAATACTACGATCAGCATCCGTTGTCCATATTTTTTATATGTCGGTTTCATCGGTTTCTTTTTTTGGTATGGCTAAATGGTTACGGCTAATACCCGTAATCCTGTGTCATGTTATAATTCTGTTGTAATACCTCGTCGTAAAGCGGAAATAATTCTTTGTGATCAGGCTGGAAATACTGTGCCCAGCCTTTTCTTTCGCTGTCAATAAGATCTTCGTTAATCGCCGCTCTCCAGGATACGCGCACATAATCGTCCCCTTCGGGAGCTTCTGCCGGAGTGGGAAAGAAAAATACCTGTTTTGTTCCGCCACCGTAAAATTCAATGCGGTCAATCATTTCCCCGGAGGAGATCGTGGCATCGTAATCTTCCGGAATGCTGTATATATACTCCGGCACGTTACTGTAGCGCCCGGTACCATCCATAAACTGCCGTAACTTATCCCTGGTCTCCGAAATTTTCGCATGGAGAAGATTCCACCGGATAAGATCGTATTTTCTAATCCCTTCACCTCCGAATTCCAGCAGCCTTTCTTTTACTACCGCTTCAAAAAATCCTTGTTTGTCAGCCGGGACAACTCCTGTATCCGAACTTCCTGCATACGCGCGTTGCCTGACTTCTTTAAGGGCGTTTACGGCATCGGCAGACGGCGCTCCGTTTACTTCGTTATCTGCTTCGGCATACATGAGCAACACATCGGCAAAACGCAGCAGCGACCAGTTTACGGCCAGGTTTTGCGATGTCCCCGTAATATTGGTCCACGACCTGCGGAACTTCCCGTCTTTAAAGCTGGAAGCATTGACCATACTGGCTTTACTTTCTTTATCCACTTCATAAACCGCGAGGGTAACGTCCCTTCTCACATCGGCAATAGAGTCAAATTCGTAAAAGTAAGTGGGAGTGGCTTCTATTCCACCGCCGCCACGGCCAAAGCGGCTGTTTACATTATGCACCATACCGTTATAGTATGCCAACTTACTATCGGTTTTGGAGTTTCCTCCGAAGGCACCTACTTCGAACATTATTTCCCCGGTGGGATCACTTCCCTGCCCGTGCAGGTACCTGAAGATGCTTTCGTAATCCGGATTGAGATCGTGCTGGTCCCTGCGGGCCATGATCTCTTTGCACTCCTGCATGGCTATCCGGTAAAAATCCAGGTAATCCGGTTTTCTTTCCATCCGGTTTGTTTCTCTTCGCAGTGCGTAACCGCCTCTTGCCAGTGCGATACGCGCCCGTAATCCTTTAGCTGTTCCTTTGGTTACCCTTATATTCTGAAAAGGGCTTTCGGTACGCCAGGGCAATAACGAGGAAGCGAGTTCCAGGTCTTCGAGAAGCTGATCGTATATCTCATCGCGATCTGTTTTAGGCAGAAAAAGATCCTGCATATCCGCAGAGGGAATAAACTGTGCGGGAAGATCTCCCCAGTTCCGCAGCAATTCGTGATAGAACTGCGCCCTTAATGTAAGGGCCTCCCCGTAATGGATACGCATCATTTCTTTCTCATTCTCCGTTCCGTTTTCGTAAAGGTCGGAAAGCGGGATATATTTAATACAAAGATTAGCTCTTTCTATACCGGTATATAACTGTTTGAAAGGGTTATTGAGTTCCACATTGGACGAACAGGCTCCGTACATTCCTATTCCCCTTCGATCGTTGCAGTTATAATCGCCCGAGGTCTTAAAATCGTCCGCTGTCTGCGGATAGAGGCAGGATATCCGGTTGCCATAAGCGTTATCGCCGATAAGCTGGTTGTAAACACCTACCACGGCAGAATTAGTATAGGAAAGACTGCCAAATACGGCCTGTTCGGACACCGTTGCATTGTTTTCCACATCCAGAACATTCTCACAGGAAGAACAAAGGGACAGTGCCAGGAAGATCCCGAAGAACTGTTTTATATGGTTTATTTTTTTCATGATTCCAGTTTTAGTGGTTGCGGTTAAAAGGTTACATTAATTCCGGTAAGTATATACCTGCTCCTCGGGTAAGCGGAGTAATCTACCCCCGGAGTAAGGGGGGTGGACCTTCGGGTATTGGCTTCCGGATCAAAACCGCTGTACCCGGTTATTGTCCAGACATTGTTTACGGTTGCATATACCCGTACATTAGAAAGAAAACCGGTTTTGCGGACAATCTCCTCAGGCAGTGTATACCCCAGGGTAATATTACTTATACGCAGAAAAGAACCGTCTTCTATAGCAGTGGAGTGCAGGGTATAATACCCCAGAGGCGGTGTCCAGTATTTGGTATTCCTGTTCATTTCTGCTAGCGCCTGCGGATCGGTGACCTTAACTCCATTGCCGTCGTACCATTTCCACCGGTCCGTCATAACATTGAGCATATTATTGTCCTTATAGAGATAGGCGGTCGTATATTCCATTTTGTTGGCGTTATATACTTTATTACCGTAAGACCAGTTGACAAAAACGCTCATATCGAAGTTTTTGTAAATAAACTGCTGATTAAACCCTCCGAAATGTTTGGGTTGTGCATTTCCCAAGACGGTACGGTCCTCTTCACCAATAACGCCATCGCCATTAAGGTCCACGAGTTTCAGGTCTCCGGGTTGTACCTCTTTGGAACCAAGTGCGGCAGCGCTGGAACTGGGTACTCCTTCCTTGAGTGTATAGGTTTGTGTGGAGGCATCGTAATCGAAATCGTCAATGCCGTAAAACCCATCGGTTTTAAACCCGTAAAACTGGCCAAGCGGCTTGTCTACCTCCACTTTAAAGTCGAGCATGTTGTTCACCCAGCCGGAACCCTGTAAAAAGAACTGCTGAGGATTTCCCTCCGGATCGTTTCCGAGACTGACTATTTTATTTTTATTGAACGCTATATTGAAATTTGCCGTCCAGCTAAAATCACGGGTACGGATGATATCTCCGGACAACTGGAATTCCAGTCCCCGGTTCTCCGTTTTCCCGACATTCTGTATCTGGCGGGAATAGCCACTGGTTTGCGGGATATCTTTATTGAGCAGCAAATCCCTGGTACGATTGAGATACGCATCCACAGAACCGCTCAAACGGTTGTCAAAAAATGAAAAATCCACCCCGGCATTGCTGGAAACCGTTGTTTCCCATTTCAGGAAAGGGTTCGCCAGACTTGTAGAGGCAAAACCGGGAGTTATCGCGTCTCCGAATGCGTAACCGTAGTCGCCGGAAGCGGAAAACATGGTTTTGTACAGATCGTTATCAATACGGTTATTACCTGCCAGTCCCATACTTACCCGAAGTTTCAGGTTAGAAAGAAAATCAACATTTTCCAGGAAAGATTCTTCCGATACTCTCCAGGACAATGCCCCGGAAGGAAAATAGGCATAGCGGTTACCACCCATAAATTTGGAAGAACCGTCGGCGCGTAGTGTGAATGTGGCCAGGTATTTACCGGCATAGCTATAGTTAACACGTCCGAAAAAGGACAACAAACGGTATATGGACTCTCCCGTAGTCGGGGCATCCTGTATCTGCCCTTCGGGCGGGGTGGCCTTCTGTATCCCGGCAAAAGCTTCTTTTGCGGTGATATCTGCAGGAAACCACTTTATGGTACTGTTATGATTGTTTCCCTCTCCCTGTAAAAACTCGGTTCCCAACAGAAAATCCATTTTATGATCTCCCAGGATGGTTTTATAGTTCAGCGTATTGGAAAAATTAAGGGTCAGATTCTCGCCTTTACGAAGCTGCACTACCGGCATATCCGCATTTTGCCTGGCTACCCCGGTGACCCTCCCGTTAAAGGTCTGATCGGTACGCCAGTTTTGCACCATACCGGCGACACTGCGAAAAGAAAGTCCTTTCATCAATTCCAACTGCAACCATCCGTTCAGGTTAAAGTTCGTACGGTAATCGTTCCGGATCTCGTTATTAGCCAGCAGAACAGGATTCGTGAGATTGGTGAGGTTGGCATATTCCGGATCGAACATATCTACCTCATTTTCCTGCTCTCCCATAGAAAAAGGCCTGTACCGAACGGAGTTCCGCAGCCTGTTGGTTCCCTGGCTCCCCGTAGCGGAGGTCCCGACACCATCAATACGCTGGCGGCTATAGCGGGTATTGACTCCTATTTTCAGTTTATCCGAAACGTTGTGGGTAAATTTGAGGGCCATCAGGCTTCTTTTATTTGCGGAATTCAGCATAATCCCGTCTTCTTCTACGTGGTTGAGATTAAAACTGAAGGTAGTTTTTTCCGATCCCCCGGTAGCGCTAAGCACATGTGTCTGGCTCCACGCAGCGCGGCCGAAAACTTCTTCCTGCCAGTCGGTATATGGCATGCTCTTATATATATCCAGGTCTTCCCATCGCCCGTACCTCTCTATAAAATTATCCCGGTCTTCCTCGGAGCCGTCGTATAACTGGTATTGGTACAGGACAAAATCGTAAGGTTTCATGACCTCCAGCTTATTGGTGATCTCCCGGACCCCTGCAAAGGTATTATAGGTGACCTGGGTGGGCATCGCTTTTCCTCCCTTGGTAGTAATAAGCACCACACCGTTGGCCCCTCTCGCCCCGTAAATAGATGTAGAGGCCGCGTCTTTCAGAACATCAATAGTCTCTATTTCCTGTACGGAAAGAATGGAAAGTGCATTGTCCATCTGTACGCCGTCCACAATATATAACGGACTGCTATCCTGGGTAATGGAAGTACCTCCTCTGACGGTTATTTCTATATCCGCCCCCGGCCTTCCTTCGGTTGAAGTTACTTTTACCCCGGCGAGTCTTCCTGTTATGGCCTCGGCGGCGGAACTCAGCGGAATATCGCGTATCTGGGCATTGCTTACGGAAGATACGGACCCCGTAAGGTCTTTTCTTTCTACCTCCCCGTATCCTATGACAACGACTTCCTCAAGAGCCTGCGCGTCTTCGGACATCCGTACATTAATAACGGCGGATGTTTCTACCGTCCTTTCTTCGGGCCTTTGTCCTATATAAGTGTAAACCAGCACCTGGCCGGGAGACACATTAATGGTATAGTTACCGTCAAAATCGGTTGTCGTCCCTGTATTCGCACCTTTTACCACTACATTAACCCCTGGCAGGGGGACGCCTTCCTGGTCCGTAACCGCTCCGCTAACGGTTTTTTGTTGTGCATATACTCCTAAGGAGAATATAAAACACCCCAGGAAAAGTAAAGGTGAGAGATACCTGGCCGGTACCATCGAACGTAGTTTTGCTTTCATTCTACTTTAAGTTAAAGTTAATAACAGTTTGGTGGTTATGGTTTGTCAGTTCTTTATTTTATTGTCCAAATGACAATAATAATCGGTGTAAACCAGCATCTTTTTGTAATCGATTGCACTAAAGTATATATATTTTATGAATTAATACAATTTTTTTACAAAAAAATACTAAAAAATGAATATAAAACCACTAAAACTGTTATTACAGAAATAAAAATATCTTTGGAAAGTAAGAAAATACAATCGATTACAGTTTTATAATGCCGGAATATATTTTTGGAAACAGGTAAAGACTAACCTTCGGATTAGAATTCCAAAGGTTTCTTGTAACCAGAATAACTACAACACATCCCCATATTGTGTGGGAGCAGTTTTTTCACCTGCAAATAAGACCAATAAAAAAAGAGGGGATTCCCCTCTCTTTACTTTTGAAGTCACATCCTGAATTCAGAATCAACCCGGTTGTTCTATTCAATAGATTTTATAACAGCTTTCGGAGCTTCTTTACGACTTCCGTCAAAGCCATCCACACCACTTACCGTAGTATATTTCATTACATATTTTTTACCCGGATTAACGATCTGATATGCGGTCTGGCACATTAAAGTCGCTTCATGGAAGCCACACAGAATGAGTTTGAGTTTTCCAGGATAGGTATTTACGTCTCCTATGGCAAAAATACCTGGAATATTAGTCTGAAAATCCAGGGCATTATTCACTTTTATGGCATTTTTTTCAATCTCCAGTCCCCAATTGGCTATGGGACCAAGCTTGGGAGCAAGACCAAAAAGGGGGATAAAATGATCTGTTTCCAACAGTTCTGCTTCTCCGTTCCGGTTTATGGAAATCGCCTCGAGTTTACCATTTCCGTGCAACGCGGTAACTTCCGCAGGAGTAATCAGGTTTATTTTTCCCAGTTTTTTAAGCTCCTGGACCTTTTCCACGGAATCCAGTGCTCCGCGGAATTCATTACGGCGGTGTACCAGGGTCACTTCCGAAGCTACGTCTGCCAGAAAGATACTCCAATCCAGGGCAGAATCTCCTCCCCCGGCGATAACTACTTTCTGATCCCGGTACATTTCCGGGTTCTTTATAAAGTAAGCTACCCCTTTGTCTTCATATATATCTATATTTTCCAACGGGGGTTTTCTGGGCTCAAAACTGCCGAGTCCGCCCGCAATGGCAATAACCGGGGCATGGTGCTTTGTTCCTTTATTCGTGGTAACGATAAAACTGCCGTCTTCCAGTTTTTCAATAGTTTCCGCCCGTTCTCCCAGGGTAAACCCGGGTTCAAAAGACCTGATCTGTTCCATCAGATTATCTACCAGGTCTCCTGCGAGTACTTCGGGAAAACCGGGAATATCGTAAATAGGCTTTTTCGGATATATTTCGGACAACTGCCCGCCGGGTTGTGGCAGGGCGTCGATAATATGACATTTTAATTTTAATAACCCGGCCTCAAAAACGGCGAACAATCCTGTGGGACCGGCACCGATAATAAGTATATCTGTTTTAATCATTGTATAGTAAATTAGGATTTTCCAATTCTTTTCCGGAACTCCGGAAAAATACGGGCAATACAAATCCTTTCCCTTTACCCCAAGTATAAAGAGAACTCCGTATTACCTTATCGTGCCCTAACTAACGCCTATTACCTGTTCTATCTGCGGGGCGTACTTTTTTATGGTGGTTTCCACCCCCGCCTTCAGTGTCATATGGTTTACATGACAATCCGTACAGGCGCCTTCGAGGCGCACTTTCACCAATTTGCCATCATCTATGGAAACAAGAGATATATTACCGCCATCGCTTTTGAGAAAGGGGCGGATTTCTTCCAAGGCTTTTTCAACATTCTGTTTTAATTCTTCTTTTGTCATCTTTCCATGTTTAAGACCGCTGCCCGGAAATTACCATAATTTCCTTCGGGGCCAGAATACTATCTTTTTTTTACCGCCGAGCATCCGGCCATCGTCGTTATTCTTATTGCTTCGGTAGGTGGCAGGCTTTCGTTACGGCTCACCACTTCCTGCACTACATTCTTTGTGAGTTCTTCAAAGGATTCTTCCAAAGGGCTTGCCGTCTGCAAAGCTACGGGACGTCCTACGTCTCCCGCTTCGCGGATACTCTGCACCAGCGGTATCTCTCCCAGGAAAGGAACATCCAGGTCTTCAGCCAGATTTCTGGCCCCTTCCCTTCCGAAGATATAATATTTGTTGTCCGGTAATTCTTCCGGGGTAAAATATGCCATATTTTCTACTATACCCAGCACGGGTACGTTAATACTTTCCTGCTGAAACATGGCTACTCCCTTCCTGGCATCGGCCAGCGCCACGTTCTGCGGTGTACTCACAACCACTGCTCCGGTAACCGGAAGCGACTGCATGATACTCAAATGAATATCTCCTGTTCCGGGAGGAAGGTCCACCAACAGAAAATCGAGTTCTCCCCAGGCTGCATCAAAGATCATCTGGTTCAGTGCCTTGGAAGCCATGGGACCACGCCATATTACGGCCTGGTTGGGCTGTGTAAAAAATCCGATAGACAATACTTTAACACCGTAGTTTTCCACGGGTTTCATCTTCGACTTTCCATCTACCTGGACAGCAAGCGGTCTTTCCCGCTCCACATCCAGCATTATCGGCGCTGACGGACCGTATATGTCGGCATCCAGCAATCCAACGTTAAATCCCATTTTTGCCAGGGTAACCGCCAGATTCACGGTTATGGTAGATTTTCCTACTCCTCCTTTTCCGGAAGCTACGGCTATGACGTTCTTGATACCCGGTACGGACTTTCCTTTTATTTCCGGCTTTTTTTCCGGGGCTTCTACCTTGAGGTTCACTTTTATTTTTGCCTTTTCATATACCTCGTTGTGAATAGCCTTCAATACTTCCACTTCGGTTTTCTTCCGTGCCTGCAAGCTGGGATTTTTTATAGTGACATCCACCACAACTTCATCGCCGAAAGTCATAACATTGGTGACAGCGCCGCTATCTACCATGTTTGTACCTTCACCGGGAACGGTTATGGTTTCTAATGCTTTTAATATTTCTTTTCGATCTAACTTCATTAGTGCAGATTCATTCTAAATTAAATTCATTCTAAATTACAAAGATAAGGTTTCGCTTCCATATTTTAAAACCTTTGTATAGAAATACTCAATCCGCAGATAGGTATCGTTTATTTCAAATCAGCGCCTCAATCTTTTTAACTTTTGCCGATTTCTTCCCGGTCTTTATTCTTTCTCCCCGTTACCCCGGTCGAGTTCTTCGAAGGGGTCCCAGAAGATTTCCCGGAAGTTCTTTATTTCACTGTCTTCAACCTCGACACCTTCGTTTTCCAGGAGTTGTTGCATGAGGTTAGTCCCCTCAAAATGGTGTTTTCCCGTGAGTATTCCCTTCCGGTTAACCACGCGGTGTGCCGGAACGTCTTCCCTGCCGTTGCAGGCATTCATAGCCCAACCGACCATACGTGCGGAACGTGCGGTGCCGAGGTACCGGGCTATAGCTCCGTAGGACGTAACCCTTCCGTACGGGATTTTCCTGGCTACGGCATATACTTTTTCAAAAAAGTTTTCGTTTTCACGGTTCATGAAAATACTTTCTGGTTTCAACCGGTTTGTTCTTCAGGGGTGACACCCCCTCTGCCTTTGGCATCTCCCCCTCAAGGGGGAGAAATTATGCATCCTTTTAACTTCATTATCTAATTAGCACATCAGCCGACCTCAAATTCACTGTAAAAGATACGGATCAGCGTTATAATTACCAAAATCAGCATTAATCCGCTGAGTATATAATCGGAATACTTGGTAAACCTTCCTTTGCGCTGTAGTTTGTTAAAATACACTACATACATATAAAGCGTAGCAAAGGTGCCAAGCCCGGCAGCCAGGATAAAAATAAGAATGTCCATCACCTGGAACTTAATCCACCCGGAAACATTCCAGGCCGCATTAAGACCACAAAAATACGGAATGGGCAAGAGGTTCACCGAAGATAACAACATGCCCTTAAAGAAACTCTTTCGCTTACTAACATAGGCGGACCGTATTTTCTTTTCTTTCCTCTTTCTCCCGATTACAAAAAAATAGATGGCAAAAAAGGCAAATACGATCACCGCCACTTTAAGCAATATATCTATAATGTGCGGGTTCCTGTACAGGTATTTAGATACAAGCACTCCTATATAAGCCTGTCCTATGACGATCAGGGATGCCCCGACAGAAAACAAAATACCATTTATCCTGCCTTTTAATGCACTTGTCTTTGCTGCCGTCATATTTACCAGTCCCGGGAGCATAACGCCCATAGAGGCCGCGGAAAATGTGGCGAAAAAAAGAATTACTGCATGTGTCATTTTCGGTTGGTTATTTTTTCGGGATCTTTAATGTTCCCCCTTAATTTAACTCCGGAAGGTTTCAGATCCTGAATTTTATATATGTTATCGGTTTTTGCTGCTCAAGATACTGTTTTTCGTAGAAAGTCTGTATACCGGTCACTTCTTCCGGCGTATATTCGTTGTTGTACACGTCGTGGTGTGCATACAGTATTTCATAGCCAGATCCGTGAAGTAATCCCAGGGTGTAACCATGCATGAACTCACTGTCTGTCTTGAGATGTATAACCCCGTTTTCCTTTAAGATCCTTTTGTACTTCGCGAGAAAATCCGAATTGGTTAGCCGGTGTTTTGTCCTTTTGTATTTGATCTGCGGATCGGGGAAGGTTATCCATATCTCGTCTACTTCTTCTTTGTCAAAAAAAAGATCGATAAGTTCTATCTGGGTTCGCAAAAAAGCTACATTACCGAGGTTTCCCTCCAGGGCGGTTTTTGCTCCTCTCCAGAAACGGGCTCCTTTAATGTCCACTCCTATAAAATTTTTATCCGGATACTTATGTGCGAGACTGACGGCATATTCGCCTTTTCCACACCCTAGTTCCAGTACTACGGGATTTTCGTTTTTAAAAAACCCGGATCTCCACTTTCCTTTCAGGGGGAAACCTCCGGAAATTATCTCGTCCCTCTCCGGTTGTATAACATTGGAAAATGTTTCGTTCTCCTGAAATCGCTTTAGCTTGTTTTTGCTACCCACAACAATTATTTAATTTTTTGGCAAAATTAAGGAAATATTTATCTGTTTGAGAAATCCTTATTTTGCAAGTATGAATAACCGTATACTTGTTGCCCCTCTTAACTGGGGCCTGGGGCATGCCACCAGGTGTATTCCCGTAATACGGGCGCTACAGAAAAACGGCTTTTGCCCCGTTATAGCTTCCGACGGCATTGCCCTGGAACTGCTGAAAAAAGAATTCCCGGAACTGGAAAGCATTTACCTGCCTTCCTACCAAATAGAATATGCCAGGGAAGGAAAGTTCTTTAAACTTAAAATGATATGGGACTCGCCCAAAATGGTAAAAGCTATTGCCCGGGAAAAAAAGCTGGTAAAGAAGATCATCCGCGAGCGAAAGATAGACGGTATTATCTCCGATAACCGCCTTGGAGTATACCATAAAAGTGTCCCTTCCGTGTTTATAACACATCAGCTCAACGTGCTTACGGGGAGTACTTCCTGGCTCAGTTCCCGTGTACACCGTAAATTCATCCGTAAATTCGACCAGTGCTGGGTTCCGGATGTAGCGGGAAAGCCCAACCTCAGCGGAAAACTCGGGCACATGAAAAAAGAATCCATCCCCGTAAAATATATCGGTCCCCTCAGCAGGTTACATAAAAAGGAACTGGATATCCGTTATGATCTCGCCATTATTCTCTCCGGACCGGAACCGCAACGCACTTTACTGGAAAATAAACTGGTCAGGGAAATCGGAGATTACAAGGGCACTATTCTTTTTGTAAGAGGAGAAGTGGAAGCAACGCAACACATAGAGAAAAAAGATAATATCATCATATATAACTTTATGCGGTCCGAAGAGCTGGAAACCGCACTGAACCAAAGTGCTATGGTCCTTTCCAGATCGGGTTACACTACTATCATGGACCTGGTAAACCTGGAAAAAAAGGCGTTCTTTATTCCTACCCCGGGGCAGTACGAACAGGAGTACCTGGCAAAACGCCTGCATAAAAAAGGTATGGTCCCTTACGCCAGGCAAAAAGATTTCCGGATACAAATGCTTTCGGAAGTAGAAAAATACAGTGGTCTGCCGGAACTGCCGGTAAACAACTTTGATTTTTCCGAATTGTTCGAACTGTTTACATCTCCGAAGGAAAATTTTGAAGTTTTATAGAGAACTCGTCGTTCAGAAAGTATAATCAGGGATCAAGTGTAAAAGTTTTGGAATTACGGGTTACAGGTTGTAATTAATCACATTTTATACCCGGAAAAGTTTATTCTTCCACATTGCCACGAGCGTTGTTTAAGCTTCAGCACCAACTCCGCAACTAAAAAACTCCCGGGCTGGCTACATCAGATTGAAATATGCCCCGTCTATTTTTCAGGTACTGCCTGCGGTATTTCTACTTTTTCCAGCGTAAAGGAAAATTCGGAACCGATACCAAAAACGCTTTCCACGTATATTTTTTCGTTATGCGCTTCCATAATATGTTTTACTATGGAAAGCCCCAGACCGGAGCCTCCTTCTTTCCTGCTTCCGCTCTTATCTACCCGGAAAAACCGCTCAAACAACCTGGGAATATGCTGTTTTTCGATCCCCTCTCCGTTATCCGTAACCCGGACAATTACTTTGTTCTTTATCAGGTTTTCAATGCTCACTTCCGTGGTACCATCCGGCTTGCCGTATTTTATGGAATTGACCACCAGGTTTGTAACTACTTGCTGAATACGTTCTTTGTCGGCATGTACCATGATCGGGTCTTCATATCCCATGTCAAAAGTGAGGGTTATGTTCTTTTTGGCCGCTTTCATTTCCAGCAGGTCAAAAGAATTTTCCACCACTTCTATGATATTAAACACCTCGTAATCGAGGTGCAGGTCCCCTACCTCCAGCTTGGTTATCATATCCAGATCACGGACAATGTATATCAGCCGTTCCACGCCCTTAGCCGCCCTTTGCAGGTACTTTTTCCGGATAGCCTTATCTTTAATGGCTCCGTCCAGCAGGGTAAGAATATACCCCTGTACGGTAAAAAGCGGTGTTTTCAGTTCGTGCGATACGTTCCCTATAAATTCTTTACGGTAAGTTTCCCTTACCTTCAGGGTTTCGATCTCCAGTTTCTTGCCCTGGGCAAACTTCTCGATCTCCCTGGTAAGTGTTGCCATATCGGTAGTTATAGGCTGCTGGTGAAAAGATGTGGACTCCAGGAGAGAAACATCATCATAGATCTTTTTTACCCTTTTATAGATAAACCGTTCTACCCGGAACTGAATAATAAAGAAACAGAAAAGAAAATTGGCTGAAACAAAAGTGATTAATACTTTCCAATAGATATCAGCAGTCTCCGGAGCAGAAAACAAATAGAGTAATAAGGCGACAAAAGCACCGGAAATCATAGTGATATACAAGGAAGAACGCAGTGCAAACTTATAGGATTTCTTTAATTTTGTCGGCATATCACAGGATTGTTCGTTTCTTTCACACAAAGAAACGGAAAAAATATGGTTTGATTTTAAGCCGGTTGCGGGGTACCGGTTGCCGATGGAAAAAAGGTAAATTTTATGTAGCCTCCGGATAGTAAAAGTACTATTGGGACACACGGATATCCCTCCTGCCTTCCGCATCTCCCCCTCCTGGGGGAGAGATTATACATCTATTAAATTTTACTTTTTGCCTTGGATCTCTTACTTTTTAACGCATGATCACATTATCGAATTGACACATTACAGTACGAACTTATACCCCACTCCCTTTACCGTATTAAAGTGGCCATCCCCGATCTTTTCACGAAGTTTACGGATATGGACATCAATAGTACGGCCACCGACAATAACCTCGTTACCCCATACTTTATCCAGTATCTCTTCGCGTTTAAAGACTTTACCCGGCCGGGAAGCAAGAAGGGACAACAGCTCAAATTCTTTACGGGGCAATATGATCTCATTGCCTTTTTGCACTATCTTGTACTCATCCCTGTTAATGGTTATGTCACCAACCTTCACTAATGTTTCCTCCGGTTCCTGCTGTTCTTTTAACCGGCGTAAAAGCGCTTTTACCTTACTTATCAGCACTTTCGGCTTAATGGGTTTGGTAATGTAGTCATCCGCTCCCGCATCAAAACCCGCTACCTGCGAGTAATCTTCTCCACGGGCCGTAAGGAAAGTTATTACGGTATTAGAAAGTTCAGGTATTTTACGAAGCTGTTCGCACGCTTCAATACCATCCATTTCGGGCATCATCACATCCAGGATAACCAGGTGCGGTCGCTCTTTTTTGGCCTTTGCTATGGCTTCAATACCATTGCCTGCCGTAGATACGTTAAATCCTTCCGTAGAAAGGTTATAACCGACAATTTCCAGAATGTCCGGTTCGTCATCTACCAGTAAAATCCGGATGTCTCTTTTTTTCATTTGAATGTTAATTTACGTGGTGTTAGTCATGCCAAAAGTAAAGATAATATTAAAAAATTAAAGCGATTAACATTCTTTTAATCTGGTAACATAAACCTAACATGAAAGTTACATACATTTAATTTGCACATAACATCACCTTTACAAAGCCCCCCTTTCTTTGCGGCATAATTCAAGATACACAGATGAAAAACTTTTTAGTATTAGCAGTTCTTTTATTTACTACTGTTTGTATGGCGCAGGAAAAAGGCTCGGTTATCGGTAAAATCACCGATAAAGAGATGAATAATGATGCGCTTCCATTCGCAAACGTTCTTATCAAAGGTACAACAAAAGGCACCACTACAGATATGGATGGTTTGTATGAAATAGCCGGTCTGGATGAGGGGATATACACCATAGTGGTGAGTTTTATCGGCTATGAAACCCTGGAAATTCCTAATGTAAATGTAGAAGCCGGTAAAGTCACCGAAGTAAATACAGGATTAGGTGCAGGGAGCATGGCTTTAGATGAAGTGGTTATTACAACTACAGCAAGGAGAGATTCTGAAGTAGCACTGCTGCTTGAACAGAAAAAAGCAATTGAAATAAAGGAAAGTATAGGGGCCCAGCAACTTACCAAATTAGGAGTTTCCGATGCGGCCACAGCTACAACCAAGATATCCGGAGTTACCAGTAGCGAAGCATCCGGAGATATTTTTGTAAGAGGTTTGGGAGACAGATATCTGGTAACTACATTGAACGGATTACCTATTCCGTCAGATGACGTTGAGCGAAAAAATATTGATTTAAGTTTATTCTCTACAAGAGTTATCCAAAACGTAAGTATCAGTAAAACCTATTCTACACAAACATCCGCAGATGAAGCTTCCGGAGCCATAGATATTACCTCCCGAGAACTCGTTGGTGATGAGGAATACAGTATAGGTGTCAGAGCAGGAATAAACACGAATGTGATGAAAGATGGCATTTTTGATAATTTCAAAGCCTCTCCAAATAACGACGATGTGACCCTGGGTTTCTACTCTCAGAATGCTTCAACACAACAGCTTATTACGGGACAAAGTTGGAACACTCAAAAACGTGATGCTCCCATAGACTACCGCTATACAGTTACAGCTGGTAAAAGGATAGGTGAAAAGTTTAAATTATTCTTCACCGGTTCGCAATCTGCATCGAACACCTACAGAGAAGGACTCTTTAAAGAATTCAGATCAGGTTTTATCAGGGATTCATTAACAGATGCTGTAACATATTCCAGAACTGTTAACACAACAGGATTACTGGACTTATCCTACCAGGTAAATAATAATCACAAGATTAAATTCAATACCCTGCTCATAAACAAATTGACAGATAACGTATTTGAAGGTGGACGTAACGGTCTTGGCTATGTTTATGAGGAAACCGATACAAATGAAGGACTTTCTCAGTTCATACGGGACCAAAACATTAAACAAACAACCCTTTGGGTTAATCAATTGATGGGAAAACATTACCTGTCCGAAAAAAACCAACTCGATTGGGCATTAGGATATAATATCGTAAATGCAGATGAGCCTAACCGAATTAGAAATGAAGTTAATTTCAACGAAGACCTGGTACAACTAGGTAGAATGGGGGGCTTTCAACAACGAAAGTCCAAACAGGAAATCGACGATAAAGATATTAACGGGCTGATAAAAGATGTTATTTCATTTGTCAATGAAGAGGATAAAAAATATATTCTGAGCATCGGGGCCAATTACCGGAATAAGCAACGGGATTTCTTTTCTCAGTTTTTTGGAGTAGAAGAACAAAGAACAAATACCATAAACCCATCTTCAATAGACGACATTTCCAGTATCATTACACAAGAAAATTTTGATAATGATTTATTGAAATTAAATGAGCTAGAAGCCGACACTTATGAGGGTAAACTACAATCCGTTGCAGGATTTGTCAATTTTAATGCCGGTTTTAAAAAACTTAATGTCAATGTGGGTATGAGATATCAAAATGATGACATCGAGGTCAATTATGATGTTGGTAATATCCCGGGGAGAATCGGAAAATCTGAGGAGTCTTATAACAATCTTTACCCCAGTATTAATCTTAAATATAGTATTAATGACAAGCATAGTGTTCGCCTTGCGGCCAGCAAGACGATCACATTGCCCGAGTTTAAAGAACTTGCTCCTTTCGAATATGTATCTCCAACAGGACAGATCACAAGAGGTAATCCGGACATAGAAGCCTCCACAAATTACAATTATGATATAAAATGGGAATTCTTCCCTACAACGGGGCAGCTTGTTTCCCTCACAGGATTCTATAAAAACATACAAGACCCTATAAACAAGGTGCAGGACAGGGGTGCAGCCGGTGTTTTTTCTTTCTTCAATTCAGGGGAAGAAGCAAAGGTTTACGGTTTAGAGCTTGAAACCAGAGTGGACCTTATCAAATCAGAAATAGAAGATGCCGGTTTTGATCTTAACCTTAACCTTAATGCTACCAGGATGTGGCACAAACAGGATCTAAAAGAAATATATAATGAAAACGGTGATTTCGTAAGAACATTTCGTTATAAGGGACTGACTGAAACAGAATTACAAGGCGCTTCGGATTGGATATTTAACGGCTCACTTAATTTCACAACCAAATCTGAGAATCCGTTTGATGCCACAATAACTGCAAATTATGCTTCAGATAAAATATTTGCTTTAGGTGCTCCGGAAATTCAAACACAAAGCGAGACGCAATACAATGATGCCATTATGGAAGAAGGTTTTGTTATTCTGGATGCTGTATTGAGCAAAAAATTAAATGACCATTGGGGACTGAGATTAATGGGAAAGAACCTGCTTAACCCGGAAATCAAAAGAACTCAAAAGGTAAAACCGGCTAACACCGGTATTGAAAGAAAAGAAACTGTTAGATCCTACTCCAATGGTTCTGTTATCAGCCTTGGTGTTAATTATACTTTTTAGACTTTAAAAACCTTTCTTAATCCTTTAATTGAACAATTATGAAAAACACAATGATCAAAATTTCAGTATTCTTTACTGTTCTTTGTGCCCTTATCATTACTAGCTGTAGCAGTGATGACGATTCTCCGGGGCCCGATCCGGAACCACAACCAGACAGCGAACTTCAGGGAGAAATAACTGAAGACCTTACACTGGATTCCACAGTTGATTATAGTCTGGCCGGTTCCTTAAATGTTAAATCCGGTGCTACTTTAACAATTCCCGCGGGAACAAGAATTACTGCCGAAACGGGTGCAAATATATTCATCGCAGTTGAAAAAGGTGCGCAAATTGATGTCCAGGGAACTGAATCAAACCCCGTAGTAATGACCTCCGGAAATGAAAGTCCCGGTGATTGGGGAGGACTCCTCCTTTGTGGTAATGCTACTACAACAGAAGGTATTGATGCAACTGCAGAGGTTGGAGGTTTGATATACGGTGGTACAGATGACGCGGATAATTCAGGCTCTATTAAATACCTTATCATCAACTATGCCGGAGCACAAATAAACCCAGACTCCCAGTATAACGGACTATCCCTTTATGCCGTAGGTTCCGGGACTACTATTGAAAATGTAGGTATATTAAATGGTACTGATGATGGTGTAGAATTTTTTGGAGGTACGGTTTCCGCAAAAAATATCTACCTGGAAAACAATGAAGACGATGCCGTAGACTGGACAGAAGGATGGAATGGTACTGTAGATAATACTTATGTTTTACACACTATAGAAGGTTTTTCTACAGTTGTAGAAGCTGATAAAGCTAATAACAATCCTAAATTCAACAACTTTACTGCGGTTTCCTCTACCGGTGGTACGGCTCTTCAATTTAAGTTACAATCAGGGGCTACTTTCACAGGATTATCCCTTAGCGGATATACCACCACAATAGATATGGTAGATGACGGTCCATTATCTAATGTGCAAATTGAAGGTGAAGATGCTGATCCTTTAAAAAGCTACACTACAGATCCTACTGTTGACATAGAAATGTTTGCCTGGGTAAGTTCCAACGCTTCCATAAGCGAGGATATACTTCAGGGAGTTGTAGAAGGCGAAGTAACGCTTGATCCTTCCGTATCTTATACATTAAACTCTTCATATATTGTCCAGGATGGAGGAAAACTTATTATACCTGCAGGAACCAAGATCACAGCGAATGCAGAAAGTACAGCGGTTTACATTGCTGTCCTTAAAGGTGGTAAGATCGACATTCAGGGAACTCCCGAAAATCCGGTAGTTATGGCTTCTGCTGATGGAAATCCCGGTGACTGGGGAGGGTTAACCCTCTGTGGTAATGCTACTACAACAGAAGGAATTGATGCCGTGGCAGAAATCGGAGGTTTTGTGTATGGAGGAACTGATGATGCCGATAGTTCAGGTAGCATCAAAAACCTGGTAATTATAGGTACGGGAGCAAAAATCAACTCCGAATCTGAATACAATGGTGTTTCTTTCTACGCCGTAGGTTCTGAAACTATAGTTGAGAATATTGCTGTGATCAATGGTGCGGATGACGGTGTAGAATTCTTTGGAGGTACGGTTTCAGCAACCAATTTATACCTGGAGAATAACGAAGATGATGCTGTGGACTGGACCGAAGGCTGGAACGGAACCGTAACCAACACTTATGTTTCTCATACTATTGAAGGCTTCTCCACTGCTGTTGAGGCTGATGGGGTTAATAATAATCCTAAACTGATTAACTACACCGCGGTATCTTCTACCGGCGGAACAGCACTTCAGTTTAAGAAACAGTCGGGCGCGACCATAACCAATATTTACCTGGAAGGGTATAGCACCAATGTGGAAATGATCGATAGCGGAGCCTTGTCTAATGTTCAAATAGACGGCGTTGATGCCACGACCACTGCTTCTTACGATACCGGTACTAAGGTAGATATTTCTACCTGGGGATGGAAAGATATAAGTCTGTAAAAAACAGCAAACATTCTAAATATCATGTATAAACCCTGGTTAATTCCAGGGTTTATGTTTTTATAAAATTAGGCAGATTAAGGCAACGTCTTAAAAATAAAGATTTCATAACAAAAAATAAACAATTTCTAAAGAATCATTTTCTAAGTTTAGACATAATATCTCTTACTTTCTTATACTAAAGGTTCGGTTAATCCCCCTTCATTGGGTTTTTAGTGCGGGCAAGTATGGTTTAAACTTAATCTATGGAAAAACATCTACTCCTAACCGTACGGGGGATTCTTATTTTTTTACTTTCAATACATACTGGGAATTCTCAACAAAACAGTCCTGATTGTGAAAGAACATTAGAAGTCGCGCAGGATTACCTTTCTCAATTTAATCATCTCCGGGAATCCCTGGTGGAGCAAATAGGAAAGTCTGTAGCGAACTGCTATTCCGATAACCCTGCTTCCTATTATGTCAGGGGAATGCTTGCCTTACACCAGGCTCCCGGTACAAACCCGGACCATGCCTTTACTGACATCAAAACAGCCGCATCACAAGGTCATAAAAACGCAGCTTATATACTGGCAACCTTATACAAGGATGGTATAGGGTGTGTACAGGATTTCAGTCAGGCTCTTTATTGGTTTGAACAAGCGGCCAACCTGGGAAGTCATCGCGGGGCATATGGCGTGGGATATTTGTATATGAAGGGCTTGGGAAGTGTGCCACAAAATTATAGCAAAGCCATCTCCTGGTTTGAAAAAAGCGACTATCCCATGGCAAGACATTGGCTCGGGGTATGCTATTACTTCGGATACGGGGTTGAAAAAAATGAAAGCCGGGCCGTTGAAATATTGCGGAACAATAAAATTTTAAACAGCCATACCCTTGTAGACCAGATCATATCCAAAAAGACAGATTCTGTAAATAAGGTCGCTACAACTCCTCATATTAATACTACGTTGCCCAGCAGGATCGCCCAGCTATTAAAAAAAAGACCGGGGTATGAAACCGTACACGATTTAAGTTCGATGTCCGGTAAATATACAGGCACATTCATAGAGTACGATTGGTCAGGAGAACATATAAAACGGGTACTTCCGGCAGAACTATTACCCGATGAAGAAGGATATAACAATGGAATGGCATATACCCTTACCATCGGAGAGCAGGAAATTCAGCCGGAAGCCTCTATAAAAAATCATACCGCTTATTTAAAGAATGCCGGGTTAAAGCTACACCGGTTGTACACTGACCATCCTGGCCAAAAGACTTTAAATTATAGCCTTTCTTCCATTTCTTTCTCTGAGGTTGAAATTGAGGGTATCCCTTATGTAACAGGCAGTATGAACAGCATAATAACAGAATGGAATGAGCCGGGTCCCCCCATTTTCCTGATACTCCAAAATGAGGAACAAAAAAAGGCTCGGGAAGCATCTTTGGGACAGGAAAGATTTATAAAAATATATCCCAATCCATTGGAGACTGAAACGCTGATCCAGGTAGAATTAGAAGAAGCATCTGCTGTTCACATTGACCTCTATGATTTATCCGGCACACGACGCAGTGTCATTACATCTCATACCTACCAAAAACCGGGCAAACAGTTGTATCCGTTTAACGGGGCCACCCTTCCTCCCGGAATATATATCATTCGTGTACGTGTGGGTAGTCACTCAGTATCCAAAATGGTCATTAAAAAATAACCTACCAGAAAATCATTGCCATTGTGAAAAAAATATACCAAACCTTTATACCAGGTATACTATTAAGTTTAGTATCTCTACATGTCTATCCGCAATACGAACAATATTCCATAAGCACTGAAAGTAGCGAAGGAAACCTCGGGTGTTATTGTTTTTATTACGATGATTATAACCGGTTTATGGATGCTCTTGCCGCATTAGCGGCGGCAGAAAGAGAAGCCTGGCTCCGTGAACGGGAAGGAATACTCAAAGAGGAGATGGAAAACCGGTTAAACAAACAATTCGGTTCTTTCCGAGAAGCACAAAAAGAGTATTTTAAGCATTTTGAAGGAATCCAGCGATCATTGTCTTACATCTCCGATTACCGTTCCTCAATCAGCACCAGTAAAAAACGTCATGAGATAAGAATGGATGAGGAATACAGAGTATACAAGATATTTGATTTACGTGGAGAAGACCTTTTACGCTTTTCTAACGGACAACTTATCTTATATGATTTCGGTGATCTGGAATATAATGGAATCCGCATTGAAGATACTCCTTATCATGATGTTCGGGCATTATCATCGGTCAATTATGAGCACTACGAAGGCTGGGCCCGTCTTTATGAGAGTGAATGGGCCCGTCTTATCAAACTCGACAAAGTGTTGGATGATGAACAATTGGCATACTATATTGCAGATCGTTATATAAACCATTATGAAGATCACAATCTTGAAGACAAAATAACATTAATGGCCAAATACCTGATATGGCATTATGGAGGGGCACAAGGCCCCGTAATTGAGACCGAGCCGGATTTTTATCAAAATGGCGACTATATGCCCGTTTTAAAAGATATGGTATCCGATACCGACTTGTCTTCTTACCCGATTGCGGAGGAACCGGACATAAGCATGCTGGAATTGAAAAGGGAGTTTGCCCTTGACCGAATGGATACGGGAGTGGCAGATTTTATAAGGTCTCATGAAAATCTGCGAATTCTAATGGGAGAATATTGGGATACGCACGAATTTGACCGGGCTTCCCTGGATTTTGTGGAAGATTTTTTCTGGAAATATCTTAACAACGGACTTTTTCTTCCGGATTGGGAGGCCTACCGTACTAATACCGTAAGCATACAAAACGAAGACCGTCCCGAACAAGTATTTAGGGCCTTTTACTCCGGAAGCCGCCCAATTTACGGTTTTTCAAAAATCCTTAAATTTTTTTCAGGGATAGGCGAGCGGGATAATTTTGAGGGACAAATTATACGTGATTTAACTACAGCGAATAAATATACTATTCCTGCCAGTATTACCAGTGAAGAATTGGGCAAGGTTTTTGATTTTGATTATACCGGGAATACTTTAAAGATTGTGTTTTCTGCCGATGCAAGAGAACGTATTATAAATTTAAGACATGGAGACTATGAATACGGGTGGGATTTATTCACAGACCCTTTTAAAATTAAGCTACTTAAGGAATTGGCAAAAGGTAATGTTGTAGATTTTAGGGATACGGCACTCATGGAGGAGTTTTTTGAAGTGAGGGAAGAGATACCTACGGCCAAGTTTGAAAGATATAGAGAATTGAATGAGCTCATTAAATACAATCCATGGGTTCTCATACAGGACTGTGCTCAACAAAATGGACTTGATATTGCTAATTATCAGGATTTATATAATCATACTATTCCTAAAGTTTGTGAAGACAGGTTAAATGTTTTAGGCTCCGGTTTTAAAAACCAACCCATTAAGGAGGGAAATGCAGCAGCAGCCAATATTGATTATTACAGTGTAGAAATCACTTCCCTTCCTGATTTTAATAATGATGGCTCTCCTGATTTAGAAGAAGGCATTTTTCAGGAGTTTAGAAAATCCTTTTTAGAATTGGTTAGTGGCGAAAAGAATGATTTTAAGTTTAGTTGTGATATACCTGGTAGTTCAACAGATATAGGACATATCAAATGGGAGTTTTTGCCTTATTTTCAATCTGATGTAGATTTGTGGAATTCAACACAAAATCCATTGACAACAATCATTGGTATAGATGCAGGGTCTAACAATGTACTCCTAAATTTAACATCTGATTTAGGGGCTATTATGATTTCTAAATATACTTCAAATTACTGGATTGGCTCTACAGTTGTTACTCCTGAAAGTGGTAGCCAGCCATTCTCAGGTAATAGGCAATGGGGTTGGTTAATTAACCAAAATGGAAATATAGAATTTTATACTCGCGCCGTGGACGTAGCTAAAGTATCAAAAATGATTAGGGTATTGTCATTAGGAAGTGATCCATGTCAAGAGGATACCTATTATAATGTAGCCGAAGCCACTTGGTTAAATTTGCAAAAGGAAGTAAAACAATGGATTTTGGATAATGGGGGGCAAGCCAAAATTATTCCTAAAACAGCTATACGTGTAGATAAAGATAAGTTAAAGGACTTGTTAGAAAACAATGAAACAATAGACCAAATTCCTTGTAATTAATAATAAAATTTATGAAAAACACAGCAATACTCTTTAAAGTTATAGTCGCACCTATTCTATGCTTCTTATGCCTTATTTTTATTATTAATGACCTATTTTACTACCCCTTATCTTTTGGATTGATTATTGGGCTTGTTAATTGGGATATTCACAAATTTAAACCGATTATTGGAGTTTTCCTTAGTTTACTAATCTCCTATATAACTTTCTTTATGGCCTATTATAGCCTGGTCGTTACTCAAAGAACATTTGAGTTTTTGGGTGAAGATTCAGGGAAAATCCTTGCCGTTATAACTTCGGCATTTATTATAGCACCATTATTAGTGTTTTTTGCTTATAAATTCATTTTTCATATTCCTAAAACTAACTTTACATTTCTAATAATTATAAGTTCAGTAGTTATATTAGTCTTAGGTTTTTTATATTTTATGAATTATTTGGATTCTTTGCCAGAGAGGAGGGATTTAAACAAACCTATTTTAAATCAATATTCTCTATGGCAAATAATTATGGCTTTAGCAATTCAATTAATAATTTATCAAAAGCAAGTATTTAAGCTTAAAAACTAGAAGAAATAATAGGTAATATAGACCAGATCATTGAAGACTGGATTTCCTGATTTTCATGTTTTTGTCCTTGTATTTACGTTATAAAGGTATTCCTTTTACGTTCCAAACGTATAGTTTTAGGGTAAAGACGTATAATTTTATGTCAGGGGACGTATCCGTTTAGGTTTCGGACCTGAAATTTTACGTCCTAAGACGTAAAAAAATACGTTCCGGACATATTCGTTGGCTTCCGGAACGTATAAAAGATATCTTTTTAATGAAACAGTACCTTATAATACCCAAATAAGCCCCCTTCTCTGCTATTTGATCCCCTGTAAAACATAAAAAACTCCGGAACAATGCCCGGAGTTCATTGAAATAATATAGAGTGCCATAGACAGGGTATGACTTCTACCCTTCTTTTCCTCTTGCTCGAAAGTTATACACTTTCTGCTCCCGCTCCGTTTTCACCGTTTTTACGCAAACGTGGAAAAAACTGCTTTAGCTCTGCCACTTTTTCCGTGTAGCCATTTGCTCCCGCACCCCTTTTATACTGGGCATATCCGTAGTCCAGCAGGGCGTCGCGATAATTGTCATAGTCGTGCATCATTTTGGTGCTCTCCATCTGGTAGGCCAGGCTACGCAGTTTATCCAGCCGGGTCTCCAGGAAATTACGGGCCTGGAAGTCCTTTTCAAATTCCTTCCAGTCCACCTCCGGCGCACTCAGATCCGAACTGCTTTGCCTGTAATCATATACCTTACGGACAAAAAGCTTGTTCTGTTCATTTATAGAACCGTATCTTACCCGCTGTTCTTCGGTAAGCGCTTCAAGTTTCCCCTTCAAAAGGGATTCAAGTTTAGAGATATGTACATCTATCTCCTTATGGTCTGTGTCTGTAAATTTGGTTTGAATTATATTCTTCATAATTCCAATTTTTAGTTAATAAAAATATGTCCCCACGCTTTTCGGACAAGTATCACAAAAAGCCGGCGCATACACATTGAAGTAAAGAAGAAGGGGTAAGTTCTTTCCTATCCGTTTTATGGAAGCACTCTGTAGTTCAAAATAAAAAATCTACAGGCCATAAATGTTAAAAAAACAAGTGTTTGATAAAATAATCCCTCTCAGATAAGATTTTAAGGTATTTGGATAAAAAGTTAGTACAATTGTTCAATGTTTATTAATGTAAGAATAACCCTATTATAACATTATAAATAACCGTTCAATCTATTTTAGCCTTACCTAATCTTAAAAAATATTTACCATGAAAAAAACTTACATTTTCTTTTTAATTTCGGTTATGTTATGCTTGCGCATGACCGCCCAGGTCACAGAAAAATATCACCTGGTACGCGAGTTTAAATCTGACAGTATTTCTGTTAGCAAGTATTGCTCTAATGGTACTACAACCAGCAATACACTCAAGCTAAATATCTCTTTAGAAAATAAATTACCTGTTGGAACTGTATTTATAGGTCATTTGGAAGGAAACGATTACAAATATTGGGCGGTTATTGAGTCAAGGGACACAAAAGGCACCAATGTGGATGCCACTATCAGTGGAAGCTATGTAACTCCCCGGATAACCGATATTTGTAATAACCCAAGGACATACAAACGTCATCGGCTACAATATATCGGAAGCTCGATCTCTGATGTTAACAATAAATACTGTGATTATCCCGTCTCCTCGCCAAGTGGTGTAAAGGCCAAAATAATGATCGCTTATCCGTTAAAGGTCGGAGAAGTAGTTCGTTATCAATCAAAATACTATTATGTAAAATATGCCGGTATTCAGGAAGGATCAGATGAAGATATAACAATAAGCGACGCCAGTATTACTACCATAAATCTCGCGGATAATGACGGAGACGGGGTTCCCAACATCTGCGACAACTGCCCCAACAAGTCAAATCCCAACCAGGCAGATCGAGACGGGGACGGCAAAGGCGATGTCTGCGATGACAGTGATGGAGACGGTGTGATGGATGCTTATGATGATTGCCCCACAGAACCCGGCCCCTCTTCTAATAACGGTTGTCCGGAAGGAGAAGCGGATCTCGTTCTCAATAAATCCGGCACAGTAATTAGCAGTGAGTGTAGTAGCTGTCCCGGGCCTCTCAGTAACCTGGGGTCTCAACGTCATATCATTTCCAGAAACGCAGGGATACTTAGTTTCAATCTGATTATTGTGGATAATCAGGGTAATGCCAGTGCAGGAAGTTCAAAAATAGGATTGTATCTATCTTCAGATAATAAACTAGACAGTAACGATTTTAAATTTAGCACAACTTTTTCTCTTTCTTCTATCAATGCTGGAAATTCAAAAGATTCTTCGGGAAGTATATTCGGTTCCGATTTTGACTTCAATCAAGCATTTGGCAATTATTATCTGTTATTGGTCCTGGATGTTAATAAATCCATAGATGAAAGTAACGAGAACAATAATGTAACAGCCATCCCGATTAGATACCGGGAAAATTTTTAAAACAACGATAACAAAATTCATTATTAACGCCGTTTTTTAAAGGGCATAATACTAAAAAAATGAAAACTCAATTTATAACATATAGTCTTATACTTTTATTCAGTATCTGTTTTATCTCATGTTCCAATGACGATAATAACACCCCGGAAAACCCCGGATCACAACTCAGCGATGATGCTGTTCTTTATGAATTCGATAACCAGTCTTTCAAAGACAGCTTGAGCCTGGAACTTGTTTTACCAGAAGCAAAAACAGATTCAACAAAAACAGATTCCAGAATATTCCTTACCTTTTACAATCCTTCTGATGAAGGAGTTGATCAATGGTATCCTGTTCCGGGAGTCAGACAGGACAAAAATTATAAGATTTACAATGAATATGAAAAAGATTCATCAAACCCCGAACTTGTAAAGTTTAAAATCATTGCTGAACAGTCTAAAAATTCAGAATCTTACGAAAAAACATTGAATTATAAGAAATTAAAAGTCATAGCCATAAAACCTGAAGCTATACGCAACATTACCCCGGCGGACCTTGACTTTAAAGATTTTTTTGCCGTAATGAACTATTTCGGACTGGATAAGGAATAACGATCCCATAGCCATTTTAAAACAATACAATTTTCATTCGCGTACAGCCGTTATTACACTTCGTAATAGCGGTTTTTTTATTCCCTTATGGCTGTTTGGAATAAAATTTGAGTAGATTGTATGAATTCTGACACATTTTTATAAATAATATCGTATCGGATTAACAAAATATTAGCAACGGGGAAACATTTTTTTAATAACTTTGTATATACCTAATAATGTGGCGAATGAAAAAATTTTACCTTCTTATCCTAACGCTCGGTTTTTTATCCACGGGACACTCCCAGGAAAAACAAACAAAAACGCCTTACAAGACCAACTACAGGGCTCTTGTTTCAAGGCCTAAACAAGATACGATTCCGAAGAAGGATATAGAAGAGCTTCGCTTATTCCCTAATCCGGTCACTGACGGTACCGTAGTCATACATTCCAAGAAAAATCTCCCGAAAAACGTATCTATCTTCGATGTCCTCGGAAAAGAAGTGCTGCGTACCAAAATAAACGGGAAAACCCTCAATGTCTCCTCCCTCAATGCAGGTATATACATAATAAAGGTTACGGAGACCAATAACATCTCCACCAGGAAACTGGTGATAAAGTAATTTTTTCCATATCCGGCCAATAAGGCCGTTACAGATATGCCAAAAAACTGTCTCATTCCTGCTGGCCCCAAAGGAAAATAATACCCGTTTTCACACCTGTTGTGTAAGTTTTACACACACTTTCTCCACCCCGTTTCGGAACAAAAAGCACGAAAACCTGGAGTTTTGTTAAAAAACGATTCCGGGTCTCCCATAAAATCCGAAAAGACCCGATAGATAATTTTTATTATATTTATCCTATCCCATAAGCATATTTAAATAACTATAGTTACCACCAAAACCCAGTTCAATGAAAACACTTATACTTCTGTGCCTTATTCCCTTTGGTTTTACTTATGCACAACACACTGTACAATGGCGGGAAAACTCCACCTCTCCGGCAGCCCAACTCTCTGAAATTGCCTGGATATCCGGCTACTGGCAAGGCACTGCACTTGGCGGGACCACCGAAGAAATATGGGGCTCTCCCCTGGGCGGCTCTATGATGGGATCTTTTAAACTCGTTGTAAATGACGAGGTGAAATTTTATGAATTATGTACCATCAGCCAGCAGGATGAGACCCTGCTGCTCCGTATCAAACATTTCGATAAGGATTTAAAAGGCTGGGAAGAAAAAGACGAAAGCGAGGAGTTCCGCTTGGTCCGCATGGAAAAAGACAAAGTGTATTTCGACGGCCTCACCTTTGAAAAGATCGGTACGGATGAAATTAATATCCACGTCTTTTTCGAAGAATCCGGTGAAGAAATGACGTTCCATTATAAACGCGGGGAGTAATGGCCAGAAACTGCCTGGAATGCGGAGAAAAGGTTTCCGGACGAACGGACAAGAAGTTTTGCAGCGACCATTGCAGGAACACCTACAATAACCGGCTCAACAAGGACAGTAAAAACCTCATCCGGAATATTAACAACAAACTGCGCAAAAATTACCGGATATTATCAGAACTCAACCCGGGAGACAAAACAAAAACCACAAAAATGAGACTCATGGAAAAAGGATTCGATTTCGAATACTTTACCAATACCTATACCACCAGGAACGGCACTATATATTATTTCCTCTATGATCTTGGGTACCTTCCGCTGGAAAACGACTTTTATATGCTGGTACGAAGAAACTAAAATTCACTACCGTATCACAGGGATGTGTTTCCTATATGAAAAAATTGCCTTGCACAGGTATCAACGCCAATGATGTCCACTCAGTTTAAGGATAGCAAGCATAACATCCTTACGGCTGATCTGCCCTATCAGGAAACCGTTTTCCAACACCGGAAAACGACGGTGCCTGGTTTTATGGAACTGGGTAGCCGCATCAAAAATACTGACATCGCCATTGATCGTCATTACATCGCCGGACATATACTTTCGTACGGTCATGTCCCCTATAGGCATATTAAAATAACGTCCCTCCGATATCTGTTTCATACAGTCACTATCCGAGATAATCCCGATCAGCTTTCCGTCGTCATCTATTACTGGCCCCCCGGTAATCTTGTATTTCATAAACGTTTCCATTACTTCCAGAAGGCATTGTTCCGGGGTAAATGTTATTAACTTCCTCGTCATATAATCCGCTACTGCTATGGGGCGTTGGTACTCTCTTTTTACTTCCTCTCTGGCCCCCTGAAAACTCTTGATTCCCATGGTTGTCGTATTTTAAGTTCTTCTCTAAATTTAGTGATTTATAATTAATTAACATAATTTTATATCATAAATCGATATTAAATATTTAAAAAATAACATTATAACAAACTCATCTTTTCCGGTTCACAGGCACAGATCGCCCCGTATTCTTAAAATTTAAGTACCATAAAAAGGTTGGGGAGTTGAGGAGCAATATAATATCCCTACTACGCTGGTTTGCGCCGTCAACAGTATCTGCTTTACCTGAAAATCCACCGGAGATTCCCCCGCCAGGGCAAACACATTAAAAAAACTATAATTGCAACGTTTAATGGTTCCGGGTTTAAAATTACAGGTTGCAGGTTGCAGGTTACAGATTTGGGCAGGCCCCCCAGCGTAGGCGGCTGAGTGCCCAGGCGCAGCGATGGGTGTATCGAAGCCCCGGGTTTCAGGTTTGGAGAATTATATATACCGGCAACCGGCAACGTATAACAAAGAAATAATACCTCCAACGTCATCCCGATATATCGGGACTCTTCAGCCCCGAACTATAACACTGTTACCGTTTACGGATTACTGATTGCTGTTCCTCTCTTATATAATGTGTTTACCCTGATTCCCCCGCCGTTATTATTTCCTATATCCGGGGATATTCGTATTTTGTACGGGAAATTTTGTTTTTACTAAACCACCATACCATGAAACGCTATGCCGCTACACTGTCCCTTCTTTTTATCATAGGAGCCGTTTACTGGTCGTTCTATGCCATTATGCCGCATACTTACACCAAAGTAAATGCACCGGAAAACACTTTTTCTACGGAAAGGGCAATGATACAGATCCGGGCCATCTCGCAAAAACCGCATTACGTAGGTTCTGCAGCCCATGAAGAAGTACGGGAATACCTGTTGTCCGAACTCCGTAAAATGGGACTGGAAACAAAGGTACAGGAAGGTTATATTTCGGGCAACTGGGGAAATGTCAGTAAAGCCCGGAATATACTGGCCCGGATACAAGGAAGTGGCAACGGCCAGGCCCTGATGCTGCTATCCCATTACGACAGCAGTCCGCATTCTTCCTTTGGGGCCAGCGATGATGCCAGTGGTGTAGCAACCATACTCGAAGGCGTCCGGGCTTTCCTTGCCGGAAATAAAGTTCCGGAAAACGATATCATCATCCTGTTTTCCGATGCGGAAGAACTCGGACTTAACGGCGCAAGGCTTTTTGTAAAGCAACACCCCTGGGCAAAAGACGTGAAACTAGTACTCAATTTCGAAGCAAGAGGCAGCGGAGGCCCGGGTTTTATGCTGGTGGAAACCAATGGCGGAAATTCCGGCCTTATCCGCGAGTTCACCAAAGCCCGCCCCGAATACCCGGTGAGCAATTCATTTATGTACAGCATATACAAAATGCTCCCCAATGATACCGATCTCACCATTTTCCGGGAAGATGCCGATACGGACGGATTTAATTTTGCTTTTATAGACGATCACTTCGACTATCATACCGCATTGGACACCGAACAAAGGCTGGACCGTAACACCCTGGAACACCAGGGCAGTTACCTCATGCCACTGCTGCACTATTTCAGCAATGCCGATATTTCCAACCTGAAGAGCAATGAAGATTACGTGTTTTTTAACGCCCCCTTCTCTACGTTCATATCCTATCCTTTTTCCTGGATCACAACCATGAATATCCTGGCTGCCGTACTGTTTTTACTGCTTCTTATTTTTGGCATAGTAAAGAAAAAGGTTCATGTAAAGGAAATGCTCCTGGGCATACTGCCATTTGCCATCACCTTGCTCGTATGCGGGCTTATAGGGTATTACAGCTGGCCGTTACTGCTCAGAATATATCCGCAGTATGCCGATATTCTTCATGGATTTACGTATAACGGGTATTACTACATTGCGGCTTTCACGGCGCTAAGCCTGGTTATTTGTTTCTCTACCTATCACAAATTCGGACACATTAGACCTGTAAACCTGTTTATTTTCCCTGTCTTTTTCTGGGTTGTCATTTGTATCCTGCTCGGAATTTACCTGAAAGGAGCTTCCTTCTTTGTCATCCCGGTATATGCGGGGCTTATTTCTATGGCTGTACTCCTCTGGTTTGAAAAACCCCATCTTTTACTTATGGCCATTCTCGTGCTTCCCGCCATATGGATATTCACCCCTTTTATACAGATGTTCCCCGTTGGACTAGGGTTGAAAATGATGGTAGCCTCTACTCTCTTCACCGTATTACTCTTCGGCTTGCTGATCCCCGTATTCGGTTTTTACAGGCAACAGGATAAACTGGCGTTGTTTGCAGGCGTTGTAACCCTGGTATTGCTTATTACTGCACATACACAATCCGGGTTCACCGAAGACAGGCCGAAACCGGACAGCTTGTTATATGTTATGGATACGGATACAGGTAAAGCGGAATGGGCTACTTACGACAAGGTTCCCGGCACGTGGAATTCCGCCTACCTCGGGCAGGATAAAAAAGTACCTTCTCCCGGTGAAGAAGCTACCATTGCCAGCAAATACAATACCGGGTTTTCCTATACTTCTGCCGCACCGGTAAAAGAGATTCCCGTGCCCGTGGTAGAAATACTCCACGATACGATTATCGGCGCCCACAGACAAGTGGAAGTTTGCATAATACCGCAACGCAATGTTACCCGGCTGGATGTCTTTACTTCCCTGCAAAATATTATTTCCTGTAAAGTGAATAGTTTTGATCTGCCCGAAAAATACCTTCAAAACCCGAAAAGGGAAAACCGGTTGTTTTCTCATTTTATAAGTGATAATGACTATACGGAAATAAGCCTGCGTTTCCCCAAAGAAGAAACCCCGGAACTCATATTTTACGAAGCATCCAACGACCTGCTGGAAAACCCGTTGTTTACCGTTCCGGCCAGGCCCAGGGATCATATCCCTATGCCCTTTGTCCTTAACGATGCCGTCGTTGTCAAAAAAACTGTTACTTTTGATCGTCCATAAACAAACTGTATTTCTATGCGGATAGCAATTCTCGGCTGCGGATGGCTCGGTTTTCCCCTAGCTGAAAAATGTATTGAAAAAGGATATCATGTTAAAGGCTCCACTACTTCTGCGGAAAAGGAAAATGTACTCGCCACAGCAGGAATACACCCTTTCCTCATCCGTTTGCAGGAAGATAAGATAGAGGGGGCAATGGATTCGTTCCTTAAAGATGTGGATACGATTCTGGTAGATATCCCCCCGAAACTACGCGGCGCCAACCCGGAAAATTTTGTGGAAAAAACAAAACAACTATTGGCCGCCGTAGCGAATTCTTCCGTTAAAAAACTCCTTTTTATAAGCAGCACATCCGTATTCCGGGATGATAACACGGTTATCACGGAAAAAACGCTTCCCGATCCGGAAACCGAAAGCGGAAAACAATTGCTGGCTGCCGAACGGTTATTACAGTCCTCTTCCCATTTTCGGACCACCATCCTCAGATTCGCCGGTCTTATCGGGCCGGACCGGCACCCTGTATATCACCTGTCGGGAAAAAAGGAACTTAAAAACCCGGATGCCCCGGTTAACCTCATCCATCTGGACGATTGTATTTCCGTCATCCTGGAAATACTGCAACAGGAAAAATGGGACGAAACCTATCATGCCGCTTTTCCCTTTCACCCCACAAGAAAAAAGTATTACACGGAAAAAGCGAGGGAATTTGATCTTCCTGCACCGGAATTCACAAATACTCCCGCAAAGGGAAAAATAATTTCTTCCGAAAAACTGTCCGAAAAACTTCAATATACTTTCCGCACAAGTATTTAGAAACTGTTTAAAATTTATTTTTGATCCCGATAATCCCGATAGTTATCGGGACGGAGCATAAATATCACTTAGTGAGTAAAGCTTTTTCATATAGCTGTTTTTGACGTTATTACTGCACGCCTGCTTTCTATCCACAAAAAAACATTTTTCCGGCTAACTCCCGGAAAAACAGATCGATGACAGAACAAACTTACAGAAATAAAGAACAGGGAAAGATGACATAAATTTAATAAAACAACCTAAAAATCGCGGTAAGTTCAGTTTTAACCACAAAAAGCTGAAAATAGCCCAAACGAAGCCCGGTTAAAAGAAGACATAAAGGCTTTTTATTTTGAAGCGCCCGGTGAGTAGAAGACAGGTTATAACGGAAAAAATGTGGTATTCCTACAGGATAAAAACCACTTATTTTTCATAAACAATTTAATTAAAGTTAATTATTCCTTTTTCAATCCTATTTTTTTTTAGTTTTGAAAACCTTAAAAACACGTTTGAACAAAATGAAGAAAATTATTATCCTGGCCGTGTTTGCATCATTTTTCGCTGCAAACGGCCAAAGCGACCTTAAAAAGCACTACAACGCTTTTTACAAGCAAATGAGAACCCAGGGAGATATTAGGGGCGCTATTAACGCACTGACGCATTTATATGTCATAGAACCTTCCGATGCAAGAAAAGACACGCTGGCTTTCCTGTATGCCAACTCGGGACAGTACATGCAAGCCATAAACCTGCTGGGGACGGAAAAAGATGTCTCAGCTTCGGACATGGCTGTCGATGTAAAA
This sequence comes from Sinomicrobium endophyticum, assembly GCF_052983315.1. Classification (NCBI taxonomy): domain Bacteria; kingdom Pseudomonadati; phylum Bacteroidota; class Flavobacteriia; order Flavobacteriales; family Flavobacteriaceae; genus Sinomicrobium; species Sinomicrobium endophyticum. Next base: position 178,541 of record NZ_JBRKIS010000018.1, read on the forward strand.
GCGATTTCCCTGAAATCCCTGGACCAGCCACAACTGGCCGTACAGCAATACGATATCCTGTTTGAAAGAAAACCGGATGCCTTCCTCGCATACGAACTTGCGGACCTCAACCTGCAGATAGGTAAAATAGAAGAAGCCAAAAAACATATTGCATACGGACTAGAAAATGTCAAAGACGACATGAAAGTCCCTTTTTACGAAAGCAAACCTCCGTATGAAGTGCCGTTAAAAGCTGCACTGACTTATGAAAAGGGATTGCTTACCTATAATGAGGACAAAACCAAAATAGATGAAGCCCTGAAACTGATCGATGAAGCTATAAGCCTGGCGCCGAACTTTAACCTGGCCAAGCAGATCAGGCAAGCGCTGAGCAATCAAAAAACCAAAACCACAGAAGAAAAAGGAGAAGGAAAATAGCCCGTATTTTACAGGCTATTTTCTTTTACGGGCACGGAATTTGTAATTTCGAACAATAGTATTGTCCCGTAATTCGTTATTATAAACAACCTGAGGTAAAAATGGAATTTATCCGAATGAGAAAGACCGCTGTTTTTTTTATACTTTCCCTCGTCCTGGCAAGTTGTACTTCCCCTAAAAAAACAAACACCGATCTCATTTCCCATATCCCGGAAAACACCTCCATTGTTGTTAAGATATCCAATCCGCAGGCATTTTTCAATGCATTGAAAAACAATGACTTTTTAAAGTCTAATACACTTATCCCTCCCGGACTTTCCAAAAAACTGGAACCGCTTCGGGTACTGGATAAAAAAAGCGAGGCCCTTCTTTGTATTATCCGGAGTTCGGACAGTATTTATGACTATGCCTATATCTCGGGAGATACCGATAATTATACTACATTAGACTCCCTGAAAGGGTGGAAAACCGAAAACTCTTCTCTCCATAAAACCTCCATAAAACAGGTTTCCTCTAAGAACCACAGGTTTTTTAATGCGATTATCGACAGTATTTTTATAGCATCGTCTTCCGACACCCTGATCGAGCAGAGCATACTAGGGAAAAACACGCCCGACAGGGATGCCTTCCGGAAAATATACGACCTGGCCAACAAAGACAAACAGGCTTCGTTTTTCTTTCGCAACCATCCTTTTTATCCTGAAAACCTGTCGTTATCCGACAGTACCACTAAAACACAAAAGCCCTCTTCGGCCAGGACAACCAAATGGGCCATGTTCGACATCTCATTATCTCCGGGGGAACTTTTGCTTACGGGAATCGTTCCGGGTAAAGCCATTATTTCCGAAACAACTTCCATACCCGTCGGACGTCGGAAAACTACAGAAATCACCCCCGCCGATGCCAAAGGGATGTTATCTCTGGCCCCTTATGATTTCAGCGCGTATAAAGACTCCTTGTCTGACTCTCCCGTTCACGACCTTCTGGCTACGGCAGATGAAGTCGGGGTTATTTACGGCGAAAACCATGATGTGGTGACATTTCACACCTTTGACGCCAGTGTGGCGGAAAAAGCATTTTCCAATTCCGCCGTATTACAGACTACCTTCCGGGAACACAATATATACAAGATAGACACCCTCAAACCTTTTACGGAAACTCTCCCCCCGTTCGGAAGAGGAAATTCCATGCGTTTTTATACTGCGGTGGACGACTATATCGTATTGGGAAGCGATACGGAAGCGCTAACCGATATTATCACGAATTACCAGAACCAGTCCACCCTGGACAAACGGACTTCCTTTTCGGAGATCATGAAGAGCCTTCCCGATGCCTCATCCATGCTCGCAGTGGGTATAGCTCTGAAATATAAGGAACTGTTCCTCGAAAAAATGCTTTCCGGGTATCATGAAGACCTTTCGCTTTCGTCCCCGGATGATTTCCCATACCTGGTGGTACAGGGTATTGCGGATAAAAATTTTACGCATACCAATATCTTACTGCAAAAACCCGGAAAAGCAAATGTTTCAACCGGGATTTCGGAGAAATTCAATATAGCTCTGGATGCCGATATAGCTATTCCGCCTCAACTGGTGACGAACCACCTGAACAAGAAAAAAGAAGTAGCAGTACAGGACATGGAGCACAATCTGTACCTGATTTCCAATGAAGGAAAAGTGCTGTGGAAAAAGAAATTAAACGCCCGGATATTGGGAAAAATAGAGCAGGTAGACATTTTAAGGAACGGAAAACTCCAGCTTGCTTTCACCCTGCCGGACGGCATTTATGTCATAGACCGCAATGGTAACGATGTTTCGCCTTTCCCCGTTAAAGTACAGGCGCCTGTTACCAAAGGACTTGCCGTATTTGATTATGACAACAATAAAAAATACCGGTTCTTCATAACCCAGGAAAATGTTATTATCCCTTTTGATAGCAACGGAAAAAGGGTAAAAGGATTTGTTTTCAGCGGTTCCAAAAGTCCTGTCCTCAATCCTCCTCAACACTTCCGGACAGGTACGAGGGATTACATTGCCCTGCAGGAAGAAAACGGTACCCTGCACCTGCTGCACCGCACCGGGAAAAGCAGGGTTAACGTAAAAGGAAATATCGATTTCTCGGATAACAAACTATATCTCTACCAGGATAAATTTACAACCACCAACAGCGATGGCGACCTCATCCAGGCAGATGAACGCGGCGGACTTAACAAAATAGCCCTGGGGCTGGCCAAAGACCACCATATTGCCGCAACGTCCAGGACAATGGCCACATTGTCCGACAACATACTTACCATAAAACAACACAAATACGAACTGGATTACGGTATTTATACCGGTCCCGATATCTTTTACATCAACAATAAAATATACGTAGCCCTCACCGATATCCAGGCAAAAAAAATATACCTTTTTGACAGTAATGCCCTGCTACTCGGCAATTTCCCCGTATACGGAACTTCCGCAATAGACCTCGCCGATATGGATGGCAACGGAAAACTGGAATTCGTTACCCAGGGAGAAAAGGATAAGATCATCGTATATGAAATAAGATAATCACGATATTTGTACCCGGCAATATCATTGTTTTTCCTTTTCATCTTTTTATAGTATATTTCAGGAAAGCGGGTAGCGTAATTAAAAAAACAGATCGTAAAAGCATGCAAGAACTGTATTCCAAAATAGTAGGACAAGGAAACCCCCTGATTATTCTGCACGGATTTCTCGGAATGTCGGACAACTGGAAAACCCTGGGAAATCAATATGCCGAAAACGGGTTTGAGGTTCACCTTATCGATCAGAGAAACCACGGCAGAAGTTTTCATTCCGACCAGTTTTCCTACGAATTACTTACCGAAGACCTGCACCGCTATTGCCTGAAGCACAAATTGGAAAAAATCAGCATCATAGGGCATTCCATGGGAGGAAAAACCGCCATGCTGTTCACCACCACCTATCCGGAAATGGTAGAAAAGCTGATCATTGCCGATATTTCCCCGAAATACTACCCCGTACACCACCAAACCATTCTCAACGGGCTCCTGTCTATCGATTTTAAAAAGACGAAAAGCCGTAAAGAAGCTGATGAGCAACTCGCCCGCTATATCCCCGAACTTGGCGTAAGGCAATTTCTTCTGAAAAACATCTACTGGAAAGACAAGGAACAACTTGCCTTCCGTTTTAATCTCACCTCCCTCAACGACAATATCGAGGAAATAGGAAAAGCACTTCCCGACAATGCCATATACAAGGGAAAAACACTTTTTATAAAAGGAGGTAATTCCGGGTATATCACTGCTCAGGACGAATCTCTCATCCTCCGGCACTTTCCTGAAGCTTCGGTTTCCGCAATACCAGACGCAGGTCATTGGGTACAGGCCGAAAACCCGAAAATGTTCTTCGATATCTCTTTCGAATTTTTGAAATGTTAAATTTCAAGGTAAATTTACTATGCGTGCATAATTTCATGCTTCAAAAATTGCATATTTCATATTTTATCACAAAATTTGCTTATATTCTTAAAAACTGAAAACAGGTATATTTTTCTACCCCGCATAACGCGAAAGTTTCCGGAGGTATCATTTACGTAACCTGTGGCTTTTCGCAAATTAAGAGCCGTATACAGTTAAAACCTATTCGCAGTAAATTGAGGAAGTTATTTGCCTTAAATTTATTTAACAAGTAATATCTGATACTTTGACAGTAAAAACACAAAAACCGAAATAGACAATGATAAAAAAAACCTACATTTCAGCAATTGTGGTACTGATGACTACCTTTGCCTATGCCGGAGGTTACCGGGTAGCCTTGCAGGGGCAAAAGCAGCTCGCTATGGGACATACGGGAGTTGCTGTTATCAATAGCGCGGAGTCCGTATTCTTTAATCCGGGCGGACTTACCTTCCTCGACAAGAAGATTACAATCAGTGCGGGAATCAGTCCCATTTTTTCCAATATTCATTTTCAGAACAGCGAATTCGGCTGGAGCACGAAAGCCGACAACCCTATTGCCACCCCTTTTAACGTATATGCCGCGTATAAAGTCAACGACTGGATGAGTGCCGGTATCGGGGTCTATACCCCTTACGGAAGTGGTGTGGAATATCCGGAAAACTGGGAAGGTTCGCACCTCGTTAGTAAAATAGAACTGGCAGCCATTTACATACAGCCTACACTCTCCTTTAAAATCAATGAGAAACTGAGTATAGGCGGGGGTCCTATCCTGGCTATCGGTAGTGTAAACTTCAACCGTAATATAGACCGTTCCATGACCAATGTTGCCGGAGAAAGAGCCAATGTTACCATAGACGACAGCGGAGTTACCGCCTGGGGATACTCTCTTGGTCTCGCATTCCGTCCTACGGACAAACTCACGCTGGGTTTTACCTATAAATCCGAAATGAAAATGAAAGCAAAGGACGGAGAGGCCGAATTCCACAATATCCCCAGCACTGCGCCGGGCACTTATGACAATGTTACTTTTAACGCGACCCTGCCCCTGCCTGCCGAACTTGCCGTCGGGGCTTCTTATATGATCAATGAGAAGTGGCTTGTAGCCTTCGATTACAACAGGGTGTATTGGGACGCATACGAATCTCTCGACGTTTATTTCAGTAACGGTACGGATTCCCATAACCCGAGAAACTATAAGAATTCTTCCGTCTATCGTTTTGGCCTGCAATACATAGCCACCGAAAGGTTTACGATCCGGGGAGGATACTACTATGACGAATCTCCGGTGCAGGCAGGATATTTTGCCCCGGAAACCCCCAGGAACGATTCCAACAACTTTACCGGAGGACTTTCGTTCAACATATCCGAAAGGTTTGCCATAGATGCCGCATTCCTCTTTATCCACTTTGATGAAGTAGATGCGAGCTACGATCATTACCAGGAAAACGGCCGGAATGTACCTTTCGGAGGCGCGTATAAAAATAACGCCTTTATCCCCAGTATAGGGGTTTCCTATGGCTTTTAACCTATTTTCCTAATCTTTCTAAAGAAACGATAGAGATGAAAAACAATATAAAACTATTAGCACTTTTAGCATTAGGACTGGCAGCCTGTGAACCCGAATTTGACAAGGAAGTAAGCGAATCCGGGTTTTACTCGGCAGGTGATGCCGATTTTACCAACTACGTTGCCGTTGGCAATTCCCTTACTGCGGGATATGCGGATAATGCCCTTTACCTCCAGGGACAGGAAAACTCCTATCCGAATATGATGGCAAAACAATTTGCACATGTCGGAGGTGGTGATTTTACACAGCCGCTTGTAAATGACAACTTCGGAGGACTGCTTGCGGGAGGCAATAAGATAGCCGATACCAGGATGGTCCTTAATGCCGCAGATACAACTTTCGTTAACCTGGACGAACAACCTACTACAGATATTGCCAACACTCTCGAAGGCCCTTTTAACAACATGGGAGTTCCCGGTGCAAAAATCTATCACCTGGTAGCGGAAGGCTACGGTAATATCGGAGGAGTAGGCAATACGGCCAATCCGTATTTCGTTCGATTTGCCTCTTCGGCAAGCACTTCGGTCATTGCAGATGCCATTGCACAGGACCCTACTTTTTTTACACTATGGATAGGTAACAATGACATTCTTGCCTATGCCACTTCCGGAGGTGCCGGAACTGACCGGACCGGCGACATGAACCTTGCCGGTTATGGCCAAAATGATATTACCGATCCGAGTGTATTCGGGTCAATATATAACAATCTGCTGACTGCCCTTACCAGGAACGACGCCAAAGGTGCCGTGGCCAACATTCCGGATATAACGTCCATTCCATACTTCACTACTGTACCCTACGCTCCCGTTCCTATGGACGAAGCAACGGCTAACCAGGTAAATCAAGGGTATGCGGATTATAACCAGGCTTTACCCCTGTTCGTGTTATTAGGTCAGATAGAGGAAGAAGAAGCGCAACGCAGAGAGATCAAATTTCAGGCCGGGCAAAATCCCGTAGTTATTCTGGATGATGACCTCACACCTTTAAAACATCCTGTTACCGGTGAAGATATTCCTAATCTGCGGCAGACAACTCCCGAAGACCTTATCGTTCTAAATGCTTCATCTTTCATAGGAACAACAGTAGGAGAAGACCCGACACAGATCAACGGGGTTTCCGTTCCGTTAGGAGATCAATGGGTTTTAACACCGGAAGAACAGCTACTGGTCTCCAATGCCCAGACCCAGTACAATGCCACTATCGAGGCACTGGCAGAGCAATATGAGCTCGCATTTGTAGATGCCAGGGCTATGCTGGCACAGGCTGCCGAAACCGGTATATCTTATGATGGTGGTATACTCACCTCCACCTACGCCACCGGAAAAGCCTTTTCTCTGGACGGAGTGCACCCTACGGCAAAAGGATATGCTCTGGTTACCAACGCCTTTATAGAAGCTATAAACGAAACATATAATTCTACTATTCCTGCAGTAAACCCGGGAGCTTATCCGGATGTGTTTGTAAAGTAGATACAGGAAAAAATGAATAAATAAAAAGCGCTTGTTTAAAAAACGAGCGCTTTCTGTATATGCTAAATCGTATTTTCTCATACACACCGTGATACGTCGGAATTTTTTATCAACACCTGAAAGCTCCACACATTAATTCCTGTTCGACTCTTGGAATTCCAATTTTAGAGGCTACAGTTTTCCATTGGCTTACGCTGGCTAAAACCTCACTGATAATTTTATCCATTCGGGAGTTGTCTAATCTGAGATATTCTCCTATACTTTTCGCCAATTCCAAATCCAGGGCATTGTTATCCATATCAATGTTTAATGCCAGTCCGTTTTTTTCAACAGAAGGATTCAAATCATAAGCCGGCGATAAGATCCAGCCTGTATCCGTCAAAATAAATCCGTGGTTCCGTAAGTGGTCATCCGTGTTGGAAATGGCTATATTAAAAACAATGCGTCTCCATAACTGACGGAGGTTTTCTTCTACATTTACGCCGTAAGTTTGAATAAAGTCAGCCAGATCCAGATAGCTTGCCGGATTATCGCGAACGGCATTTTCACTGTTCCCGGTCATTGTCATAGCCGAAGCGAAATGTATGCGTTCGCTTTTGTCACGGTCAAAGCGTTTTGTAAAAAACGTATGGTATTTTCCCCCAATTTTTTCTATGCTGCAAGGCGTCATGGTTATGCCTGCATTGATGGCCAGTTCATAAGTCAGATATTCCCAGGCCCCTTTGTCTGTCGTATCGTTTTTTGAAGGAAATTTTGCAATCCATAATTCCCTGTTGTCATCCAGAATGTTAGCTTTTGGCCTTGCCCCTCCCAAAGAAGAACCAGGGGCCATCAGGATTGCCAGCCATTTTTTTATTTCTTCACTGTCCTCTTCATTTTCAATTTTTCCCGCTGCATACTGCAATTCCTGCACAGTAGACCATGGCGGTGTTGGCTTATCGCTGTTATCATCCAGAAAAGGACCTTTCGGGTCTGTCTTAAAACGCAAAGCTCCCATGCGGGTTTCGTCATAAACCCCCAGCAGATAATCTATATCGTATAAAACCGATGATTTCTCTCCCCGTTCCATAGCTTCCTGAGCTGCTCTTCTTTTCATAAGGGTACGTCCCCATGTATCGGGCATGCTGTCCAGAAAAATACCAAAGTTCTCTTTGTTATCGGGATATTGTGCTCCAGTGAAAAACCGGATGTCCGGATCCAATAAACGCTGCTCTTCCGATTTTATCCATGCTTTGTCGTATTCGAAACTGAAAGCCTTTTTTCCTTTGGCAAAATGCGCCGAAAGCATTCCGATGATTTTGGGTTCCGACATTCCCTTCCAATGGGCATATACATATATGTCAAACTTATTTTTCGCCACCTTTTTATTTTAAGAGTTCCAGGTCCTGCAGCTTTCTTCCGAAATCATCATCAGCGCCTAACTTTAAAATGTCTTCCTGTAATCCCAAAACCCTTAGAACATTGAAATAAGCTCCCAATGCCACCGTTGGTTCTCCTTTTTCTATCAGATATAGAGTGGAGCGGGCTATCCCCGCTCGTTCCGATACCTGGACCATAGTAAGCTTACGCCGCTTACGTGCCAGTTTCACATTCTCCCCCATCTGCTCCAACAACCGATTATATTTTGGTAAAACAATTTGTTTTTTCTTGTTCACTTCTATTTAATGTTTGTTATTTCATACAAAAATAGTTATTTTGATTGAAATAACAAACATTAAAACGCAACTACGGAAGTTTTCTCCTGTTGAAAAACCCCGGGAGTTCCTGCCGAAGTTATTAAACAAGTTCGGAAATGCCCTTATATAGACCATTATCCATTTTAAGTTTATTCCATTATCACCTCCACTTATCCATCATCCGTTCACTCAAAATCCAACATCTCCTATCTAACATCTAAACTCTTATATCTTCTTACTCACAATCCCACCGGAAATTCGCCACTTTACCATTGGAAGCACTCGTCAGGTTATAATGCCACCATTCCGTCCGTATTCCCCAGAAGCCGTGCTTTTCCATTGTTTCCTTCAATAGTTTCCTGTTTTCCAATATTTCCTTTGAATGCTCCATATAATCGTGATGTGCTTCCTTCCCGAAGAAATCAAACCCGGTTCCCATATCCAGTTCCTTACCGTCTTTATCCACCAGGGTGATATCCACAGCCCCGCCCTTGTTATGAATAGAGCCTTTTGCGGGATTGGCAACATACCGCGGATTGGGAACTATTTTCCACATTTTTTTCTGTACATCATGCGGACGGTAACAATCAAAGAATTTGATCCTGTACCCTTTACCCATCAATTCTGTATTTGCGGCCATGAGTGCCCGGGCCGTTTTCGCCCTGATGTAACATTCCGCACAGTCGTATACTTTGGTCTTTAAAAAATTATCTTTCGTAGCGTATTTCATGTCATAAACAAAATCCTTACTGTAATCCCGTAAACGGACAAAAGCGGTATCTGCCACATCTCCAAGGGATAACAACGTCGGTTCCGGTTCCGGCACTTCCTCTATCTTCACCAGAGTATCTTTTTCGACCACACTGTCTTTCAAAATATCAGCGGGAACTTCCTGTTTTTCATGCTTCTCTTTGCAAGCCGCAAAAAGAACCAAAAGTATCGGTATAATAATTTTCTTCATACCACAAACTTACACGGAAATTTTGAATTGCAATATATACGGATACCAGTCATACAAGACAAACGTATCCTGAAATCATAAATAGTTCAAGGTTACAAGTTGCACTTAGTCAGAGTAGAGCCGAATAGCACCTCGTCTCCCGATCACCCCTGCAATCTCTATCCTCTCATTTTCCATGCTCCTTTATCACATGGTCACATTATCAAATTATCACATTTCCACATTATCACATTGTCAAACACTCCGCACATAATGCATTTGCACAATCCCCCCCGACAATTGGATAATAATTTAAATATTCAAAGAAGCCTTCCCGGTTTTTCCATCAATTTCACTATCTTGAATCCGGGTTACCCCACAGCTAAAACTTAAAAACTCAAAATACTATGAAAATACTCTGGACTATCTACGGAATAGGCCTGGTTTCTTCATTTTTCATGTTACGACAGGAAAAAGAACTGGAAGAAAGCATAGAGAACGGAAAAGATATCTATACCGATTTTTGTGTTACCTGTCACCTTCCGAATGGAAAAGGAGTAGAAAAAGCCTTTCCTCCCCTTGCGGACTCCGATTATCTTCTGAACAACCGGGAAGCCAGCATCCGGGCCGTAAAATACGGACAAAGCGGAGAAATAACGGTAAACGGTATTACTTATAATAATTCTATGGCACCGCTGGGATTAACCGATGAAGAAGTAGCCGATGTAATGAATTATATACTGAACTCCTGGGGTAATACTTCCGAAGAGATGGTCACTACGGAAGAAGTATCCCACATTGAGAAATAAAATAATCCGGAGTTGATTGGTCAGGGACCAAGAGATTGGACAGACCGCTCTGCTGTTGAAAAGGGCGGTGGAATGCAGAACGCTCTATGACCTACCCCACAACTCTGGCACTAATTTTTGTGAAGTCACCGACATTTTTGACTTGCTTTCGTTAAATTTGCCGAAAAACAGTCTGTTCATGCTAATTATAGGAATCGCCGGTGGAACGGGTTGCGGCAAAACCACCGTTGTAAACCAGATCATTGACGAATTACCGGAAAACGAAGTAGGTGTTATTTCCCAGGACTCCTACTACAAAGATACCTCGCACCTGTCTTACGAGGAACGTACCAAAATAAACTTTGACCATCCCAGGGCCATCGATTTCGATCTCCTGGTAAGTCACCTGAAAACACTCAAAGAAGGAAAACCGATACATCAGCCGGTATATTCTTTCGTAAAACACAACCGGACCAAAGACACTATTCTCACGCATCCCAGAAAAGTGATGATCGTAGAAGGTATCCTTATCCTGACCCATCCGGAAATAAGGGATATGTTCGATATAAAAATATTCGTGCATGCCGATTCCGACGAACGGCTGATCCGGCGGTTAAAAAGAGACATCAACGAACGCGGAAGAGACTTGGATGAAGTATTAACCCGCTATCAGACGACGTTGAAACCCATGCACCAGCAATTTATAGAACCGACAAAAGAATTTGCAGATATTATCATTCCGAACAATAAATACAATACCGTAGCAGTTGGTATAGTACGAACCATTATCAATGAAAAACTGGCCTGAAAAGCCTTGCAATACAGAAAACCACTACCCCGTACACGATCTCGTCTGCTGCCGGACAGGCTCCGGTACAGAAAATTGGATAAGCAGGAAAAAATTTATATTCATACGACATGAATTTTATAAAAAAAATAAGACAGAACAAGTGGTTTTCCTTCTTCAGTAATATCTATGTTATTGTAATAACGGTATTTGCCATATGGATGATCTTTTTTGATACCAATTCCCTGCTCACGCATATGGAACTGGAAAAAGAGATCGATAAACTGCAAAAAAACAAGGAATACCTGCAAAAGGAAATCGAGCGGGACAAAGAAATAATCCGTAACTTAAAGGACGACCGTAATATCGAAAAATTTGCCCGGGAAGAATATTACTTCAAGAAAGGAGATGAAGAGATTTATATTATAGAAAAACAGGACAGTATTACATGGAATAAGAAAAAAGCGAAAAAAGAATAATACCCGGAAAAACCGGCATCCAAAACGGGTAAGTCCATCGGGGTGGCACCGCAACAGGATGATGAAAACCCCGAAAATCCGGGAAAAACAGTACCCTGGTAATCAAACCAAATGGTCACAGGCACACGAATAGTTTTTAAACTATTGCCATATCCGTGAATCCGTGGCTGAAATTTATGGTAGCCGGGAAACTGTCCAAAGCAACTGCTATACAATTGCAGACCTGTCATTGACAGGCAAGGCTTTAAATCCGAAGCGGAGACCAATAAAAAAACACAAAACCTGTACAGGCATGAGTAAACTTCTGTTTGACGAATTCCCCGAAATTTCCGCAAAAATGTGGAAACAAAAAATACAGTTCGACCTCAAAGGCGGAGATTATAACTCCCTGATCTGGAAGACCGCTGAAGGGATTGACGTAAAACCTTTTTATCACTCCGACGATGCCACCACTTCACATACCGGATTAAAAAATGCCGCCGGATGGAAAATAATCCAGAAGGTTTTTGCCGGCAATGAAAAAATGGCATCTAAAAAAGCGGTAAATGCCCTGAGTCGGGGAGCAGAAAGCATATGGATTACCATTCCGTCCGAAGAAACCGATCTGTCCGTACTGCTGGACGGTGTAGACCTATCCACCACCACGTTACATTTTCACTTGCTTTTTTTATCCCCCGGTTTTGTAAATAAATTAAAGGAACGGATTCCCTCCTCCGGTGCAGAAATATATATCCACACGGACATTATCGGCAACCTGGCCCGAAGCGGTAACTGGTTTAACAACCTGGAGAACGACTATGTCCTGTTCCGGGAAACTACTTCCATATGTAGTCATTTTACTTCGACTATTTCCGTGGACCTTTCCCTTTACCAAAATGCGGGTGCCACTGCTGTACAGCAACTTGCCTATGCTATGGCTCATGCCAATGAATACCTGAATTTTCTGCACGACACACCTGCACTAAAACAACAGAAAATCGTATTTACAACCGCTGTCGGCTCCAATTATTTTTTCGAAATAGCTAAACTCCGGGCCCTTCGTCTGTTATGGCATACCCTTGCCACCGAATATGATGCCAATCCGGAATGCCATATTCTTGCCTGTCCCACAAGGCGCAACAAAACCTTGTATGACTATAACGTGAATATGCTGCGCACCACAACGGAGAACATGAGTGCCATTCTCGGTGGCGCGGATACTGTTTGCAACCTGCCTTACGATAATATATACCATAAAGACAACGAATTTGCGGAGCGTATTGCCCGTAATCAATTACTGATCCTGAAACACGAAAGTTATTTTGATAAGGTACATAACCCGGCAGACGGAACGTATTACATAGAAGACCTCACTACCAGGATGGCCGAAAAAGCCCTGGATATTTTTAAGCAGATAGAAGCCGGCGGCGGATTTCTCAAACAATTGAAAGAGCATACCATCCAGAGAAAGATAAAAGAAAGCGCCCGGGAAGAACAACAGCAGTTTGACGAAGGCCAGGAAGTCCTTATCGGTACCAATAAATATCCCAACCCGGACGACAGGATGAAAGAAACCCTGGAATTATATCCCTTTGTAAAAACCAACCCCAGAAAAACACAGATCGAACCTATCGTAGAAAGAAGATTATCCGAAAAAACAGAGCAGGAACGATTAAAAAAAGAAGACCCTACCCCGTAAAGATGCACGGCTGTGCATCTCAACCGGGAAGCCGCGCCTCGATCATTGAACTTACACCGGGATAAAACCGACCAAAATGAAATACAAAGGAAAATACAATACCGGATCATCCCGTCTAAAAAAACGGGAAGAAGACCGGTTATATGATAAATACCATTTATCCGTATGAAAAGAAAGAATCTGCAAAATATAAAAATATCCTACCCGGATAAAGGCGCACGGCCGTGCGTCTCAACGGATGGACCGGCCGCCCTGAAAGACGGATCGATCCCATCCGAAAAAAAATACGTTTTCGCGGAAGGCATAGAAGTAAAACCCTTTTTTTCCGAAAAAGACTTAGAAAATGCCGAACACCTTAATTTTGGCGCTGGCATTCCCCCTTACCTCCGCGGGCCATACAGCACCATGTACGTCACCCGCCCCTGGACGATCCGCCAGTACGCCGGGTTTTCCACGGCAGAAGAGAGTAATGCTTTCTATCGGCGCAATCTCGCGGCGGGACAAAAAGGCCTTTCCGTAGCCTTTGACCTGGCAACCCATCGCGGATATGACAGCGATCATGAGCGTGTTGTGGGCGATGTGGGCAAGGCCGGAGTCGCTATCGATTCCGTTGAAGATATGAAGATACTGTTCGACCGGATTCCCCTCAACCAGATGTCCGTATCCATGACCATGAACGGGGCCGTTCTTCCCATCATGGCTTTTTATATCGTAGCTGCCGAGGAACAAGGTGTCTCTCCCAAGCAGTTATCCGGGACTATTCAGAATGATATCCTCAAGGAATTCATGGTGCGGAACACCTACATCTATCCGCCCGAACCTTCCATGAAAATCATAGCGGATATTTTTGAATACACCAGTAAGAACATGCCTAAATTCAACAGTATCAGCATCTCCGGATACCACATGCAGGAAGCCGGGGCCACTGCCGATATTGAACTGGCTTATACCCTGGCTGACGGATTGGAATACATACGAACCGGGCTTAAAGCGGGTATGGATATAGATTCGTTTGCCCCTCGTCTATCCTTTTTCTGGGCTATCGGGATGAACCATTTTATGGAGATCGCCAAAATGCGTGCCGGACGGATGTTATGGGCCAGACTGGTAAAACAATTCGGCCCGCGAAACGAAAAATCACTTTCACTCCGCACCCATTGCCAGACCAGTGGCTGGAGCCTTACCGAACAGGACCCGTTCAATAACATAGCTCGTACCTGTATAGAAGCCGCGGCTGCGGCTTTCGGGGGCACACAATCGCTCCACACCAATGCACTGGATGAAGCCATTGCACTCCCTACAGATTTTTCCGCAAGAATAGCACGCAACACACAACTTTACCTACAGGAAGAAACCAAAATAACCAAAACCGCAGATCCCTGGGCCGGCAGTTATTATGTGGAATACCTCACCAACGAGATCACCCGTAAAGCCTGGGAACTCATAGAAGAAGTGGAAGAACTGGGCGGTATGACCAAAGCCATAGAAGCGGGCATTCCGAAAATGCGGATCGAAGAGGCCGCCGCCAGGAAGCAGGCCAGGATAGACAGCTCCCAGGATGTAATTGTAGGAGTTAACAAATACCGCCTGGATAAGGAAGATCCGCTTCACATACTGGAAGTGGACAACCAGACCGTACGAAAACAGCAATTACAACGCCTGGAACAGATAAAATCGGCCAGGGACAACCAAAAAGTGCAGGAAGCCCTGCAAAAACTCACCGAATGTGCCCGTACGGGTAACGGAAATTTATTAGCTTTATCCATCGAAGCCGCTAGGCACCGGGCTACATTAGGAGAAATAAGCGATGCGCTCGGCGCGGTGTTCGGCAGGCATAAAGCCAAAATCCAATCATTTACCGGCGTGTATTCCAAAGAAATAAAAAACGACGAAAGCTTTGAAAAGGCCCGGCAGCTTGCCGACAGGTTTGCCGCAATCGAAGGCCGCAGGCCACGGATCATGATCGCCAAGATGGGCCAGGACGGCCATGACCGCGGCGCTAAAGTTGTAGCTACCGGCTATGCCGACGTGGGTTTTGACGTAGATATCGGCCCTTTGTTTCAAACACCTGCCGAAGCGGCAAAACAAGCCGTGGAAAACGATGTACACATTCTAGGGATTTCCTCTCTGGCAGCAGGACATAAAACACTGGTTCCCGAGGTTATCGAAGCTTTAAAGAAGTACGGGCGCGAGGATATTCTCGTTATCGTGGGAGGAGTAATCCCCGCACAAGACTACGACTTCCTGTTCGATTCAGGTGTTGTGGCCGTTTTTGGCCCGGGGACCAAAATCAGTGACGCAGCTATACAGATGCTGGAGATTTTGATTGAGATCAGCGAGTAACAAACATCATATTACGTCTTAAGATGATTAAGATAGTAAGCTATATTTCCCAGAGACCTGGAAATATACAGATATTTGCTTCTAATCCCCATAAATCTGGATACAACCTGTTTTTTCAGGGACTTATTATTATGCGCGCATACTAATTTTGTATCTTTACAAAAACAAGTCTGTCATGTACACCGATAAAATGCTTCGCGACGATGCCCTGAAGGGTAAAAATATTGTAGTAACCGGCGGCGGCAGCGGCCTGGGAAAAGCTATGACCAAATATTTCCTGGAACTGGGCGCCAGGGTAGCCATTACCTCACGAAACCTGGAAAAATTACAGCTTACCGCCAAAGAACTCGAAGAAGAGACCGGTGGTACCTGCCTTGCCGTGCAATGTGATGTCCGCTATTACGAGCAGGTGGAATCCATGCTACAGCAGGTTATTAATGCTTTCGGCAAAGTGGATGTACTGCTGAACAATGCGGCGGGAAATTTTATCTCCCCCACCGAAAGGCTTTCCGCCAATGCTTTTGATACTATTATCGACATCGTGCTGAAGGGCAGTAAAAACTGTACCCTGGCATTCGGCAAGCACTGGATAGATAAAAAGCAGGAAAACACTACTGTACTCAGCATAGTTACCACCTATGCCTGGACCGGGTCTGCCTATGTAGTACCCAGCGCTACGGCAAAAGCCGGAGTACTGGCCATGACCAGAAGCCTGGCGGTAGAATGGGCAAAGTACGGCATCCGTTTCAATGCCATAGCCCCCGGCCCCTTTCCGACCAAGGGAGCGTGGGACAGGTTGCTTCCCGGGGAACTCAGGGAAAAATTCGACCTGGCCAAGAAAGTGCCATTACAGCGTGTGGGAGATCACCAGGAACTGGCTAATCTCGCCGCGTATCTCGTTTCCGATTTTGCAGCCTACCTCAACGGGGAAGTCATAACCATAGATGGCGGAGAATGGCTTAAAGGCGCCGGACAATTCAACATTCTTGACCAGATCCCCGAAGAAATGTGGGACATGCTTGAAAGTATGATCCGGAAAAACTCCAGATAATACGATTTTCCCGATCAGAAAAACATACGAAACGGAAGATAATATCCGTTATACACAGTAAATATCCGGTAACGAAGCAAGTAATCACGTAAAAAGACAATACCGCCCGGTAGGCTGTTAACAATTTTCATTTTCAAAACCCGGAAATAGTTGTATTTTTACCTGTCTAAATCCAATTAAAATTACATGGGTAAAATTATAGCAATTGCGAATCAGAAAGGCGGTGTGGGCAAGACAACTACTTCCGTTAATCTAGCTGCATCCCTCGGCGTCCTGGAAAAGAAAGTTCTCCTTATCGACGCTGATCCGCAGGCCAATGCCACGTCCGGACTAGGATTGGATGTAGAAGAAATAGAAGTGGGCACTTACCAGCTTCTGGAACACACCATGATGGCCAAAGATGCTATTATAGGTACCGATTCCCCAAATGTAGACCTGATTCCGGCCCATATAGACCTGGTAGCCATCGAAATTGAACTCGTGGACAAAGACCGCAGGGAATATATGCTTAAGGAAGCTCTGGCAGGGCTCCGCGACAAATATGATTATATACTCATAGATTGCGCGCCTTCTCTCGGACTGCTTACCCTGAACGCCCTTACGGCAGCCGATTCGGTTATCATCCCCATTCAGTGCGAATACTTTGCCCTGGAGGGACTGGGAAAATTGCTGAACACCATAAAAAGCGTACAAAAGATCCACAACCATGACCTCGATATCGAAGGTCTTTTACTGACTATGTATGATGCCCGGCTTCGCCTTTCCAACCAGGTGGTGGAAGAAGTGCAAAAACACTTCAACGATATGGTTTTTGAAACCATCATTCAACGGAATGTACGCCTAAGTGAAGCCCCCAGTTACGGGGAAAGCATTATTAATTACGATGCAAGCAGTAAAGGAGCGGCAAATTACCTAAATTTGGCGCACGAAATCATTAAAAAGAATAAGCAGACGGTTTAATGGCAAAAGCAACGAAAAAACAAGCATTAGGAAGAGGATTATCGGCATTGTTAAAAGATCCGGAGAACGACATACAAACGGCTTCGGACAAAAATGCGGATAAAGTAGTTGGCAATATTGTTGAATTAGATATAGAATCCATTGAGGTCAATCCCTTTCAGCCGCGTACCAATTTTAACGAAAACACCCTTCAGGAACTGGCGACCTCTATTAAAGAACTCGGGGTTATACAGCCTATTACCGTACGGAAAATAGAGTTTAACAAATATCAACTCGTTTCCGGGGAACGTCGTTTCCGTGCCTCTAAACTCATAGGGCTTGCTACCGTACCCGCGTATATCCGTATTGCCAACGACCAGGAATCCCTGGAAATGGCACTGGTGGAAAATATACAAAGACAGGACCTGGACCCCATAGAGATTGCACTTTCTTACCAGCGTCTTATCGATGAAATACAACTTACCCAGGAACAGCTCAGTGACCGGGTGGGAAAAAAACGTTCCACTATAGCTAATTACCTGCGTCTGCTGAAACTCGACCCTATCATCCAAACCGGAATGCGCGACGGGTTCGTAAGTATGGGACACGGCAGGGCGTTGATCAATCTGGAAGACAAGGAAATCCAACTGGCTATTTACGAAAAGATCATTTCCAATGCCCTCTCCGTCAGGGAAACGGAAAAACTCGTAAAAAGCCTCCAGGAAAAAGGCAATAAGGCCGCTCCCGACACTTCAGCCGGTAAACTGCCTGAATATATCGATGATAAAATGGAAGATATTACTGAATACTTTTCTTCTAAAGTAGACGTTAAGATATCCAGGAACGGCAAAGGGAAACTGATTATCCCTTTTCATTCCCGTGAAGATTTCATCCGCCTGACCAAACTCTTTAAATAAAGAATACCCGTTTAAGTACAAAGCACAGATCAAAACCGTTTTCCGGGTAAAAAGAGTCGGAATACAAAAAATAACGCGTACCGAATGCCAAGTACCAAATGCCAAGTATCATCCCGAAATGTAAGCGCCGGGTACCGTATTTCGGATACTGCGTACCGGATTGCTGACGGGTATCCTTATTCTATGGGAAAGCCGGATATACCTGCGGATGTGTTCCGCGGAAAGAAAATGTGGTTGTTTATCTTTCTTTTTACCCTCCTGACAACTTATCACCCTTTATCCGCGCAAGAGGACAAGCAGAAAGAAGAGGCGAAAGATTCTGTCCGGACAGATAAACCCCAGGTCGTGGTACGGGATACTATTTTATACGAAAGTTATACCATAGACCCCTTATCTCCCAGTAAAGCCGCATTTTACTCCGCTATATTGCCCGGACTCGGGCAGATATACAACAAAAGATACTGGAAAGTACCCATTGTTTACGGCGCCATAGGCACGGGACTGTATTTCTACATCTCTAATAAAGACCAATATCACAGGTACAGAAACGCATATAAGAGAAGGCTTGCCGGATTTACGGATGACGAGTTTTATAATATTGACGGTATTGTCAATGCCGACGGAAGCCCGGATGTATCTATGGATGCCCTTCGGAGGGCCCAGGAGTACTACCAGAGATACAAAGACCTGTCCCTTCTTATTACTATCGGGTTATACGCCCTGAATATCATCGATGCCAACGTAGATGCGCATCTCAAACAACACAATATAAGCCAGGACCTCACCCTTCGCCCCCTCATTGTCCCCAATGATTTTACCACAGGTACGACATTCGGGTTATCATTGAGTTTTAATTTTTGATGCCCGGGGTTGAGTTGTCAGATGTACCATCGTACAGTAATTAAATAAAAAATCTAAACCGAGAATAAAAAATGAAGATAGCATTACTGGGATATGGCAAAATGGGAAAAATGATAGAACAAATTGCTATTTCCCGTAACCATGAGATCGTAGCGAAAATCGATAATGAATTTACTGCAGAGGACATTGCCAAGGCTGATGTAGCCATAGATTTCAGTGTTCCTTCCGCAGCTTTCGGAAATATAACTTCCTGCCTGGAAAACGGCGTGCCCGTTATTTCCGGCACTACCGGGTGGCTCGACAATTATGATAAGGCCGTAGAGCTTTGCCACAGGCAGAAAGGCGCATTTATTTACGCCTCTAATTTCAGCCTGGGTGTAAACATCTTTTTTCAGCTAAACGAATACCTGGCCAGGATGATGGCTAACCTTGAGGAATACCGGGTAAGCATGGAAGAAATTCACCATACCCAAAAACTCGACGCTCCCAGCGGTACGGCGATCACTCTTGCCGAAGGGATTATAAAAAACAGCTCCAAAACCGGGTGGCAATTGGACCAGGCCGGGGAAAACGAGATCCCCGTCACGGCAAAACGTATAGAAAACGTTCCGGGAACCCACAGCATACGTTACTCCGGAAAAGTAGACGATATCGAAATCACCCATACCGCGCACAACAGGGAAGGATTTGCCCTGGGAGCGGTGATCGCAGCGGAATGGATCATCGGAAAAACCGGGGTATTCAACATGAAAGATGTATTAAATCTGGATTAGGACGACAATTTCCATGACCTTTTGCGTATTTTGCACCGGAAATAACGCGTCCCTGCTCCCGGGATACACAACAAAACAACATTCAACAAAATAACAATGACAGCAATAGAATGGTTTGTATTTTTTCTCGTCCTGCAACTGGTTCATTTTGCCGGGACGTGGAAATTATATCAAAAAGCCGGAAGAAAAGCATGGGAAGCCCTTGTTCCCGTTTACAATGCCGTTATACTGATGAAGATCATCAACAGGCCGTGGTGGTGGGTTATCCTGCTGTTCATTCCTATAATCAATCTCATTATGTTCCCGGTGGTCTGGGTGGAGACCGCCAGAAGTTTCGGCAGGAATTCCACAACGGATACGTGGCTTGCCGTTCTTACCCTGGGACTGTATATTTATTACATCAATTACGCCCTGGAGGTGTCCTATATAAACGACAGGAACCTGAAACCAAAAACGGTAACCGGTGAGTGGGTAAGTTCCATTCTCTTTGCCGTTGTGGCTGCAACACTGGTACATACGTATGTTATGCAGCCCTATGTGATCCCCACCTCCTCCCTGGAAAAATCCCTGCTGGTAGGTGACTTTCTGTTTGTGAGCAAGTTTCATTATGGTGCCAGGACTCCTATGACTACGGTTGCCACACCTATGGTACACGACACCATCCCGGGACTGAATATCAAATCATACTTAAACAAACCACAACTCCCCTACTTTCGGTTTCCCGCCCTGCAAAAAATAAAACGAAACGAAATTGTCGTATTTAACTGGCCTACGGACACGGTGCGCTACTTTGGCGACCACCAGAGCCGGAACATTCGAAAACCGATAGACAAAAAATCCAATTACGTAAAAAGATGTGTGGGTCTTCCCGGCGATTCCCTGGAAATAAGGGATGGCTATGTTTATATTAACGGAAAAAGAACGCAATTGCCTGACCGGGCCAGGACGCAATATTCATATACTGTAAACACCAAAGGAGGCGAATTAAGCCGTGCTTACATGTACGAAAGGTTTGGCGTTACAGACCCTTTCTACCGGGTAGGGAACAGTGCGTATCAATTCACTTCCCTTACCGAAGAAAGCGCGCTCCGCCTGGAAAAAACCCCGAATGTGGTAAGTGTGGAAAGACGCATAGAACCGGCGGGCGGACCTAACCCCCGTCTCTTCCCGAATACCGGGGAGACTACATGGAGCGGGGATAATTTCGGACCTATTTACATTCCGGAAAAAGGGAAAACCGTTGCACTCACCCCCGAAAGCCTTCCCTTTTACAAAAGGATCATTAAAGAATATGAGAACAACTCCCTCGAAATAAAAGGAGAACAGGTATTCATTAACGGTAAACAAACGGACTCTTATACCTTTAAGCAGGATTACTTCTGGATGATGGGAGATAACCGCCACAACTCCGAAGACAGCAGGTATTGGGGATATGTTCCGGAAGATCATATCGTGGGCAAACCCGTATTTATCTGGATGAGCTGGGACAGCCAGGGTGGAAATGTACGCTGGGAGCGGGTATTCACTACTGTAGGTGGTTCCGGAGAGCCAGTTTCTTACCTGAAATATGCATTGATTATCATAGCGGCATGGTTGATCTTCGGCTTTATACGCGAGAAACGAAAAAAATAATAACGAGCCGGGAACCGTACATACCTGTTCCCGGTATCTTTTTTATTTATGGAACAAAAAATACTCATACACCCAACTTATTTTCCTTCTGTTACGCACATGGTTGCCCTGGTAAACCACCGGGTAATTTTTGAAGTACAGGATAATTTTCAGAAACAGACCTATCGCAACCGTATGTATGTTTACGGCCCGGGAGGAAAACAATTGCTAACCATACCTGTAAAGCACAGTAAAACGGGGGCGCATCAGAAATACAGGGACATACGTATAGAAAACAATTTTAACTGGCGCAAACAGCATTGGAAAACCTTACAAACAGCTTACAGGACGTCTCCTTTTTTTGAATTTTACGAAGACGATCTTGCCCCTGTTTTCAGGAAAAAATCGGAGTTTCTCATGGATCTCAACCTGGAAACCATCCAATTTATCTGTGATACCCTCCAGGTAAACCCGGAATTCGACAGGACATCTGCCTATGAAAAGGAAGTATCGGGTATAGAGGATTACAGGTTTATGGTAAATGCCAAGGAAAGACCGGAATTCGCCCTTGACCCTTACACCCAGGTTTTCGGGGAAAAACACGGTTTTATCAGCAATCTCAGTATACTGGACCTTCTCTTTAACGAAGGACCGAATACTCTCAGTTATCTGGAGGCACAAATACTTCCCTCCGTATAACCTCTCTCCCCTCTCCTACGAACCACATTAAAATACCAACAGAAGTTTTACGGTTCCGAATAACTGTTCTGGTAGGATAAGCGGCATTTAAAAGTGTTTTATCGCTATATAGAGCATTAAGCCCCTTCTCTATCCCTATATGGAAATAACGATGATTAAATACGGATACTTTCGTGTTTGTATTCCAATCAAAAACGTCCGTTATGCATCCATTCATTTTATATTTCCTGTTCTGTTTTTTACCTGTATTGCTGTCCCACTCCCAGCCTGTCGTTATGGTTAAATACAGTGATAATCCCGAAATCGTAAAGCACGAGGTCCGGCAATACATGAAATACCTGGATATTCACGAAAACATACATCTCACCATATGTTATACCAGGCATATTCCCAGGGGCATGCAGGGAGTGACTTTCTGTCAAAATACCTATCAGCCCAATGGCTACCGCCACATTATTATCCGCATCGATCCCCGGCTGGATGCCATACGCCGCAGGCTGGTACTCGCCCATGAAATGGTTCATGTAAAACAATACGCCAAAAAAGAACTGATTGCCGTGGACAAAAACCATATTATCTGGGAGGGCAAAAAACATTTTGCTTATATATACGACAGGCAAACACCCTGGGAGAACGAAGCCTATAAAAAAGACCACGCATTAACCAGGAGATTTCGTAAGGAAAAAACAGCTTCTTCCCTCCCATATGTTGCCCACACCACTACAGATATGAAAGATGCGTTCCTGAATCCACAAGAAATCTCTCACCTTTATCCCACCCCTTTGCTAACACCGTGTAAAACACCTCAAAAATAACCGGATGCCCGTTCCCGGATTTATTTCAGGTTTTACCGGTACTGTTTGTTAAACATGCGTTAACTTCGTGGATAACTGTAACGCTTTTGTGTATTTTAACACTTTTAAAATATAAACAAACCAAGTAAAGTATTTCGTTCCTATGACTGCAACAGGCTGGTTCTTATTTTTCCTCTTTCTGCAACTCGTTCACTTTGCCGGAACGTGGAAACTATATCAGAAAGCCGGAAGAAAAGCATGGGAAGCCCTTGTCCCCGTATACAATGCCGTTATACTGATGAAGATCATCAACAGGCCGTGGTGGTGGGTTATCCTGTTGTTCATTCCTATAATCAATCTCATCATGTTCCCGGTGGTCTGGGTGGAGACCGCCAGAAGTTTCGGCAGGAATTCCACAACGGATACCTGGCTGGCTATTCTTACCCTGGGACTGTATGTTTATTACATCAATTACGCTTTGGAGGTGTCCCATATAAGCGACAGGAGCCTGAAACCGGTTACGGCTACAGGCGAATGGGTAAGTTCCATTCTCTTTGCCGTTGTGGCTGCAACACTGGTACATACGTATGTCATGCAGCCCTATGTGATCCCCACTTCCTCCCTGGAAAAATCCCTGCTGGTAGGTGACTTTCTGTTTGTGAGCAAGTTTCACTACGGGGCGAGGGTACCGATGACCTCGGTGGCCGCACCTATGGTACACGACACCATTCCCGGTTTGGGAATGAAATCTTACCTGTTTAATGATAACATTTCCAAAAAAAATACTTCCTGGGCCAATAAACTCCAGTTACCGTATATGCGGCTACCGGGATTCGAGAAGATAGAACGCAACGAAATTGTGGTATTCAATCAGCCTGCGGATACTTTGCGGGATATGAATGATTTTTACCCGGACAGGAACTATTACAAACCCATAGACAAAAAGACAAACCTGGTAAAACGATGCGTCGGTATACCCGGGGATTCCCTGGAAATAAAGGACGGTTATGTTTACATTAACGGAAAAAGAACACTGCTGCCCGACCGCGCCAGGACACAGTATTCCTACACCGTAAAAACCAATGGCAGCGAACTCAGCAGGGCCTATATGTACGAAAGGTTTGATGTTACCGATAATTTCGGACGGATGTCCAACGGTGATTACTTCTTTATTGCCCTTACCGAAGAAAGCGCTCAGCGTCTGGCTAAAAGTCCCAATGTAGAAAGTGTAGAACGACAAATCGAACCCGCAGGTACACCCAATCCCCGTATTTTTCCGAATACCAGAAATGGCAAATGGAGCGCAGATAACTTCGGGCCCATATACATTCCGGAAAAAGGTAAGACCATCGCACTGACACCGGAAAATATTCCATTGTACAAACGGGTAATACGGGAATACGAGAACAATACTCTCGAAATAAAGGGAAATGATATCGTCATTAACGGTAAACCTGCCGATTCCTATACTTTTAAGCAGGATTACTACTGGATGATGGGCGATAACAGGGATAATTCCATAGACAGCCGTTACTGGGGTTATGTTCCGTTCGATCATGTGGTAGGGAAGACCGTATTCGTGTGGTTCAGCTGGGATAATGTCAGTAAAAGTGTTCGCTGGGATCGTGTTTTTACCACGGTTAACGGTTCCGGTAAGCCGGTTTCGTATTTTAAATATTTTATCATTGTCCTTGCAGGCTGGGTCCTTTACAGCTTTATCCGGAAAAGAAAAAAATAAATGTTACGATTTATTATCCATTACGGACTGCATTTTATCTTCCCGGTACTGGTAGCTTACTGGTTTTACAGACCGAAATTTATAAAGGTAAGTATCATTCTCCTCGCCGGGATTTTCATCGATGCAGATCATCTCCTGGCCGATCCTATCTTTGACCCCAACCGTTGCAGTATAGGGTTTCACCTGTTACACAGCTACATTGCCATAGCCTTGTATCTCCTGTTATTCGTTTGGAAACCCACACGTATTATCGGGCTTGCTCTTTTACTGCATATCCTGGCCGATACGGCAGATTGCTTTCTAATGCCGTGATACCGGATCATACCCTGTCTGTATGTCCCAGGTCTTTTCCGGGTTGAATACGATCGCGAAGCCATTGCTTCAACTCTTTAATCTCGGCAAAGCCCCCGTGACGCTTTCTGTCAAACAGTAATTGATCATCCACATAAATCCGGTATACACCCGCTGTTTTGCCGGGCTTCAGGGTCACTCCTCCTAACTCTTCCTCAAAAGTAGATAAGAACTCCTGTGCCATATATGCGGCGCGAAGCAGCCATTTGCATTTAGGGCAATATTCTATAGTAAGTACAGGTTTTGCCATCAGGTAAGTTTTTAGAAACCCGGATTATCTTTCCTTTTCTTCCGGTGCAACTTGCCCGAACCGGATAGTCGCCATAACCGGGTAGTGATCGGACAACCGCTCCGAATAGTTTTTATGCGCGGTAACTTTCATCTCCGGATCGGCGAGGATGAAATCAATTCGTATGGGGAAATACTCAAAGTCGTAGGACCTCCCGAAACCACTTCCCATTTCGATAAAGGAATCCTTCATATCTCCCTTTATCTGCCTGTAAACATAAGAATAAGGCGTATTGTTAAAATCTCCTGTAACGATTATTTTATGTCGGCATTTATGCCGGTGCGCATCGAATATCTCCACCTGGCGATGCTGTAATGCAAAAGCATTCCCCATACGTTTATAAAGCATTTCGGGATTTTCTACGGAAATGTGCTCCTTGCTCGGTACGATATGCAGGGATTCGAGGTGCAGGTTGTATATACGCACCGTATCTTTCTCCTTTACGATATCTGCATAAAGGGCATTATTACCCGTTTTCGGAAATTCCAGCGAACCTCTTTCCACTATAGGATATTTCGAAAATATTGCCTGCCCGGTACGATTGTTCCGTGTGGTGTATTTAATGAACTGATACGGATAGTTTTTATTAAAAGCGTCCTTCTGTTCATGGTAAAACTCCTGTACACAAAGAATATCCGGGGCTTCCTTGTCCACCAGGTCCATTATCTTTTCCGGTATATCTCCTTCCAGCCAGTCATACGCATTGAATATCCGCACATTATATGTCATCAGTTTCACTCCTCCATCATTACTTTCGGACTCCCCTGAAATCCTGTACATGGCACCTACATATTTATACCCTACCAAAAGTATGATAAGGGATAACATAAACTGTCGTTTCAACTGTATCAGCCAATAGAGTACAAAAAGAGCATTGACGATAATAAATACGGGAACGGTAAGACTTAATACGGATATGAGCGGAAACTGTTTCGGAAAAACATAAGGTAGCACATAAGACAGTAGCAGAAACACCGCGAAGACGGTATTCACGAAAAAAATGACCTTATTGAGGAAACCAAGCTTTTTCACTACTTATTCGTATTGATATATTCACGAAACAGGAAAATACCCCGACTGCACATTCTATATTGCAAAATATTAATCCTTCCCCGCCTGAAACAGAAAATCCTTTTCTGCTTTGGTTAGGCTCTCATAACCGCTTTTACTGATCTTGTCCAGTATCTCATCTATTTTCTGCTGACGGTCGTCTTTATCCACATAGGGAGCCTTCCCGGAAGCTGTTGATTTTTTATTCCGGTGCACCGTTTTAAGTGGTGTACGGGGCTTTCGCTGAAAAAGGTTCACTACTGATGATATTATACGTTCAAACCCGGAGCCTATATCCCTGCCGTTGTATAAGTTTTTCGCATACACAAATCCCAGCAAAGCCCCTCCCAGGTGCGCCAGGTGACCTCCCGCATTACTAATGGGGATCTGTACGAGGTCTATCAGTACTGCAAACACGCCAACATACCAGAGTTTAATATTAATCAGAAAAAATAATCGGACTTCCTGGTTGGGTAAATAGGTACAGACAAATATCAAAATAGCCATAACCGCAGCAGAGGCACCTATAAGACTTGTATTGATACCTGTAAATGCCGGAAACAGGTTATAGCTGATCATAAAAGTAAAGCCGCCTGCAATGGCCCCGAGAAAGTATACATTTAAAAAACGTCTCCCCCCGAAAAGGTTCAGAAATATCCGCCCGGAAAAATAAAGCAGCAGCATATTCCAGAAAATATGAGAAAAACCGGCGTGGAAAAAGGCATAGGTAACAACGGACCACGGTTGCCCGATAAAACTACCGAAACTCTTTGGCAGTTCAAACCAACGGATAAAAAAGTCCTCGGGCAACTGAAACA
Organism: Sinomicrobium endophyticum; assembly: GCF_052983315.1. Taxonomy (NCBI): domain Bacteria; kingdom Pseudomonadati; phylum Bacteroidota; class Flavobacteriia; order Flavobacteriales; family Flavobacteriaceae; genus Sinomicrobium; species Sinomicrobium endophyticum. The sequence goes on from NZ_JBRKIS010000018.1 coordinate 206,027, forward strand.
AAAATACCAGAAGTATATTAAGAATAAAGATCAGCACATTGATTACAATGAGCTTCTCCGCTATATTTAGCGTCGAATATTTATATTTTATATCGCTGCTGATACTCATATACTATCCCGGATTTAAACTCTTTTATTTAACTGCCGATTTAAAAAATTTGCCAAAGCCGGGAGATTGCTTATATTTTTTAATCTTTCCCTGTAATTCCTTAATTTCATTTCATACAACCCTGCCGGCATTATCCATTCGGCTGGGCAGACGTGATCTCTCTTCCTTTCATTAACTCCTTCTAACATTCAAAGACTACATAACTTCCCGGATTAATCCCACCTGTTGTTATTGAACTGTTTCCTTTTCCAGTACCACATCATTATAAAGCCGAACAAGGCCCCTCCTACGTGTGCGAAATGCGCAATTCCGCCACCGAAAAGGGAATATCCCGTAAACCCTGAAAAAAGGTCCAGGCCTATCAATACCGGGATAAAATACTTTGCTTTGATGGGAATAGGAACAAAAATAAGAAACAATTCCGCATTGGGAAACATCATAGCAAAGGCCACCAGTATACCATAAATGGCACCGGAAGCTCCTACGGCGAGACCATTGTAAGCAGAAAAAAAACTCTTCATCACACCACCATCAACACCGGGAATTTCCACATATTGATCCAACGGAACATTTTTCAACATCTGTAGAATATCATTTTGAGAATATCCAATGGAATACAAAGCGCTCATGCCTTTTTCAAAATGGTAATAATTTACCCCGGTGTGAATCAACGCTGCCCCCAACCCGGCCGAGAAATAGAAAAAGAGAAATTTATTGCGTCCCCACATCTGCTCTAACGGAGATCCGAAGGCCCACAAGGCATACATATTAAAGAAGATATGCATAAAGCTGCCATGCATGAACATGTGTGAAACGATCTGCCATAACCTGAAATGCTCGTTTTTAGGGAACCATAAGGAAAATAATTCAATCATCTGATCGTGATACAACTGCGTGGCTACGAAAAACAGTACGTTTATGATCAGCAAATGCTTAATAGCTTCGGTTATTCTATACATTTATAAAAATTTTTTATCGAGATCTTCTACGGTTATGGTTATATACGTGGGCCGGTTAAATGGCGATACGGTAGGTTCTTTACAGGCAAACAGATTGTTCACCAGGGCCTCCTGCGAAGTTTCGTTCAGCAGTTCCCCCGTTCGTACCGCAAGGGTTTTACTCAGCGATTTCGCCAGCCTGTCGGTTTGTGAAAAACTACTGTCCGGTATTTCATCTTTAAAATCGGCTATCAGTTGCTCCAGTATAATACTTACTTCGCTTTCGGAAACGCTTGCCGGAATACCGGTAATAGCAATTTCCTCCCCTTCCAGTTTATCAATGGCAAATCCTATGAATTCCAGCGTATCCCTTAATTCTTTAAGCAGGGCCATATCTGTGGCCGAATAATACAGTACGATAGGGAACAGCAACTGTTGACTTATTCCTTCCTTAACGGTCATTTGCCGTAGAAATTGTTCGTACAGCACACGCTGGTGCGCCCGGTGCTGGTCAATGATCACCATACCGGATTTTATCGTGGTAACAATATATTTTTTATGGAGTTGGTACGTGGCAAACGAGGGCCCGTTATCGCGGGTATCGTCAAATAACTTTCCGCTTTGCCTTTCGACAGTGGCCCCCACTTCTTCCGACTCGATTTCCACCGAGCTGAAATTATCGGAGCCGGCTTTGTTCTCTCCTCCCAGGCCCACATACAGGCTTTCCCATTCGGATTGCTTTCCTTGCTTCGCAGCACTCTGCCATGAAGGCCTGCTATCCCCGGATTTTATTGAAGTACCTGCCCCGCCACCACTGGAAAAGGAGGTTTTATTCTCTTCCTCATCCCGGAAAGGGTTAAAATCAGAATCCACCTCAATGGTAGGGACGTGTATCGGTTTGTCTTTGTATTCGTAAGGAGTATCCAGGCCCGCATCTTTGTCGAAATCCAGTACCGGGGCAATATTGAACTGCCCGAGGCTGTGCTTTATGGCCGAACGCAGTATAGCATAAAGCGTATGCTCGTCATCAAATTTAATCTCCGTTTTGGTGGGGTGGATATTAATGTCTACCGTAGCCGGGTTTACCTCGAGATACAAAAAATACCCGGGATGCGCCTGTTCTTTGATGAGTCCTTCAAAAGCGGAAACTACGGCATGATGCAGATACGGACTTTTTATAAAGCGGTTGTTCACAAAAAAAAACTGCTCTCCCCTGCTCTTTCTCGAGTGTTCGGGTTTATAGACAAAACCGGACAGCTTAACCACTTCCGTATTTTCCCCGACAGGCACCAGTTTTTCATTTGTCTTACTTCCGAAAATATTAACTACCCGTTGCCTGTAATTAGATACTGGCAATAGAAAAAGGTCACTGCCGTTATGATACATTTCAAAATGGACATCCGGGTGTGCCAGGGCGATTCGCTGGAATTCATCTATAACATGACGAAGTTCTACCTGGTTGGATTTCAAAAAGTTTCTCCTTGCAGGAATATTGAAAAACAGGTTTTTTACCGCTATGGAAGTTCCTTCGGCAGTAACAGCGATTTCCTGTTCTACTATTTTACCACCCTCCATACGTATCTTTGTCCCAACCTCCTCGTTTCGCGGCCTTGTATGCATCTCTACATGCGCAATAGCTGCTATCGAAGCCAGGGCTTCTCCCCGGAAACCTTTGGTTCCCAACCGAAAAAGATCTTCTGCCGAACGTATTTTGGAAGTGGCGTGCCGTTCAAAACTCAGGCGGGCATCGGTGGGACTCATCCCTTGCCCGTTATCTACTACCTGTATAAGTGTTTTCCCGGCATCCTTTACTATTAGTTTGATTTCCGAAGAACCGGCATCCACCGCATTTTCTATGAGTTCCTTCACCACAGAAGCAGGCCTTTGTACCACCTCTCCTGCCGCAATCTGGTTAGCAACATGATCCGGTAAAAGCTGTATGATATCTGCCATTATATCTTGAAGGTGAAAATGCTTAGGTCAAAATCGATGATAAAAAGGAACAGGAGGATCAAAATAATTGCAATAATTAACACGGTTCTGTTTGCCTTGCGATCCGGATTACCTTTCATGTCATCCAGGGCATTGTTTATTTTACTCTTCAGTCCTTTGCTATCCCCCGTTGCTCTACGGAATTTATCGAAACGCCCTTCCATTTGAAAAGGGCTTCCTGCCTTGTCACTTTTATAGTAACGAGGGGTATAACTAAACTTCTTATTTTTTCGCGTCTTAAATACTCCCATAACTCTATACCCCCAAAATTACTGAAAATACTACAAAAATGTAAGTAGACGGCGATTAAATTTTTGAAGTAGCAAAGGATGACGGGTAGCCAGGGACTTATTCCCTCCCGCATATGATAATTATTCGCAACTGTTTACCGGAAATTACACTCCCAGCGCAATCATTTTTATAGCAGCTATGGCAGCTTCGGCACCTTTATTTCCGTGTTTTCCGCCACTGCGTTCTATGGCCTGCTGCATATTATTATCGGTAAGTACACAGAAAATCACCGGACGGTCGTATTTTACATTCAGGTCTTTAATCCCTTGCGCCGTTGCGCTGCATACAAAATCAAAATGCTTGGTTTCTCCTTGTATAACACTACCTATGGCTATTACCGCATCTACTTCGCGCGTTTCCAGCATTTTTTTACAACCGAAGGTAAGTTCAAAACTGCCTGGCACGTTCCACCGGGTTATATTTTCCGGTAGTGCACCACAGTCTATCAGGGCCGCCCGGGCACCGTTAAAAAGCCCTTCGGTTATATTTTCGTTCCACTCCGAAACAACGATCCCAAACCGAAAAGGTTTCGCGTTTGGGATCGTTGTTTTATCGTAATCTGATAAGTTTTTATTTTCGGTAGCCATATTTATTTAGAGCTTTCCAACTTTCCTATGTAAATATCTATAGTTCTGCCTTCTTCGGAGTTGGGATATTCGTTCTTAATACGGTTAAAGTATTTCAGGGCCTTGTCTTTTTGTCCCAGTTCCTGCGCAGCAACGCCTGCTTTAAAGAGAAATCTCGGGGTTGTAAATTCGTTTTTGCTCAAAGCAAAAGCATTTTCGTAATAACCCAAAGCTTCTTCCGGCTGATCCAGTTGCATGAAAGCATCTGCTATACCTCCTTTAGCGAGTGGCCCCAAAACCGCATCTTTCGTAGAAAAATCCTGCAGATAGGTAATCGCTTCCTGGTATTTATTCATATTCAGATACGCCATTCCCGCACTGTAATTAGCCAGTTTGGCAGCATCCGTACCTTTATATTTATCTATAATATCCAGGAAACCATATTTTCCTTCTGCACCGTTAAGGGCAAGCGTATAGAGCGAATCCTTATTGGTTCCGTTCACCGCTTCGTTAAAATACTGTTGCGCAAAAAAAGATTCATTAGACGCTTCTATATTCCTGGGTTTCTTTACAAATTCCTGATATCCCAAAAATCCAAGCACCGCTACAGCTACTACCCCTATCCCCATAAGTATGTACTTCTGGTTGCTGGCTACCCAGGCTTCCGTCCTGGATGCGCTTTCGTCCAGCGTACCGAAAACTTCGGCAGTGGTGCTGTGCGCTTCTTCCAGTTCTTTTTCCTCTTGCTTGCTTTGTGGTTTATATCCTCGTTTCTTGTACGTTGCCATCTTAGACTTTATTTGTGCCGCAAAAATATAATTTTTATTGAGATATGGAAGAGTATTTATTCGATTATTTTCATTAGTTTAGGCAACTTTCGGGCAGCGAACACCAATAAGAACTACAGTTAAAAAGGGAATGTTTTTAAAAAAATTATCATTAGTTAACTATAAGAATTTCAGTTCGGCGGATTTTGAATTTGACGAGAAGATCAACTGTTTTGTAGGTAACAACGGTATTGGAAAAACCAATGCTCTGGATGCCATTTACCACCTTTCCTTCGGAAAAAGTTATTTCAACCCCATTGCCGTACACAACATCAGGCACGGAGAAGAATTCTTCGTTATTGACGGAGAGTTTGAAAAAGCGGAATTACGGGAACACATTATATGCAGCCTGAAAAAAGGGCAGAAAAAGGCCATTAAACGCAATGGAAAGTTATACGAAAAACTATCGGACCATATCGGCCTGTTGCCTTTGGTCATTATTTCACCGGCCGACCGCGACCTCATTATCGAAGGAAGCGAAACCCGGCGAAAATTCATAGACAGCGTCATCTCGCAGTCCAATAAAAACTATCTCACCCAGCTTATTTTGTACAACAGGGCGCTCACCCAGCGTAACTCCCTGTTAAAATACTTCGCCCTAAACCACACCTATGACCACGACACTTTATCCATTTACAACGACCAGTTACATACTTACGGGACCGAAGTGTTCCGTGTCCGGCAACAATTCCTGGAAGAATTTATTCCGATTTTCCGGGAGCGGTACCATGCCATTTCGGGCAACAGCGAAAACGTAGACATATCGTATAGCAGCCAGCTATCGGAACAACCGCTGGACGAGTTGCTCAGAACCTCCATAAATAAGGACAAGGCCCTGCAATATACCAGCACCGGGATACACCGGGATGACCTCAGTTTTGAGATCGAAGGTTTCCCTGTAAAAAAATTCGGCAGCCAGGGACAACAAAAATCCTTCCTCATAGCCCTGAAACTGGCCCAGTTCGATTTTATCAAACAACAGGCCGGGGTAACTCCAATCCTGCTGCTGGATGATATTTTTGACAAACTGGACGAAAACCGGGTGGGACAAATCGTAAAGCTTATGGATGAAAATTTCGGGCAGCTCTTTATCAGTGACACGCATCCGGACAGGACCGAAGCCGTGGTAAAGGAAACCCATCAATCTTATAAAATGTTTCGATTATGAACAGGATAAACAGGCATAACAAAAAAACACTGATACGAATCACCCCCCTTCTCTTTATACTTTTTATGGCCTGGGGCTGTACACAAAGTCCGGAAGAACAGCTAAAGAACATGAACGGTTACTGGGAAATTGAAAAAGTAGAATTTCCGGATGGGTACGACAAAGAATACAAGGTTAATACCACTATAGATTATATAGAAATAACGGCGGACAGCAGTGGTTTCCGCAAAAAGCTGCAACCCCGTTTCGACGGTGGTTTTAATGCTTCGGACGACCAGGAAAATTTCACCATAACCGTAGAAGACGGCAGTATTTCACTGCATTACCACACCTCATTAAGCCAATGGGAAGAAAGGGTTATAAAAGCAACTAAAGAACGGCTTATACTTCGGAATGCGGATAATTTAAACTACTTTTACAAATGTTTTGAGCCCATGGACCTGGGCGAATTACATCAATAAAATTGCCGTAGTTATCAGGTTACCCGGTTATTTAGTCCATACTCAATTCCCGAATAACTCAGCAACCTGTCAACTCAGACAGTCTCTTAACTATAAAAAACACCGTAAACAGAAAAACGCGAAATGGCAAAGCGAAATAGCGAACACATATCTCTATCGGAAGCACTGAAAGCGTTTATAGACGAAAACAGGCTGCAATCGGGCATGGATAAAATGGATGTCCGGGATGCCTGGAAGCAACTTATGGGCAGCGGTATTAACAACTACACCTCGGATATACAACTAAAAGGAGATACACTTTATGTAAACCTTACATCTTCCGTATTGCGGGAAGAGCTTAGTTACGGAAGGGAAAAAATCCTGAAGATGATCAACGACGAGTTAGGGAAAGAACTGGTAAAAAAACTGGTATTGCGATAAGGGTCTGCCCACCCTGATTCCCATAAAACAGGAAGTATTTTCAGCAATACCTCCTGTCTTCCGGGATTTATTTATTACTATACCACGTAAGGACATTTAGAATATTTCCCTTCCGGAGAAATGAAATGCACTCTCTATAGCGGCATTTTCATCACTATCCGAACCGTGTACCGCGTTCTCTCCTATAGAAGTCGCATATAATTTACGGATAGTACCTTCCGCAGCTTCTGCCGGATTGGTAGCCCCGATAAGCGCACGAAAATCCTCAACGGCATTTTCTTTTTCCAGTACGGCAGCTACAATTGGCCCCCTGGTCATAAAACCTACCAGTTCACCGAAGAAAGGACGTTCTTTGTGAATAGCATAAAACTCTTCTGCATCTCTCCTGCTCAGTTGGGTGTATTTCATAGCTACGATCCTGAAACCGGCAGCAGTGATCTTTTCTAGGATAGCCCCGATATGCCCGTTTTCTACCGCATCGGGTTTAATCATGGTAAATGTTCTGTTTGTCGCCATTTGCTTTTTTAAATTTTGTGCAAAGGTACTCCTTTACTTATAAAGTTCAAAGTCCGGAATCGAAGGACGGGTATTGGTTCCCCGATAAATTCCACACCCCTAAGTGCTGATCCTGAATTTTTGAAAAAAGACAAAAAAAATCTCTGTTATTATTCCACATTAAAAAAGACGTAAAACTACCGGATTCGTACTTTACGATCCGGTAAGTTTCGTCAAAATATTTTACCTTCCCGAACAACACAAAAATAAAAGGCCGTCCTTTTGAACAGCCTTTTTATCTTATATCCGGAGACTTTTAAAGTTTTGCTCTTCGCCCTTTATTTTCTTACAATAATAAAAGAAGACCTCCTGTTAAGCTGATGTTCTTCTTCAGTACAGTCCACCCCGTTGGCACAATTGTTCAGCAATCGTTTTTCCCCGTATCCTATAGCACTTTCTATACGGTCTTTAGCAATGCCCCTGGAATAGATATAATCGCGGGTAGCTTTGGCGCGGTTATCGGAAAGCTTTTCATTATAAGCGTCATTTCCGCGCGAATCGGTATGCGACTCTATTTTAATAACCATCTCCGGGTGCGCGTTCATAACGCTTACTATATGTTCCAGTTCATATTCCGCATCGGAACGAATATCCCATTTATCATAATCGAAATAGATGGGGTTAATTACAATTTCGTCTGCTATAATAAGCGGTGTAAGGGCTATATCTGCATTCGCCTCTTCTTTTCCTTTTACATTCACCTCTTTCTGTCCGGAACGGTAATCTTCCTGTTCGGCCACCACGGTATAAGTACCGTCCAGGCAATCCCCTTTTAAACGGTACATACCGTCTACATCTGTCAGAACTTTTGCCACAACGCCCCCTCCGGGTTCTACGAGCCTAACAGATGCCTCTACCAGTGGTTCTTCCGTACGACTATCGGTAATCACTCCGCGTATGGTAACCGTACATTCCCTGGCAGTGAAATGATAGATGTCATCGTCACCTTTCCCTCCCAGCCTGTTGGAAGACAGGTATCCTTCGGTATTATCCTCATTCATTACAAAAGCAAAATCGTCAAGAGCACTGTTTATCGGTACTCCGGGATTGGACGCTTTACCAAAACTACCGTTCTGGGGTTCGCTTTTCAGAATATCCAGTCCGCCGAGGCCGGGATGTCCGTTAGAAGAGAAGTAAAGTACCCCGTCTTTGTCTACAAACGGAAACATTTCCCTTCCCCTGGTATTAATGGTATTTCCCAGGTTTTGGGGTTCGCCGTAGCTTCCGTCTTCATGAATATCTACCACATAAATATCCGTAACACCATATCCGCCGGGCATATCGGAAACAAAATAGAGTTTCTTCTCATCCGGACTCAGCGCAGGATGGCCCACGGAATAGCTCACATTGTTAAAAGGCAGTTCGGTAACACCTCCCCATTTACCATCTTCACCCAGGGTTGCCTTGTACAATTGCAGGTGCACCGTACCTTCTTCATCTTTTTTGGACCGTCTGCCGTTATCCGAATTGTCCCGGGTAAAATACATCGTTTTACCATCGTTTGTAATGACCATCGTAGCTTCGTGATACTGGGTGTTGATCTCCCCTTCCAGCTTATGTACTTCGTCTACCTCGTTGCCTATCCGGTTCCCTACGTAAATATTAAGAAATGGTTGCTTGTTCCAATCGTATATTTTGGTTCTCCCCCTGGAGGGCCGGGTAGATGCAAAATAGAACTGGTTCCCGAAAATAAACCCTCCGAAATCCGAGTATTCCGTATTTATGGCCAGGTTGTGCACATTGCCGAACAAACGGGCTTTAGGATTGATAAGACGGGTGTAATAATCTCCCTCCTCCAAAAGGCGAAGCATTTCCGGATCGCTCCCTCCCCTTTCGGCGGAAGCTTTCATCCATTTCATGGCTTCATCATACTTTTCATTACCCTTCAGGGACTGTGCATAGCGGAAAAGATAATCCGGTTTAACCTCTTCACCGTATTTGGACAACAATATATCGTACCACTTTTCCGCCTCTTTCATATTGGTATTATAATAATAAGAGTCTCCCAACCGGCTGAGTACATGCATTGAAGAATCCCCTTTTTTTACCAGGGCCGCATAAAGATCTGCCGATTTTACATAAGCCAGCTTTTCGAAATACCGGTCTGCAACGATACGCTGCTGTCCGTAAGACCAGGTGATCGCCAAAAGAAGTAACAGTAGTAGTTTTTTCCTCATAATTTCACATTTTATCATCTAATATACACTATTGCACCCTAAAAAGTTCTCTAAAGGACATTTTTCAGAATACTAATATAAAACTAAACTTTCAATATGCGATTCCGTATACTGTTTTTTTATCCACCAAAAAAGAAAGAAACAGGCTACCAGATTTTTACAAACAGAAAGGGAAATATTGAAAATGAGACCCGCCAACCTTTAATGATTTGTATTATAATACTATTTTTGCAACCACAATACGAGAATCTATGAGCTTAGTTAAGGAGATTAACAAAAGGAGGACATTCGGTATCATCTCACACCCCGATGCCGGAAAGACCACATTGACGGAAAAACTGCTTCTTTTCGGAGGGGCTATCCAGGAAGCGGGAGCCGTAAAAAGCAATAAGATAAAAAAGGGGGCCACGAGCGACTTCATGGAAATAGAAAGGCAAAGAGGTATTTCGGTTGCCACCTCCGTACTGGGCTTCTACTATAAAGACAAGAAAATAAACATCCTGGATACTCCGGGGCACAAGGATTTTGCCGAAGACACTTTCCGTACCCTGACAGCTGTAGACAGTGTTATCGTTGTGATAGACGTTGCCAAAGGGGTCGAAGAACAAACGGAAAAACTGGTACAGGTATGCCGTATGCGGAACATTCCCATGATCGTTTTTATCAATAAACTCGACCGGGAAGGAAAAGACGCCTTTGATCTTCTGGACGAAGTGGAACAAAAGCTCGGCCTGCAGGTTACCCCGCTTAGTTTCCCCATAGGCATGGGATATGACTTCAAGGGTATTTACAATATCTGGGAGAAAAACATCAATCTCTTTAGCGGGGACAGCAAAAAGAACATAGAAGAAACTATTGCCTTTGACAATATAGACGATCCGGAGCTGGACGGCATCATCGGAAAAGATGCGGCAGAAACACTGCGGGAGAACCTGGAACTCGTACACGGGGTATATCCGGAATTTGACCGCGATGCCTATCTGAAGGGCGAATTACAGCCTGTATTTTTCGGCTCGGCATTAAACAATTTCGGTGTGCGGGAGTTGCTGGATTGTTTTGTAGACATAGCTCCTTTCCCCAGGCCTAAAAAAAGTGAAGAGCGCCTGGTTAAGCCGGATGAAGAAACTTTTTCCGGTTTTGTCTTTAAGATCCACGCCAATATGGACCCTAAACACCGGGACCGCCTGGCCTTTATAAAGATCGTATCCGGTACTTTTGAGAGAAACACACCCTATCTGCATGTAAGGCATAACAAAAAAATGAAGTTTTCCAGTCCCAATGCTTTCTTTGCGGAAAAAAAGGAAATCGTAGACATTTCCTATGCAGGAGATATCGTAGGCCTGCACGATACCGGGAACTTTAAGATAGGAGATACACTTACAGAGGGTGAAATACTCAGTTTCAAAGGAATTCCGAATTTCTCACCGGAACACTTCCGCTACATCAACAATGCAGACCCGATGAAAGCCAAGCAATTGATGAAAGGTATAGATCAGTTGATGGACGAAGGAGTTGCCCAGCTTTTCACCCTTGAACTTAATGGACGTAAAGTAATTGGTACCGTAGGGGCGCTGCAATACGAGGTAATACAATACCGCCTGGAACACGAATACGGGGCTAAATGTACTTATGAAAACTTCCCTATCCACAAAGCGTGCTGGGTAGAACCCGAAGACCCGAAAAGCGAAGAATTTACCGAATTCAAAAGGGTTAAACAGAAATTCCTGGCTACGGATAAACAAGGACAACTGGTATTCCTTGCCGATTCCTCTTTTTCCATACAGATGACACAACAGAAATACCCCTCGGTAAAGCTGCATTTCTCTTCGGAGTATTAATTATTCATCGAAAAGGTTAATAAGTAACGGCGGACTAACGGACCTTTTATTTGTTATTTTAAACATTTAACAGGTCAGGATAAGTCGCAATAATCATTCTTTTGATCGAATCTTCATGACTATTCAAATCATCCAGTTTTCTGTTTAATAAAACATAGGCACTTGCTTCTTTAAAAGATTTATGTACAAAGGTTTCGTGCCCTATTAGTTGAGGAATATGATAATGATACAATCGATATCTCTGATTATTTTTATAACTCTCTATCTTCTGAGCGCGTATATCAATAGTTCGGGATCCAATAAACCCAAAAGAAGCATTTGGAAATTTGTTTAATAACAAAGGGATAGCTTTAGCACAAGTAACTAATATATTATTTACATCTCCTTTATTAATAATATTAGAGAACCTTCTATCACTCCGTCTATCCTTCTTTGCATAAAACTTTACTGCAAAAAAATCATAGCTGTGGTAGTCCGCATTTATTATGTAATGTAATTTTGTTACCGGAGAATGAAATTTATATACATACCTCTTACAGTGATGCACGTTTTCAGGATGGGTCTGTATGAATTTTAGAGGATAACCGGAAACAGTCAGTCTCATTATGGAACTAAAAGAGGAGCGTCTTTATTATCAGATTTTTCTTCTTTCCCTTCTTTTAAAGCATCTTTCAATCGTACTTTAATGGCTTTTTTAACAGATATCCACCCCATTCTATCTCCTTTAGATTTTAAAGAATTAGAGGGGTTTCCTTTTGATCTTATAAAAGTATTTTTAGCCATTTCTCAGAGAAATTTACAAAACAAAAATATGAAAGATCCTTTATGCAAATAACACCAACCAATATTTTTATCTTATAAACACTTTTAATTCAATAGATTATAACTATTGAGTTATTGTTCCTGGATTAAAGATACACAAAAAATTATAACCGGCCCACACGAAGCATAATCGGGAAGATTACCGTTTTCGTATCCCATTCTTCCCAACTCTCTTTGAGTTCATCATAGATCATCGCTACGGGATTTTCCCCGTTTTTACGGATATAATGCTTTACCGCCGACCAGGTCTCCAGGTAACCGCAGAGTTGCTCCAGGGTCCAACGGTATTCATTCCGGAACACCGGAGTTTTTTCTTCACGGAAGGGAAAAGGAATGGTTTGGTACAGTTCCTCTATATATCTTCTTTCCGGGTCCCAATAGGTACCGAGAATATCGGAATACAATTTTCGGATCACCCTATCCGTACTTTCATCTACCTGCAAAAGGGCATACCCCAATACCGCCAATACCCCGTCTTTGCGCAAGGTTCGTTTTACTTCGGCATAGAATCCGGCAAAATCGAACCAGTGAATGGCCTGGGCTACGGTGACCAGGTCGAACTGACCGTCGGCGAAGCTTGTCTTTTCGGCATTCTCCACTTTATACCGGACATTTTGCTTTTGTTCTGCATTTTTTACCTGGTTCGCACTGAGATCCGTAGCGTATACTTCTTCGAAATAATCTGCCAGCTTTACGGCAAGCTGGCCATTGCCCGTACCACAGTCCCAGGCATATTCTTGTTGCCCGGTGCGCGAAACGAGGTAAGATATCAGCTCTGAAGGATACCCGGGACGAAACCTGGAATAAGCACCGGAATGTCCTGAAAAGTTATCTTTCATTTTGTTTATTTTTGATGCGGGCCTTTTTCTTTCACCTATTACCGCTGGAGAAAATTATTCTTATACCACTCTACCTGTCTGGCAAGTCCTTCTTCAAAAGGCGTGCCAGGGTTATATCCCAGCAGCTTACGGGCTTTATCGATAAGAGCGGTAGTGCGTAACTGGTCTCCCGGGCGTGGCGGGGTAACCTGTATTTTGGCCTTTTTCCCGATGATCTTTTCTATAAGTTCTATGCCTTCCCGGGTAGTGTATTCCTTATCTGAACCTATATTGACAATTTCTCCGGACACTGCCTCTTCCTTCCCTATTACGGCAGATATTCCTTCTACAATATCCCCTACATAGGTAAAACTCCTCGAATGTTTTTCACTTCCTTCGAAAAGCGGGAATGATGTTTCCTCGAAAATAGATTTGATCAGTTTGGTATATAATTTTTCCGGTCTCTCCCTCGGTCCGTAAACAGAATACAACCGGAGTGAGCATGCATCGAATTTTCCAACGCGCTGTTCTCCCAATACCAACTGTTCTGCCGCAAGTTTTGTAGTTCCGTAAAAAGAAATAGGTTCGGGCACAGCCGTTTCGGGCAGGGTAGCCTCCTTTCCGTAAATAGACGACGTAGCTATATTGACGAACAAACGCAGGTTTTTATTTTCCTCTTCTATCCATTGCAACAGGTTCTGTGTGGCAAAAATATTATTCCTTACATATTCTTCCAGGGAAACATCCGGGGATATTCCGGGTTGTGCGGCAAAATGGAATATGTAATCCATAGTGCCGGGTAATTTATCTTTTAACGGCTCTGTCAGGTCTGCTTCAATAAAAATCACTCCTGCGGACTGTATATCCTTTACATTTTGCTTTTTCAGCGCCACATCATAATAATCCGAAAAATTATCCACCCCGTAAACGGTATGTCCTTCGGCAGCCAATTGTTCTGCAAGATGCGAACCTATAAAACCGGCCGCACCGGTCACCAATATTTTATAATTTCCCATTATCTAATTCTCTTTCTTTATACCAAAAGGCGTCCACTTGCTCTTGCTATTCCTGGTGTGTTGTCGTATGGCCTGGTTTTTCGCGATGGATTCCGGGGTTTTGTAGCCCCTGGCATGGTCCAGGTGTACACATATGGCGCTATACCGTATTTGCTTCCCTTTAATGCCGTAATTCATCAATCTTTCTCCTAATTCACGATCTTGTCCGCCGTATTGCATGCGTTCGTCAAAACCATTAACCGCTACAATATCCTCTTTCCATCCGGAAGCATTATGCCCGTTCCAGGTTGCTCCCGTAGGAGTTATAGCATTTAAAAGTGCCGCTTTAAAACTTCCGGAAGTCAATTTATTATTTTTAAAAGAAGATTTCAGCCCGTGTTCCTTCAACCACTTCACATCAAAACAACGTCCGGTTCCGATATCTTCCCCGGAGATCTCTTCGGATATGGACATGGGCAACATAAAATACCCTCCGGAAAGGAAATACCCTTTCTCCTTATACCTGTTGTGTACTTGCAGGAAGTCATTCCTCGGAATACAATCCCCGTCACTCATTACAATATAATCCGCCGAACATTTCTCCACAGCTTTATTGAGTATTCTCGATTTCTGAAAACCGTCATCTTCCTGCCAGACATGCACTATGGGATAAAAAACCTCTTTTTGCATCCGTTCCAGAAGCGCTTTGGTCTCCGGTCCGGAGCCATCATCGGCAATGACCATTTCAAAATCTTTAAAGGTCTGTGTATTATATCCCCACAACACTTTTTCCAGCCAGGCTTCGGCATTGTAAGTACTAATAATCACCGAAATCGTCTTGTTACTCATGCTTTCGATTTATCTATATAAAGGCAAAAGTATGAATACAGATATATATCTTTGCCTTAAATCTTACTAAAAATCGGTAAAATTGACGAAACTCACTATCATCATCCCCACGTTAAACGAGGAAGAATTTATAGAGCAGGCCATTCTATCTGCTACATTTGCCGATGAAATACTCATCATTGATTCATTTAGTGAAGACCGCACCCTGGAAATTGCCAAACAACATACGGCAAGTATTTACCAAAGAAAATTCGATGATTTTTCCAGCCAGAAAAACTATGCTATCGATCAGGCAAAAAACGACTGGATATTTATCCTGGATGCCGATGAAGTCATAATCCCCGAACTCCGCGAAGAGATTATCTCCGAACTACGGAAAGAAGACACCTGTGCCGCTTATGAGATAGGAACGGTACGTATGTTTATGGGACGACAAATGAAACACGGAACTGCTAAAAACGATACCAAAACCCTGTTATTTCACAGAAAATATTGCAGGTTCGGTACCAAGCTTGTACATGAAAATCTGGTCGTGAAAGGCAAAACGGGAGCTTTGAAAAACTATATCCTGCATTATACCTACCGGGGGTTCGACCATTTTATCGGTAAAAAAAATCACTATGCGTGGTTACAGTCCAGAGAAATGTTTGCCAAAGGTAAAAAAGCAAACCTGTTTCATATCCTGATAAAACCGTCTTTCCGCTTTTTCAGTGAATACATCCTGAAAAGAGGATTTAGGGATGGTTTTCCCGGTTTTGTAAGTGCTTATGTAAACTCCTATGGTGTAATGTCCAGGTATATAAAATTATGGCTGCTACAACACAAACAAAAGTAATGATGCACAAATCGTCCGAAATTTACACTATAACCGGATACACAGCAAAAAACTGCTTGTATCACTTTTATAATTAAGCAACTACAACGTATGAAAGTCAAGGAAATACCACCTTCCATATACCACACCTTAAAACTACGTGCCATCCCGGCCAACAAACTTAGGCATAAAACAGGAAAAGAAATTCCGGTGATCGTTTCGCTGACCACCATTCCTTTCCGTCTGAATAAATTACACATTGTCATACGAAGCATTTTAGCGCAGGACACCAGGCCTCAAAAAATAATTTTGTGGCTACATGAATCTCTGAAAAACCAGCTCCCTGACAGTCTGAAAGTATTGGAAGGAGATATTTTTGAGGTAAGGTTCTCCACACTCGATTGTCCGCATTTAAAGCTGGTGGAATCTTTAAAATCTTTCCCTGATAAGGTTATCGTAACCTGTGACGATGATTTTATTTACCCGAAAGACTGGCTTACGACATTATATGACGAACACCTGAAAAAACCGGAAACCGTAGTAGCTATTACAACAAGGCTTATCCGGTATGACCGGGACGGAAATGTTCTTCCCTACAAAAACTGGAACTATAAAGATGTTTTAGGGATTGATAAAAAGGCTATTCTTCCTATTGGTTCTTCAGGCGTTTTATATCCTCCGGATAGTTTTCACCCATCTGTGACTGACGAAAAGTTGTTTTTAAAGCTTTCTCCTAAAGCGGACGACTTGTGGTTTAAAGCCATGTCCCTTTTGAATAATACGCCATCGGCAAAAGTGATGGGATATAATAAAGAAGTGATCCCGATCATAGGAACGCAAGGAGTAAGCCTGAAAAAACAAAACATCCGGCAGGACAAAAACAGGAAGCAATGGCAGGCCCTTGCCGATCATTTTGGCATAACACTGTTTAAAGACAATTAGCAGACTGTCAAATAAATATATAATAGAATAAACAAATAGTATCCGGTAAAATGCAAGACGAAATCAACAACGCTGTATCTGTCCTCCGGGAAGGAGGACTCCTCCTCTATCCTACCGATACCGTATGGGGAATAGGCTGCGATGCTACCAATGCCGAAGCCGTTGCCAAAGTTTACGAATTAAAAAAAAGACCGGATGCCAAAGCACTCATTTGCCTGGTATCCGATGTTCCCATGCTCGAAAAGTACATTCCGGAAATAGCGGATGTGATCTATGATATCATAGATCTTGCTACGAGGCCCACAACCATTATTTATGACAATCCCGTCGGCATCGCACCCAACCTGGTTGCACCGGACAATACCCTTGCCATACGAGTGGCATCTGACACCTTCTGCCAACGGCTCATCCGTAAATTCGGGAAACCGCTGGTTTCCACATCGGCAAATATCAGCGGCGCACCCACGCCGCAATCCTACGCCGAAATAAGTGACGAAATTTTAAAAGGTGTAGACTATGTAGTAAATTTGCACCGCGAAAACAAGGGAGGTCAGCCGTCTTCTATCATTAAGATCAGTAAAGACGGGGTCGTAAAGATCATCCGGAAGTAGTTAGTCCGGGAGTTTTGGAGTTGATAGTTTCCTTCTGAAAATTACTACCAACTCCAAAACTCTAAAACTAACCAACTAAAACAGAAGAAGTGACTGTAGATAATTATAAAGAAGCATTACAACAGGATATTTTCAATGTGATATCGGAAGCCGCTGCCGAGCTGGATGTGGACAGTTATGTCATAGGCGGTTTTGTACGGGATTACCTGTTGCAGCGCGATATGCCCAAAGACATTGACATAGTAGCGGTAGGCAGCGGTATAGAACTGGCCAAAAAAGTAGCCGGAAAATTACCGAAGAAGCCCAAAGTACAGGTATTTAAAAATTTCGGTACGGCCATGCTTCGCTGGAATGACCTGGAAGTTGAGTTCGTAGGAGCACGAAAGGAAAGTTACCGTTCGGACAGCCGTAAGCCTATAGTGGAAAACGGCACCCTTCAGGACGATCAGAACCGGCGCGACTTTACCATAAATGCTTTGGCTCTGTCCCTACAGAAAGAAAGTTTCGGTGATCTTCTGGACTCTTTCGGGGGCGTTGATGACCTGAAACAAAAACTGATCCGTACTCCTCTCGATCCGGATATCACCTATTCCGATGATCCGCTGCGGATGCTCAGGGCTATTCGTTTTGCTTCCCAATTAAACTTTAAGATCTTTCCCGATTCGCTCGAAGCCATTTCCCGGAACAAGGAGAGGATAAAGATCATATCTAAAGAACGTGTCGTAGACGAATTGAATAAAATACTAAAATGCGACAAACCTTCCATCGGTCTCAGCCTGCTTTTTAAAACCGGGCTTCTGCATATTATCCTCCCCGAACTCACCAGGCTGCAGGGTATTGAAGAAAAAGAAGGACAACGGCATAAAGACAACTTCTGGCATACACTCGAAGTGGTAGACAACATATCGGAAAATACGGACGATCTCTGGCTCCGGTGGGCGGCCCTGCTGCACGATATAGGGAAAGCCCCAACCAAAAGATTTGACAAAAAGATAGGGTGGACTTTCCACGGACACGAATTCGTAGGTTCTAAAATGGTATTCAAACTTTTTAAACGCCTGCGGATGCCGCTCAATGAAAAGATGAAGTTCGTTCAGAAAATGGTGTTAATGAGCTCCAGGCCCATTGTACTGGCAGAGGATACCGTTACGGACTCCGCCGTGCGCCGCCTCGTGTTTGATGCCGGCGATCATGTAGAGGACCTTATGACCTTATGCGAAGCGGACATTACCACCAAAAACCCTAAGAAGTTCAAGAAATATCATAATAATTTCCACGTCGTCAGGCAGAAGATCGAAGAAGTGGAAGAACGCGATCACATCCGTAATTTCCAGCCACCGATAAGCGGAGAGGATATTATGAAAACCTTTAACCTGAAACCTTCCCGCGAAATAGGCCTTATCAAAGAAGCTATCAAAGAAGCTATCCTGGAAGGAGAAATCCCCAACGAATACGAAGCCGCCCGCGACTTTATGCTGAAAAAGGGTGAGGAACTGGGGTTAAAGCCGGGGAATGAGGCGGTTTAGATTGGGAGTTGTAGAGTTAGGGAGTTATTGGGTTATTGAGTTATACACATAGATACTATTTGTATTAATTTCATAAACAAATAGTTAAATATCTGTATACATATAAAATGAATAGGCATTTCAAAAGAACCTGACTTTGTGGGCTTTGTGAAAAACTTTGAGTCCTTTGTGGTTTTCCCTGTCACGGGTCTTATTTTATCACAGAGATTCGCAAAGCAGGCACAGACCTGCCTGCCGGCATAGGCAGGGTTGCACAAAGTATTGTAGAGAAATTAAATGTATAACTCAATTGAGTTATTGAACTCATTTAGACAAATAAAGTTAAAAAAGAGCTTATCCCGGAAAGCAAAGCCCCGGATCTATATTCCGGAAGGAACTATAAAAAAACATCCGTGTATCCGTGGCAACCAACAAATACCGGAAAAAACATAATCCAATCCATTAAACACCGTTCTTAAATATCGTGGTAAACACATAAAAAAAACAACATGCGCGTGTGGCTTAAAAAGAATTTCAGAACCATAACCAAAACGACGCTTATCCTCGTATACATGGTTATCGTTGCCGGCGCCCTGGTCCGTATGACCGGGAGCGGCATGGGCTGTCCGGACTGGCCCAAATGTTTCGGGTACTACATTCCTCCTACGGAAGAATCGCAACTACTGTGGCATCCGGACAAAACGTATAAAAAAGGACAGGTTATCATCCGGGACGAGTCGTTGCAGGTAGCAAAGGCCGATTTTACGACTTCCGGCACTTATAGTCCCGATAACTGGACACTATACACCAAACACGACTATGCGGTGTTCAATCCGAAACATACGTGGATAGAATATATCAATCGGCTTTGCGGGGCACTTGCCGGGCTGGCTACGCTCTTTATGGCCGTAGCTTCCTTTGTCTATTGGAAAGAAAAACGCAGCGTTACCCTGCTCTCCTGGCTCGCCGTATTCGGTATGGGCTTCCAGGCGTGGTTGGGGGCTACCGTCGTATACTCCGTTCTCGCCCCGGTAAAGATTACCATTCATATGGTCATGGCGTTGGCCATTGTAGCCCTTATTCTGTATATCCTGCACCTTACCAGGGCGCGTAAAAGCGAATATAAGACAGACAGGCTTTTCACCAATCTCATCCGGCTTGCCCTTTTCCTCACGCTCGTACAGGTAGTGTTGGGTACGCAGGTAAGACAGTTTGTAGATGAACAGGTAAAAATAGTGGGAGATACCGCCCGGGACCTATGGCTCCACAATCCGGGGCTGGACTTTTACACACACCGTTCTTTTTCCATACTGGTGCTGGCCGTCAATGTATTCCTGTTTATCCTCAACCGCAACAGGCAACTGCATTTTGCCCGTGTAAACTGGGTAATGTTACTTATTGTATTAGAGATCATCAGCGGTGTGGCTATGGCTTATTTAGATTTTCCGTTTGCCTCGCAACCCCTGCACCTGGTCCTGGCATCCGTTCTGTTCGGGATACAGTATTATCTGTTGCTCGATACGCGGCATGCAGCGAAATCTTTGTAACTTTACAGGCTCATAAGTTGCCATTTCACTGGCAAGAACATACATAACACACAGAAATACAATCTATAAGAATATGATTTATAAATTCAGGATAATATTAGATGCGGAAGAAGACGTTTTCAGGGATGTAGAAATAGAATCCGGAGATTCCATGGAGGAGTTTCACAATACTATAACCCAGGCTTTCGGTTTTGAAGGTTCCGAGATGGCCTCTTTCTATCTCAGCAACGAAGAATGGCACCAGGGTGAGGAAATTGCCCTGTTTGATATGGGAGACGGACAGGTAGACATACGCCTGATGGGCGAAACCAGGCTGGAAGATGTCGTAGGTGAAGAGAATAACAGGCTTATTTACGTATATGACTTTCTAAATATGTGGACCTTTTTTGTCGAACTTGCGGATATTGCCGGGAAAGAGGATGGCAGGTCCTATCCCAACCTCCTGTTTGCCCACGGACAGCTTCCGGAATTTCCGCCCGAAAAGCAATTTGAGTCCGAGGAAGGCATGAACGATGATTTTAACGACTTCGGCATAGACATAGACGACTATGACAACCTGGACTTTGACGAAAACTGGAACTGAAAGAGTTGAGGAGTTGGGAGTTATTGAGAACGGGAAACCGGGCCAGGTAACAGCAAAGCTCCGGCCTGTGACTAAAATAATAAACACACGTTAACACATTAACAAAAGCTACAATCGCCACCGATATTCCATCCGAAAATAATGGATTCGTGGCAAACAATACTATAAAACCATATGCTGAACCTGTATCCATCACAAATAGAAAGCCTTTCCGTACACCGGGTAGGTAATAAAAGTAGAAACGAAGGCATATTCCTTTCGCGTGAACCCTATCTTCTCAATGATGAGATTACGGGGATACTCAAGGAATACTTCCTGAAACCTTTCCGGGAAAAGGAAGAGAACTACTTTCGTTTTGCCAACGAGGTAGACGTGGAATTCCACCCGCTGTTCGAAATTATTTCCAATATATTTCTGGAACCGGCAACCGTACATGAAAACTCCAAAAAAATCGCCACCCATCTTTTTGACCAGTCCAACCATCCTCACATTAAAAGCGGGGAAGTATATGTAGCCTATTTCAGCGACATGGTGCTGGATAACCAGAAGGTCGATGCCATAGGGGTTTTCAAAAGCGAATTAAAGCACGACTTCCTGCAGTTCCGCGAGGAAGAAAGCAACCTGGATATTGTTATTCAGCAGGGCGTTAACATCAACAAACTGGATAAAGGTTGTATCATCTTTAATACCAATCGCGAAGAAGGTTATAAAATCCTCTCTGTAGACAGCAACCGTTACGACACCAAGTACTGGCTGGAAAACTTTTTGGGAGTGGATGCGCTTACGGACGAAAACTTCATCACCAAAAAATACCTGAAGTTCTGCCAGGACTTTGCCAAAGACGTAGTGCTTCCGGCAGAAGATAAAAAACAGGAAGTGATGTTTATGAACCGTGCCGTAAACCACTTTGCTAAGAACGACGATTTCGAAGAAACCAACTTCCTCAACGAAGTTATGGACAACCCCGAACTTATCCCCGAGTTCAAGCACTACAAGGTAGAAAAAGGACCGAAATACCACATCGAGGACGTATCCAGCTTCCCCATAGCCAACAAAGCGGTTACGGAAGCGCGGAAGAAAATCAAGAATGTCATCAACCTGGATACCAACATCCAGATAAAAATGGACTTCGTAAACCCCGAATCCGCCGAAAAGTTCGTGGAAAAGGGCTGGGACGAAGAAAAGCAGATGTACTATTACCTGGTATACTTCAACCGGGAAGAGAAGAGTTAGACAGACTTTAGATTTGAGATATTAGATTTGAGATGTTAGATAGGGGCTTTTATAGCTTACTATTTTAGTAGATGACAAAAACGCATCCTATAAAGAGTGGACTTCCGGGTTCACTCTTTTTTATTGGGGAGTATTCTGTTGGCCACGGATATTTTATGGTTGTCTGGTCTTAGAAGAGAATCCCCGTCCGCAAGGGACAACAACAAACATCCGTGTAGCCCTGGCTAAAAAAAATCATTAAGTCTTCCTTCTGAACAATCCCCGGGTATTGATATCCTCGTAATTACGTTTTACGAAATCGAGGGCGGCTTCGAGGATTTGTCCCATGTTAGTAGCTTTTTTAAATTCCACATCCTGTACAAAATGCAGTATCTCCATTTTTAGTCTTTCTACATTTTCAGGGACGGATATGGTATCGTTCTTCGCACAGGAAAGCAGTTCTTCCATCCGTTCGTTGTAACTGATGAGCCTTTTGGCCACGATAGACCGTTCTTCTACCTTGTATTGGTCTACCGAACTTCGCTGCAATTTGTCGCGCACCATGTTCACCATAATATTGTTTTCCTTAAAAAACTGGGGGCGGTACACTTTAAACTTGCCTTCAAAACTCTGCTGGTCAAAATCTATGGCCCGGATGCGGTACACTACGTGGTCAAAATCGTGCGTGGATACGATGACGTAGTTATACGACCGCATATCGCCCAGCAAGCGTATCATACAACGCTCATTGAACTTCACGAACTCTTTGGCTATCTGCGCCTTTTCCATCTCCGTGCACCTGGGCAGAAAGTCCTTGATAAACACATCGCCGGGAATTCCCGCTATATGCTCTTCTATAAGTGTATCTTTATATACCAGGAAGTTCAGGTTATAGGGAGATAGCATGTGTTCCAGTTCCAGTCCGTATATACGGGAGGCATCGGCCTTTTTTACATAGAAATAGGTATAGTTATCGTTCAGCACATTACGGATCTTAACGCGAAAGGGTTTGGAGTTACCGAATGTACAGTAATCTATGGCATCTACATTGAGGAACTGTAAAATACGGTCGCTACCGTCCGAGTGCAGGATGGAGTATACCCTTTTAAGGCTCATGTCTATCTCCTCCCGGTCAAATTCGTTATAAAATACACGTATCCACAGGGTATCTTCATCATTTTTATCGTACACCACCACAGAACCGGAAAACCGGAGAAGGTCATCATAAAAGATGGGTATCTTAATATCCCGGTTATATTCTTTCAGGTACCCGTGCAACTGTTCTGTTACCGGGTAGGCGGGTTTCTTCTTCGACATGAGCTTCTCTTCGGACATCGGCTTGGTATAAAAGGATTCTGTATTCAAACTTACACATTTTTTCAGGTAGGATACGACAACAGTGTGCGAAAAAAAATTCCGGAAATTCTGCGAAGGCTTGTAACAAAATCGTACTTTACCCGTCATGTTAACTAAAAAGACTTTAGTTCATGACAAAATTTGTTTTCCATCGGTTGTCGGAAAATCTTCCCGGACCGATTTTGTCATGTACTGAAAAACCTAAAAACCATATATTTTGGAAACCATTTTAAGCATTCATAACCTCACCAAAAAGTTCGGCTATCTCACCGCGGTGAGCGATCTGTCTTTTACCATCGAAAAAGGAAATGTATACGGCATACTGGGGCCAAACGGCAGCGGGAAATCTACCACCCTGGGCATTGTCCTGAATGTGGTGAACAAGACTTCCGGAAATTTCAACTGGTTCGAGGGAAAAGTGTCTACGCACAATGCCCTGAAAAAAGTAGGCGCCATTATTGAACGGCCCAATTTTTACCCGTACATGTCCGCCGAAAAAAACCTGGAGCTGGTATGTAAGATCAAGGGGGTACCCTATGAAAAGGTTCAGGAAAAACTCGAAGTGGTAGGCCTGGCAGACCGAAAAGACAGTAAGTTCAAGACCTATTCGCTGGGGATGAAACAACGCCTGGCCATAGCTTCTGCCCTGCTCAACGACCCGGAAATACTTATCCTGGACGAACCTACCAACGGACTGGACCCACAGGGAATACACCAGATACGACAACTCATCAAACAGATTGCGGCCGACGGCACCACCATTCTCCTGGCCTCGCACCTGCTGGACGAAGTAGAGAAAGTATGCTCGCATGTCGTCGTACTCCGCAAGGGAGAAAAACTATACTCCGGGCGGGTAGATGAGATGATCGCCAGTCACGGCTTCTTTGAATTCAAATGCCCGGAGCGGGAAAAAGCTATCTCCCTGATGCAAAACAACCCTGCCTTCCGGGAGATCAAGGAGGAAAATGACCTCATTACCGCTTTTCTCAACGAACCTATGGAAGCGGAGACCTTTAACCGTTTTATGTTCGACAACGGTATTGTCCTCTCCCATCTTGTGAAACGTAAGGAAAGTCTGGAAGAGCAGTTCCTGGCACTTACGGGGAGTTGATGGGGGTGATGAGTTGGGGAGTTCGGAGTTGGGGAGTTCGGAGTTGATGGGTTATTAAGGAATCTGGCTGGTAATTTTTTGAGATGATTGTAAAATACACCATTCCCATGATAAAAGAATATCTCCAAACTACTATGATAAACGCTCAAAAAAAGTCCCGCAAGGGACAACTAAAAAAACATTAGTGTATCCGTGGCTAACACTAAGAACTAACAAACTAAAAGACTAAAAAACTATAAAAGTATGCTTCGTTTATTACAGATAGAATCCATAAAACTTTGGAACAACCGGGCCAGTAAGTTCCTTATTGTGTCCTATTTTGTGCTGTTGACCTCCATAGCCCTTATCGCCGCTATTAGGTTTGACATCGGCCCCATAAAATTCCACCTGGCCGAACAAGGTATTTTTAACTTTCCCTACATCTGGCATTTCAACACCTATGTAGCCGCCTTTTTAAAACTGTTCCTGGCCATCGTTATCGTCTCCATGACCGCCAACGAGTACAGCAATAAGACCATTAAACAAAACCTGATCGACGGCCTCAGCAAATGGGAATTTATTTACTCCAAGTTCCTCACTGTCCTTAGCTTTGCCGCCATATCTACGGTGTTTATCTTTGCAGTGTCCATGATCCTTGGGCTTATCTATTCCGACTTTAATGAAATGTCCATCATCTTTTCCGACCTGGAATATCTCCTGGCCTATTTTATAAAGCTGGTAGGCTTTTTCTCATTCTGTCTTTTCCTCGGTATCCTGATCAAACGGTCGGCTTTTGCGCTGGGTTTCCTGATCCTGTGGCAGATCCTGGAAGGGATTTTCTACCTGGTCATCCGCTGGCAATCAGACGGTGCTATCGCCGGGGCTGTGGCTCAATTCTTTCCGCTGAATGCCATGAGCAACCTCATCAAAGAACCCTGGACGCGGTTATCGGCCGTACGAACAGCCGCCAGCCAAATAGGTGAAGAACTTTCCAGGGATTATGCCGTACATTGGTATGAAGTAGGCATTGTACTGGTCTGGACCTCCTTGTTTATCTATTGGTCCTATGCCCTGCTCAAAAAACGTGACCTGTAAACGTCCGCTTTCTGCTATACACCATATACCAAAGACACAAAACTGGCGAAAAGTTGTTTTGTGTCTTTGTTTTTTCGGGATATATGCAGAAAAGAAAGCATATCCGGGAATAAAGTAGACGCCCCCATTAATAAAGTTGGCATCCCTCCATGTAAAGTTAGCATCCCCCGGTATAAAGTTGATATCCCCCCATGTAAAGTAAACATCCCCCGGTATAAAGTTGGTATCCCTCCATGTAAAGTAGACATCCCCCGGTGTAAAGTTGACATTTCCCCTTATAAAGTAGGCATTCTCCGATGTAAAGTTGCCCCCCCCTGGTTAAATTATCCCACTGGCGTTCGTTTGAGCAAAGTGGAAACGAGTACCAATCGTAAAAGGTGTAGCAACATACGCCAGGTTTGAACCCCTCCACTCCATTCAACTTATCGTCGAAACCCACAAGCATCACAAACTAGGTGATAAAACGGTCTTTTATGCTATGACATAACAATAAAACAATTAAAAATGTCATAAATACCCCCTTAAAATGTCATGATAGCGCATTTCACAATAAGAATTCTGCAGGTAAATTTGGTAAAACATTAAATTCTGATAAAATGAGAACAATAAAATTACAAATGCAGATTTCATTAGACGGTTTTGTAACCGCCGAATATGGTGGGTCCAATTTTAATTGGGACGAGGAAGTGAAAAACTTTTCCGTTGACAATCTTACTCAGGTAGACAACATCCTAATTGGACGAAATACCGCAGATGAAATTGTCACCTACTGGGGCGGGGTTGCCAACGACCCAAACAACAATGATCATGAATTCGGGAAACTGGTGACAGACATCCCAAAAATTGTTTTTTCCAACAGGCCGGAAACTAATAAATGGAAGAATACAACTATAGTGAACGGAGATATTATGGAGGAAATAAATATTTTAAAAAAGAAAGAAGGCAAGGATATCATGGTGTATGGTGGTTCTTCTTTTGTATCGTCCTTAATCCAAAACGGACTGATAGACGAATTTTATTTATTGGTAAACCCCATTGCCGTTGGCAACGGATTGACCATCTTTAAATCTTTAAAAGATAATTTACCGCTAACGCTCCGGAAGTGTAAACCATTTGCTTGCGGTACCGTATTGCTTTTTTATAAAGCTAAAAAATAATGAGGTGAAATACCAACTATCATCCCTATAGTGCAGCTAAAGGGCTACAAAATGGCCTTTTCGTCCTATTAGCTGATGTACACTACGCCACCGGGTGAGTGTTATAGGTTGGATATTATCCTGAAATGAGCTATATTTCTTAAAGGGAATACCTATAATCCCTTCTTTATTATCGTAAAACGCTGGGGCAACAACTTTCATTCGTTAATTTATACGGGGCCTATGATTGAACAGAGCTTTTTAACAAATGATTTTCATACGACTTATGACATTAATACAAGTTTCCACTACATGATTCCGGGTACAAGAAACTTTATTGGTGTTGAGTTCAATAAGACTGTCGACCATCACGACTTTGATATGACAATACGTCCTCAAATGCGGGTAGGCGTTGCCGACAACTTACTGATTGGAATTGTGGCGGGAGTTCCCGTAAGCAGAGAAAACGAAAGGTTCAGCTCTTTTCTAAGACTGATATGGGAACCACAGCATAAAGAGAAGTAAATAAGAAGAACGGGGAGCATCGTAAAAAGCGTTTGTAACGCGCAGGAAAGGCATTACAAATGCCCGGTAAAACAGACACTCCTTACAAACGAGCGCCAGATGGGGGGGGTAGAAAGCCCAGGCCATAGGAAAACATTAATATTTGGGAATAAACCTAAGGCTTGGATTGGGACATCCCCCCGCTTCCGGTCAAAGACCGGAAACACCTCTCTTCTCCCGATAATCATCGGGATGAAGAGTGGAGCTTTTAGGCGATGATATTAAAAGTTAAAATCATATCGACAACTAAAATTTTAACGCATCATCAGTAATTACGAATTTTAAACTGCCTTGTTTTTGAGGAAGAATATACTTCAGAGACAAGTATTTAATGTACTTCCCTAAAAGATACACAAAAAACAGAGCAAGGAAGACAGGAATACCGTAACTTTATACCTAACCGCCTTCTGAACAATCAAAGTCTCGATCCGTTTTTTAAGATCATACATTGAAGTTACATTAGTATTACCTTAGGTTATGCTTGTTGAGTCAATAGATTCCGGTTAAATTTACTTGTCCGATTCCTCTGTGCTCATGAAATTATATATAAAATATATGGTGAGTTTACGATGTAAACTTATGGTAAAACAAGAGTTGGAAAAACTCGGGTTAAACCATATAAGCATTGAGCTTGGCATGATTGAAATCAGGGGAGAAATAACGGATGAACAAATACAAAAACTGAAGGCAAACTTAGCGATGTCCGGCCTGGAATTACTGGATGACAAAAAAAGTATCCTTGTCGATAAAATAAAAAGTGTTATCATAGAAATGATACACTATGCCGAAGAAATTCCCAAAGGAAACTATTCCGATTATATCAGTGAAAAACTCGGGTATAATTATATTTACTTATCCAACCTGTTTTCAGAAGTCAAAGGAATAACCATACAGCATTTTATCATTAAGCATAAAATAGAAAAAGCAAAAGAACTTATACTTTATGACGAATTAAATCTTACCGAAATCTCGTATAGGCTACATTACAGTAGTGTTGCCCACCTGTCCAATCAATTCAAAAAAGTAACCGGGCATTCTCCTTCATTTTATAAAAAACTGGGCGAAAAAAGAAAGGGTAACCTGGAAAACCTGTAACATGTGTAATGTTCTGTTCTGGTTGTGTAACACATCTTGTAGTATTAGTCCTCACCTTTGCATCAGTACAATGAAGTACACATTAAAATTACAGTATCATGGAAAACAGAAATAAACAGGGAGTGAACAAGGCAAGTGAACTTTTTAAGATTCAAGGTGACTGGGGAAAACAATCCAAGGCCCTAAAAGAAAAATATCCGAAACTTACCAGTGAGGACGTAAAATTTGAAAGCGGTAAAGAAACGGACTTATTCAAAAGACTGGAAACGCGGCTGGAAAAAAACCGCAATGAAGTTATTGGCATTCTAAAAACAAACCATCAGGCTTGTTCTTAATACAACCGGGGTTAGTTAAAATCTAACTCACAGGAAATGAACAGTACTTAAACAGACTGTTCTTTTCTTGTTTTTCAGAATTTGTGATAGATGCAAATTAAAATAATGAACGCATTTAAATTTCCTCCAACGGGAGAATTAACAATTTAATACCTCAAATCATGTCAAAAGAAAAAAAAGGTTCACAAAAAAACAGTAAAACTCCTGCCACAAAAACAGCCAAAGAAAAAAAACAGGCCAAGGCAGACAAGAAGAGATCTACGAAGTATGATTAAATCATATGAAACAAAAATGTACAGGGCCATGGGAAATGATGAGTTTAAAAAATTAACAGCTTTCAAGATTAAAGATAAGCTGGATTATGTTTCAAACACCATAGTCACAAAATATATTCTGAATGAAAAAACCGGGAACATCATGGCCCTTGCCATAGACTATGGCAAGGTTTATATCCCGAAAGTAACCCCGTTTTCTACATTCATCCAGATTATTGAAGGAGAAGCCGAAGTGGTTATCAAGGAACAATCAACGTATCTGCAAAATGGCGATTGTATGATTATTCCCGGCCACACTCCCAATACCATAGAAGCTAATCAAAGATTTAAAATGCTTTCGTTTGTTTTAAAAAGCGGTTATGATGAATTAGAAGTATAACCTAAAACAAAAGCCATGAGTAATTTATTTAAAACAGGGGATGTAGTGTGCTCCAAAGTAAATCCGCACAGCCCCTGGTGGTTAGGGTATTTGCAAGAAGGGTTTACTATTGTGATGTAAAAGATCATCCCGAAGAAAAAGAACAGGTTTATTTTGAAAGAGAAATAACAGTTTTTAACAAATTATAAATCCCTCTGTTTTTTATCTGAATGGCTTGGGTTTAAGCTTTTGACCTGCACTTTCCACTATTTCCCCGATACGTTTTTGTCTCGTCTCTTCCCGTTTTGCAAATACAAGCCACTGCAAAATAATTTTTTTAACGGATTTGCTCAAACTTAAAAAGAAGTCCTTCGAACCGGGACGGGTTTTAAATCCTTCCTCCAGGTCGTCAGGAATGATAAGCGCCTCAACGTCGTCTAAAATGGTCCAGGAGCCATTTTGTTTTGCAATTTCTACACTTTTCAGCCCTGCCCCCGTCATACTTCCGTCCGCAATGAGTCTTTCAATTTTTTCTTTATTTATCTTCGACCATGTACTGACAGCTTTTCGCTTACAGAAAAACTGCATGTATTTTTCATCATCAATAGGTTTTGCTTTACTGTCAATCCAACCGAAACAAAGGGCCTCGTCCACAGCTTCACTCCAGGAAATCGTAGGTATGCCCGATTTCTTTTTATAGCGAATAAGCCAGACCGATTCTCTCCTGTCGTGGTTTTCCTCCAACCATGCTCTCCATTGCTGTCCGTTGGCCGGGTAAAAGGATTCGGTAACTGAATTAATCATAGGTCATTGTATTAAGGTTCTAAGCAAATATAGAACAGGCTTGTGACAACACTATGTCAGGAGCAGGAATTTAAACGCATGTTATTTATCAAAATATTGCTTTGGTACTTGCTCGCAACGAGTACCTGTTGTAAAACACGTTTCCAACATACAAGAACGAGCATAACAAATACCCGGTAATCGTAAATAAGGGCCAGATCGGATCAGAAATACAGTAGTGCGAGGAATTTATATAGAATCATACGGTGTTAAAAATAGATCATATGAGGTTTTATAAGTAGTCCCGCCAGTTGTAAACCCTGACGATAGCCTTACCGGATTATTTTTACGATGGCACCCACTTGTTCAGGGCCATACATTTCAAACCTTAAACGATACCCAGGAACCTTTCATTATTAATCCTTATATTTATGAAAAACATTACACCAAAAACCAAATAATCATAAACCCCAACCTATGAACCTACCAACGAAACCTTCTACGAGCCGGGCAGTTGCCTTGCTGTCCCTACTAATGCTGTTTGCTCTGCCATCGATGGCCCAGGTAACATGGCCTTCCGGCCAGCTCCTTCCCTCCTTTCCCGCATCGGCCCAAACGCAGGACCTGATTATTCTGCGGGAAACATCTTCGCGCTGGCAAGGCGAAGGCCCGGAACTCAGTCACAATACCGGGCGCTTAGAAAGTGACGGCTGGCTTTGCCAGACGGGGATTGACGAAGCCAACCGGCATATGATCTATGGCCCATATGATACTACCCTCCCTGCAGGCCCTAACGTAGCCGAGTTCCGGATGAAAGTAGATAACAATACCGCCAATGATGATCCGATAGTGGATATAGACGTCAGAAATGCTACCACCGGGCAGGTACTGGCTTCACAGACCATCACCCGAACACAGTTTCCCGTTGCGGGCAACTACACCAACTTTTCACTGCCTTTTACCATTCCGGCAGATAATCAATCTATCGAGTTGCGGGTCTACTGGCACGGAACTTCCTATACGAAAGTAGACTGGGTTGGTGTACAGCAAAACAGTTCTTCTGCCGAAATGTACCTTTTCGCTTCGCTGAAAGGTATTGTCAATAAAACTCAGCCCCGCATCTTCTCTTATGAAGGCGATGCATTTGCAGAAGGGCAATACACCTGGCTGGAGTCCCTGGGTCTGGACTGGAATGAACCTGCGGACAAATGGGACCTGATTACCAAGTACCGCAACGAAATATCCGGTTTGATCGTTTATGACCCTGCACAGATACATACCGTAAACCTGGCAACCATGCTGGCCAAAGATCAGGGAGCGCTTATTACTTCGCCTTTACTGCTGTCGCGATTAACTTCCGCACCGTACAACTTCCCGGTGTTGGTCGATCTCCGGGAACAGTTCAGCAGTAAGCTACAGGTATATCAAACCATGTTCGATACCTATTGGCCAAACCTGGACCAACGCCTGTTAATAGGGCTGAACCCCGATATACACAAAGCCGCCCTGCGCGAATACGCCACCGCATTGGGGGCAGCAGTAATATGGCTGGACCCTAAAGTAACCGGGGAAAGCGAATTGCTGAACAGCTTCCTTTCCTCCATGCCCGACGACGCCAATTATATGGGATGGTGGCCGGAAGAAGAACCCGGAGTACAAAGGGCCTCTTCCTATGGCATTGCCACTATTGCCAGTGACTGGGCCACCAACCTCACAGTGCATAGCGGTATGCCCAGAACCGTTAATGTAAAGCCTGCCCCTCCGAAACCTGCATTACAAAACAAACTCTATGTGGCCTTCATCATCAGTGACGGCGATAACTTGCAATATGTAGAACACCTCATGCGGAAAATATGGGAAAATCCCGATCGCGGTTCCGTTCCGATAGGGTGGACCTTATCCCCCGCCATGCTGGATGCCATGCCGGGAGCACTTAACTATTACTACGAAAGTGCTACCGACAATGACAACCTCATCTCCGGTCCCTCCGGGTACGGCTACACCTATCCCAACAGCTGGCCCAGCCAGAATTTGTTGAACCGGTTTGTCGTCAAGACCGAAGACTATAACCAACGCGCCGGTTTCCGTGTAATTACCATCTGGAACACTATTACCGGGGGCATTGACCTGAATGTCGGGCAAACCTTTGCTTCCCTTGCTCCTACCCTTCTCGGTTTAACCGCCCAGAATACCGGGGGTGGACTCACCATCTACGATAACAACCTTCCCGGAATGGCCCTTTCCTGTAACTATTGCACCAACGAACAGGCCATGAAAGACCATATTGCAACTGCCGCTTCGGGATGGGGCGGTAGTGAACCGCGCTTTATTATCATACAGGCACAACCGTGGAATAATGTAACGCCAACAAGCTTTAAAAACGTAGCCGAATCCCTCAACGAAGACTATGAAGTAGTGCGCCCGGATCATATTTTCCAGCTTATCCGCGAAGCGAACAGTCTTCCGGCGAGTAAAAAAGGTAAAAACCATACGCATAGGAATAAGCGGTTGTGAAGTACTACTTTGACCAATATTTGAAAGAATAATTACTATAAATATATATTTTTAAAGCCCTTTAACCGGGACTTTTTTGATACTAAATTGTAGTTATTAACCACAGATACAGGATTATTCCCTAACTTGTATAGCATTTAAATTGTTCAAATATGAAACGTCTTCATTATTTTACAGGTCTGCTATTACTTGTTGTAATCTGTAGTTGCGGCGGGAGCAAAAATACTGTTTCGACCCCCGGAGACATGGGGGAATTGGATACGCTGGTGAAGCAAAAAAAATTCAGGATAGTAAACAACTGGGCCAATCCGATGGTGACCAACGCCATGATGAGCGTGGGCGATCTCCTGGGGCCGCAAAACAACATACAACGAATCAACCTGATGGGAAATTCCAATTACCTGGACATTAAAGGAGATTCCGTAAAAGCCTATTTACCTTACTTCGGCGAACGCCAAATGGGAGGCGGTTATAATATGGATGGTGAAGCCATACAGTTTGACCAGAAAGCCGCCGATATGAATGTGGAATATATAGAAGATAAAAAGCGCTACCGGATAAAGTTTAAAGCCAATAAGAACAGTGAATCCTTTAACATCATTCTGGAGATTTATGCAAACAGAAAAACCAATCTTATGGTGAACAGTACGCAAAGGAATCCAATACGATATGAAGGTATAATAGCTCCACTTCCGGAAGAAAAGTAATCCGCCATAATGAATTGCAATACCGGCTATCTGCCATTTATGGCATTACGGAGACTCTATTCCGGCCTGAAACACACTCCGAACCTGCCGGGAAATTCATACATTTACCCGCAGGAATAACGAATTTAAACATGACAGAAGAAGATAAAAAATTTATGCGCCGGGCCATTGCTTTGGCCAAAGAAGGTATGGAAGCCAATGCCGGGGGGCCGTTCGGTGCTGTTATCGTAAAGGATGGACAGATTATAGCCGAGGGATATAACCAGGTGACTTCGCACAACGACCCTACCGCACATGCGGAAGTAACGGCAATCCGAAAGGCGTGCGAAAAGCTGAAATCCTTCCAGTTGGAGGACTGCGTTATATATACCTCCTGCGAACCCTGTCCCATGTGTCTCGGCGCCATCTATTGGGCCAGGCCGGAAAAAGTGTATTATGCACTGAACCGGGAAGACGCCGCCAAAATAGGTTTTGACGACCAGTATATCTACGACGAACTGGACAAAGCCATGGAACTTCGCGAGATAGCCTTTGAAAATATTATCCGTAACGAAGCACTTCCGGTCTTTGAAGCGTGGAACAGTAAAGAGAATAAGGTAGATTATTAAAAAATACTCTATCCCATAGGGATGCACAGCCGTGCATCCCAACGGGAAAAATATATTATAACGGTATTCCGGACGGTAAAATTTCTTCCGTTTCCTTCATTTTCACCCTGGCGTCCGCAAGGCTTTTCAGGATTCCTTTTCTATCCCCTTCGGGGATATCCATTCCGGAAAAAAGTTTTTCGTAATACCTAATCCCTTCCGAAAGATTGTCTTTAAAACGTTTCACTTTTTTATCTACCTGAACAGAAGGTAGTTCTTCAGCTTCTTTTACCTCATTTTCATAAGCTTCCAGGTATAATTCCAGTTCCTTGATAAACATATGTGGGCGGTTTTCCGTAGCCAGGAGGTTTTCCCTCCCGTAAATATGTCCTGCCATTGCCTGCAGGGTTGCCTGCTTGTTAAAATATGCGATATTCGGCCCGGGACAAATAACCACCCCCTGTGCTTCCCCTTTTACCGGAAGATCATTTTCCAGGTAAGCGGCATTGGCCAGACCGACACATAAGCAGGATTTCTCCGTAATCCGGTTCTTCTCTGCCTGGTAAGCTGCGGGAGAGAGGACTTCCGTGTCCAGGGCTTTCAATTGCGCTTCCTGGTATTTACGCGATGCCGTGCAAATTTGTTTTTCCCCGTTAAAAGTTTGCAGGGCAAGATATTTTTTCGGGCAGGAACTTCCCGGCCTGTTTTTGGCAATACGGGCATCCCTTTGTTGTTGATTGGTCGTATTCTTTACGGTATGAAACGGAACGCCAAGAGGTGATATTCCGCTGAGATACAAGTCTTCTTCCCTGGCGTTGGCCAGCAGATTCCGGGTTTCCACGTCTACTGCCGTAGCCTCCTCTACCAATAAAAAGGGGGATCCCCACCCTACACTATCTACCTGGTAATGATCCAGCAAAAATTGATGCTCCCCGGCAGTTCCCACGCCTCCCTGTACGGTAATCTTTAGTTCCGGTTGTTCCGCGGGGACTATCTTCCCTTTACTTTCCAGGGCTTTACAAACCGTTTCGTATGCCGAAGTTTCCAGTTGTGATTTCTTCTCCCGGAACTCTTCGAGGATAGACCCCAGCAAATAGCCATCACTGGCAAAGGCATGCCCGCCACAATTGAGTCCGGATTCGATACGGAACTCCGATACCCACAATCCCTTTTGTGCCAGGAAACGGCTTTGCACTTGTGCCGACCGGAAATCGCTGACCTTTAAAACAATTTTCTTTTTCAGGTTTCCGTCCGCGTCCGGAAAGAAATCTTCAAAATTCTCCATATAAGAGTACAACCGGGGATTCATCCCGGCAGAAAGGACCAGGGAAGAACTCAGGTTGCTCTGCGCAAAACCCCGCAGCGCCGCATGGGCATCGTTGAATTCAGCAGGCAGCACCTCCCCGTTACTAAAGTTCGCTTTATCCACTTTGGTCATAATATTGACATCTATGGCGCCGGGATATAATACTTTGTCCAGGTATTCCGCAATACTTTCTTTTAAGATCGTACTGCCTTCCGATAATTCCTGAAGCTTCTTTTTTATATTGTTCCCATCCGGTAAGAGACTATGAAAATACTCCTGCACGGAACCGCTCGTAATCAATTCCTGCTTAAATGCTTTGAATTTTTGCTGCACTATGTTTTCTACGAGGTTCAGGTAATTGGTAATCCGTTTCGCCCGGTAATCCAGTACTTTTTTGGTCGTTTCCCGGTAAGGGAAGTTAAACTTCTTACTGTAAAAGGCGTTCATGCGTTCTACGAGTTCATCATCTACGATAGAAATCACCGAGTCTATTCCGTATTGTGCTACACGAACAGGCGTGTCTATGGTAAATGCCAGTCCCATTACGGGAATATGAAAAGTATGCAATGTTTGGCTGTTCATCCTTGTTTCACTTTTTTAATAGAAAATAAGTGTTAAAGGTGCGATGATCCATCCGGGCAAAAAATGACATTTGTCATGTGCAATCATTTTATGTCAGAAAACAAAAATCGTAGAAGTTTTACCCTAAATCATAAAATATTAAACCCAAAGGATTGCTTATCATAGCTCTCGAAAACACCCAGGCATTTTAAAAGGGATTTTATTTAATTTTTCCCTCCTCGTACGTCTATCCTATGGCAATTTTCAGTTTATAATCCATCCCGGACAGATTAATCGGGACACATTGTTATACATCTTTATCAGGTGTCATAATAAAGGTATTTCCGCCTTAACCTATAAAAACACATCTTCCACATCAGCTACGTACACAGGAAATAAGATTATATTTTAGATTTTAAAAAGTATTTTATTACAATTATTTAACATATTTTTGGTAGTACTAACACTAAAAATTTTACTTATGAAGAAAATCTCATCTATTTTAAGTCTTTTATTATGTTTCGCATATGGTTTCGCCCAGGATATGACGGTAACCGGAACCGTGACCGATGATTCCGGGGAACCGCTCATAGGCGTATCGGTTGCTGTTAAAGGCACAACCCGTGGTACTACTACGGATTTTGACGGAAATTATGCTATAGATGCATCTGCCGGAGATGTCCTTATATTTTCTTACGTCGGTTTTGAAAGCAAACAGATCACTGTAAGTTCTTCCGACCTCAACGTGCAACTGGCTTCCGGGGTAGCCCTGGAAAACGTGGTTGTCGTAGGATCCAGGAACCCGGCAAGGACAGCTACGGAAACCGCGGTACCGGTAGACGTTATCGATGTGAGTGAACTTACCTCGCAGGGACCGCAGGTTAACCTGAACCAGATACTAAATTACGTTGCTCCTTCCTTTTCTTCCAATACCCAAACCATCTCGGACGGAACGGACCACGTAGACCCTGCTTCACTGAGAGGACTCGGACCGGACCAGGTTCTGGTACTCATCAACGGAAAAAGAAGGCATACTTCTTCGCTCATCAACATCAACGGTACTTTCGGAAGGGGTAATGTAGGGAC
This sequence comes from Sinomicrobium endophyticum, assembly GCF_052983315.1. NCBI lineage: Bacteria > Pseudomonadati > Bacteroidota > Flavobacteriia > Flavobacteriales > Flavobacteriaceae > Sinomicrobium > Sinomicrobium endophyticum. The sequence continues at coordinate 242,915 of NZ_JBRKIS010000018.1, forward strand.
CGACCTCAATGCCATTCCGGCTGCAGCCATTGAACGCATTGAAGTGCTCCGTGACGGTGCCGCCGCACAATACGGCTCGGACGCCATTGCCGGGGTTATCAATATCGTATTAAAGAAAAATGTAAACGAACTTACCGTAATTGCAACAACCGGCGCGAATTTTTCCAAAAATGCCGAAGAACAGACCGGGGGTATCGACGGCGCTACAACCAATATAAGTGCCAATTACGGCCTGCCCCTGGGAGACAAGGGAGGTTATATAAACTTTACCGGGGATTTTGATTACCGGGATGATTATAACCGGATGAAAGAATGGGAAGGCCCTGTTTTTAACGCATACAATGCCATAGAAAATGTAGCTAATGCCAGCAATTATGACATTAGCAACCTTTTTACCGATGTCGACGCCATAAAACAATACGGTGCACAAGTCCCGTACTTTTCTTCCGAATTACAAGGTCAGATAGCTTCTGCCAATAGTATAGAGGACTTGCAGGGTATTTTAGATGCAGATGTAACCGACCAGGAACTTGCTGCCAGGGGCATGGATCGCACGGACTTTAACATGCGCGTCGGACAATCCGCATTGCGGGGTGGGCGGTTTATGGCCAATTTCTCCCTTCCGTTAGACGATAACGGCACGGAACTCTATTCCTTTGCAGGTATCAGCTCCAGGACCGGGAACTCTGCCGGGTTCTACCGTATGCCCAATGAATCCCGGACCTATACCCCGGCATATATCCATGGTTTTCTCCCGGAGATCAACTCCAAGATCAAAGACCGTTCTCTCTCTGCGGGGATAAAAGGAAAAATAGGCGACTGGAATGTGGATTTCAGCAATACCTACGGAAAAAACTCCTTTGACTATGAAATTTCCAACACTTCCAACGCCTCCATGCTGAACGCTTCCCCTTCCCGTTTCGATGCCGGGGGATTTGCCTTCACACAAAACACTACCAACCTGGACATAAACCGCTTCTTCGAAGATGTTTTTGCCGGGGTCAACGTAGCTTTCGGAGCGGAACACCGTTTTGAAAACTACGAGATTACCGAGGGAGAACTGGCTTCTTATGCTCAGTACGATGTAAATGGCATGCCGATCACCACGGACTCGCAGACTCCAAGAACAGACTTTTTCGGAGCGCCCAGACCTGGAGGTTCCCAGGTGTTTCCCGGTTTTTCGGAAACCAACGCCCTATCCCGTGACCGCAGCAGTATAGCCGGGTATTTTGATGTGGAAGCCGATTTTACCGAAAGGTTCCTGGTCAACTTTGCCACCAGGTTTGAAAATTATTCGGATTTCGGGTCTACCATCAACTTTAAAGTAGCCACCCGTGTAAAAGCCACGGACAACCTGAACCTGCGTGCCGCACTTAATACCGGGTTCCGTGCACCATCCCTGCACCAGTTGTATTTCAATTCCACATCCACTGTATTTGACAACCAGGGGAATCCACAGGAAGTAGGCACCTTTTCCAATGACAGCCGTGTGGCCGGATTGCTGGGCATACCTAACCTCAAGGAGGAGACATCCAAAAGTGTCAGTGTCGGTTTTACCGCAAAACTTCCGGATGCCAATATAAGTATTACCGTAGATGGTTACTTCGTATCCATAGACGACCGCATTGTATACACCGGTCAGTTTGTACCCGGTGATAACGAAGAACTGCAATTGCTTTTCAGCCAGGCCAACGCCTCCCGTGCGGCATTCTTTGCCAATGCCATAGATACGGAATCCAAAGGGCTGGATATGGTGATCACCCATAAAGCCTTCCTGGGGGAAAACCTGCAACTGAAAAACGATCTTTCCGCCACCTTCTCCCAAACCAGGAGGGTTGGCGACATTAAAGCATCTTCCGTACTGGAACAAGCCGGGCTGGTAGAAACTTATTTCCCGGAAGAAAGCCGTGTGTACCTCGAAGAAGCCGTTCCAAGAACAAAGATCAACCTGACCAACAACCTGTCTGCAGATAGATTTAACATATTTCTGAGAAATGTTTTCTTCGGAAAAGTAACCGAAGCCACTAACATCATTGAAAACCAACAGGAATTCAGCACCAAACTGGTAACCGATCTTTCCGTAGGGTACAAATTTACGGAAGAACTGACTCTTACCCTGGGAGCAAATAACCTGTTCGACATCTATCCGGACAGGGCCATAGAAGCCAACAGGAGCAGTGGCCGCTTCGACTGGTCTCGACGGGCACAGCAATTTGGTATTGGCGGACGTTTCCTTTTCGCAAGGATTAGTTTTGTACTGAAATAAAAAACAGGTTAAAATATTGATAACAAATATTTAACCCGCCTTTTACACTACAGAGGGTCAAAAAAATTATGTTTTTTTAACCCTTCACAAAATATCGTATAAAAAAGAGCGTTACTATTATGGAATACAGAGAAACCTGCTTCATTGACAACAAACTGTGTATTCTATTTTTTTCAAGTTCTCATTTTTGAGATTGTGTTTGATTTAGCCCCAAACTTCCACCTCGGTGGGAGTTTTTTTTTGGGGAGGCGAGAAAGTTATAAGCTGTACTGACCAACTCCAAAACTAACAACTCACCAACCAGAGAACTCCCAATCCCACCACTCCAAAACTTATCCCTTTTCATCTTCGGAATATCAGGTTTAAACTTCCGACTTTGTTTGTATATTTACCCTATGAAATTCCATGTAAAATCAGAATTCAGTCCTACGGGAGACCAACCGGAAGCCATAAGACAGCTGGTTTCGGGGATCGTAAATGAAGAGAGATACCAGACATTGCTGGGAGTTACCGGATCGGGAAAAACCTTTACGGTTGCCAACGTTATCCAGGAAGTACAACGCCCTACCCTGGTACTTGCCCACAACAAAACCCTGGCAGCACAACTATATTCGGAATTCAAACAGTTTTTCCCGGACAATGCCGTGGAATATTTTGTTTCCTACTATGATTACTACCAGCCGGAAGCTTATATTCCCGTTACCGGAACTTATATTGAAAAGGACCTCTCCATTAATGAGGAAATAGAAAAACTACGGTTAAGCACCACTTCTTCCCTCCTTTCCGGAAGAAGGGACGTCCTGGTTGTGGCCTCCGTATCCTGTTTATACGGTATAGGTAATCCCGTGGAATTTCAGAAGAATGTTATTCCCGTAGAACGCGACCAGGTCATATCCCGGACCAGATTTTTACACCAGCTCGTACAGAGCCTGTATTCGCGGACCACGGGAGAATTCACTCGCGGTACGTTCCGTATCAAGGGCGATACTGTAGATGTATTTCCCGGCTATGCGGACAATGCTTTCCGCATTCACTTTTTCGGCGATGAAATAGAAGATATCGAAGCCTTTGACCCGCAGACAAACCAGATACTGGAAAAGTATGAAAAACTGAATATCTATCCCGCCAATATATTTGTCACTTCCCCGGACGTATTGCAGAATGCCATCAAACAAATCCAGGATGACCTGGTAAAACAGGTTACCTATTTCAACGAAACAGGCAAACAACTGGAAGCAAAACGCCTGGAAGAACGTACCAACTTTGACCTGGAAATGATCCGGGAACTCGGGTATTGTTCCGGTATTGAAAACTATTCCCGCTACCTGGACGGTCGTGAGGCAGGGACCCGTCCCTTCTGCCTCCTGGATTATTTTCCGGAAGATTTCCTGATGGTAGTGGACGAAAGCCACGTAACCATCCCCCAGGTGCACGCCATGTACGGTGGAGACCGTTCGCGTAAAGAAAACCTGGTGGAATACGGATTCCGCCTGCCTGCTGCAATGGACAACCGCCCGCTGAAATTCGAGGAATTCGAAGCTCTTCAGAACCAGGTGATATATGTAAGCGCTACTCCGGCAGATTATGAACTTCAGAAAACCGACGGTGTATATGTGGAGCAGGTAATCCGTCCCACCGGGCTTCTGGACCCTGTTATCGAAGTACGTCCCAGCCAGAACCAGATCGATGACCTGGTGGAGGAGATACAGATGCGGGTGGAAAAAGATGAACGTGTACTGGTGACCACCCTGACCAAACGTATGGCGGAAGAACTTTCCAAATACCTCACAAGAATACGGATACGGTGCCGTTACATACACAGCGACGTAGACACGCTGGAACGTGTGGAAATTATGCAGGACCTGAGAAAAGGCCTGTTTGACGTGCTTATAGGGGTAAACCTGCTCCGGGAAGGACTGGACCTGCCGGAAGTATCTCTCGTAGCTATCCTGGATGCCGACAAAGAAGGTTTCCTCCGTAGTGCCCGCTCCCTGACCCAAACCGTGGGAAGGGCGGCGAGAAACCTCAACGGGAAAGCCATTATGTATGCCGATAAGATAACGAACAGCATGCAGAAGACCATAGATGAGACCAACTATCGAAGGGAAAAACAAACAGAATTTAACAAAGTTAATAACATCACCCCGAAAGCCCTGAACAAAAAAATAGACAACAGTCTCGGTAAAAGCCCGGTTTCCGAAATGTACTATGACAATACACAAAACGGGCTGGCATCCGCAGCAGAACCACATATGGAATATGCATCCAGAGAGCAGGTGGAAAAAATAATCCGTGAAAAACGGAAAACCATGGAAAAAGCTGCCAAAGACCTGGATTTTATGCAGGCTGCCAAACTAAGGGATGAAATAAAAGCGCTCCAGGATAAAGTAAAGTCGATGTAGATTATGGCCTCACCAAGTAAAACCGTAATACTATATGCTCTTTCGCTTTTATAACAAACAATATCACTTTGTTAAATAATGTTAATTGCTTAAAAAACTGAGAATAATTGTATAATATTCGGAAAACTTACGGATAATTAAAACCAATCTGAGCCAAATGTTTCGTAACCGAATATATTCCCTTTTAGTGTTTGTAAGCTTTTTCTCATTGATGTTCACGATCACATCATGGACTATCCAATCGGAAAAAGATAAATTCGATCCTTATACCCAAGAAATTCCCGGCACTTCCGTTTCTTTTGACATGGCTCCCATACCGGAAGGAACTTTTAAGATGGGGAGTTCCGAAGGAGATACCGCACAGCAGGCAGATGAAGTTCCGCAACATGAAGTAAAAATATCCCCTTTCTGGATGGGCACCCATGAAATTACCTGGGATATCTATGAGATGTTTCTCAACAGGGACTATGAACAGACTATGAGTGACAGTCCCGTTACGGATGAAGTGGATGCTGTGTCCCGTCCTACTACTCCCTACCTGGATATGACCTTTGGCATGGGTAAAGAAAATATGCCCGCCATAGGGATGACACAGTATAATGCCTTACAATTCTGTAAGTGGCTATATGCAAAAACAGGAATATTCTATCGTTTACCTACCGAAGCAGAATGGGAATACGCCTGTCGCGCCGGGGCTTCCTCTCTTTATTTTTTCGGGGATTCCCCGGAAAAACTTGACGATTATGCCTGGTATGCGGATAACAGTGAGGACAAGCCCCACCCCATAGGACAAAAAAAGCCTAATCCGTGGGGCTTATACGATATTCTGGGTAATGTAATAGAGTGGACGGCTGATCAGTATACGGAAGATAGTTACCAGAGATTTGCAGGAAAAACCACAGACAATCCCATTGTCGAAGCAACCGAACTTTATCCCCGTTCCGTACGTGGCGGTAGCTATAAGAGCGAAGCCGAAGATCTCAGATCGGCCAGGCGTTTTGCTTCTTCCCCTTCCTGGAAACAGATAGATCCGCAAATGCCGAAAAGCAACTGGTGGTTTCCCGAGGCCCCTTTTCTGGGGATTCGCGTAGTACGGCCTTTAAATCCTCCTTCCGAAGAAGAAATTATGGCTTATTATAACCGGGAACCTATTGAGGATTATTAACAGATTTTGAATTGCAACCTTATTTAAACCGTTAAATAAATATCTTTCTTATGAAACCATCCAACACAAATAGTCGCAGAGATTTTATGAAAACTGCCGCTATGGCAACTGCCGGGGCTACCATGTTAAATCCGCTTAACATTCCCGGGGCTTATGCTGCCGGAAGCGATGTTATAAAAATAGCCCTTATAGGTTGCGGAGGACGAGGCACAGGCGCCGTCTTCCAGGCTTTCGAAACAGGACATAACCTGAAACTGGTTGCCATGGCCGATGCATTCGGAGATCAACTGGAAGACAGTCTCTCGAAAATTCTGAAGAAATTCGGCAAGGAAAAAGTGGATGTTTCGGAAGAAAGAAAATTTGTAGGTTTCGACGCTTACAAAAATGCTATCCGAGAAGCAGATGTGGTACTTATTGCCACTCCCCCCGGATTCCGTCCTTACCATTTTGAAGAGGCCATAAACCAGGGCAAACAGGTATTCATGGAAAAACCCGTAGCCACAGATGCCATCGGTATCCGTAAGGTGCTCGAAGTCGCCGAAAAAGCCAAAGAAAAAAAACTAAACGTGGTTGTCGGGCTACAAAGAAGATACCAGGATAATTACATCGAAACCGTAAAAAGGATACGCGATGGTGCCATTGGCGATATCGTGGGCGGACAGGTATTCTGGAACGGCGGCGGCGTATGGGTACGGGAAAGACAGGCCGGACAGACCGAAATGGAATACCAGATGCGTAACTGGTATTATTTTAACTGGTTATGCGGCGATCATATTGTGGAACAACACGTACACAATATAGATGTAGCCAACTGGGTTAAAGGCAGCTACCCGGTAAAAGCCGAAGGTACGGGTGGACGCCTGGTGCGGACAGGAAAAGATCACGGGGAAATTTACGACCATCATATCGTATTATTCACTTATGACGACGGTACTGTAATACACAGTGAATGCCGGCACTTCCCCGGAGCGCATAACCGGGTGGACGAAAGCTTCCAGGGCACCAAAGGACGTACATTTATGCATGCGGGAAACCACGGGGTTATCTGGGATACCAAAGGCAACGAATTGTATAAACACAACGGGGAAAACAACCCGAATCCGTACCAGAAGGAACACGACGAGCTGTTTGCTGCTATCGTGAAAGGCGAATACAAATTTGCCGATGCGGAAAATGCGGCAAAAAGTACTATGACTGCTATTATGGGAAGATATGCAACCTACTCCGGTAAGATCATTAACTGGGACGAGGCATTGAATTCCGAAGTAAGTCTTATGCCGGAGCAGCTGGATTGGAATGCCAACCCCAAAGTGCTTCCCGGTACGGACGGATATTATCCGCATGCCATCCCTGGTAAAACCAAAGTCCTATAAGAAAAATAAGGAAGTTGCTGCCGGTGTCGCCTATGGCCGGGCAGCTAATTCGTTTTTATAAATCTGCCTGCCCAGTTCCGCCAGGAATGGCAGGCCGGTTTTTTCATAATCATAAACGCCATCGTTGAATATACCATTTTCGTTAACCAGCACGGTGGCAGTAAGAATGAACTCCACTCCGCTATCCTTGTCCTTTATGTACGCACAATCCGTAAGGGTCCCGTAAGCATACCCAACCTTATTGTAGATCTCCAGATGTTTCGGAATCGTGGTAATAGTATCGCCATATAGAAAGAAACGGTCAAAACTGTCCGGGTACTCTTCCACATCATAGCCTGCCTGGGCTGGTGTTGCCTTCATAGCATATAGCAAAAACTTACGGTCTTCATCCCGCAGGTCAAAACGCTGTTCTTCCGGATATGCTTGGGGAAAGATCAGCCTTTTCATAGTGTTGTGAAGTGTTTTTACGGGATAGTAGTTTTTCAGGGAAAAATCCATCGGTTCTTCTACAAGCGTACTGTCCTGCATATACCCTTTGCCCTTGGAAATTTCTTTCAGGTTTAACGATTTTGGAGTTTTGTTGTAACTGGAAAACAATTGCACCAGCGTAGTATCGTTCTTATAAGCTACAATAGGTTTGGTTGCTATATTGGCAGCGTCATCGGTAGACAAGCGGTGTGAAAGCCTGAAGGACCCGAGGCCTTTATCTTCCATTTTTTGGTTCACATAATCCGTTCCGAGAAATTCAAAAAGACGGTTAAAGGCTTCGTTATCACTTACGGCAAATATTTTCTTCACCTCCTCCGCCACTGTGGTTTCTACCGTATCCTCTTCCAGGTAAAACCGGGTATTGCGGTTCATCCACTTCTTCTCTTTTACCCGTTCCATAGCCAGTATGGCAACCGGGAGCTTTACAGTACTTGCAGGATAGAAATAAACGCTGTCGTTCACATGATATGAAAAGTCCTCAAAAACGGGGTTTCCCTCGGTATCATAAGTAATACGTGAAAAAACAACCTGGACCCTGTGGGAATCCTGGTCATCCATCACCTTTCGTATTCCGGGAAGGTCTGACGAAAGAGCAGTTTCCAGTGGAGCAGATGTGTCTGTTACCACAACATCTTTTTTACAAGCGCCTGTTAGGTAGACAAGTAAAAAAACACAGCATAAAATTCGAAACATAGTAGTAAAGCCTTGATAGTGAAGTAAATTTAACAATTTATTTTCAATTAAGACTAAACTTTGCGTTAATAGCGAAAGAAATTACACTAACCTAAAAAAGAAAATAACTATTTACCGGGACTATCCTTATATTCTTCCCAGGGAGTCGTTTCAAAAATATTATCTCCGAAGTATCTGGCTACCCTGAGAAAGTTATCCGGTCCCTGGTAACCAGGTATAGGAGAAAGCAACTGCTGTTTTTCATTGAGAAAAACTCCCGTAGGGTAACTGAAACGATTTTGAAGCAATGCCGCAGCCAATTCGTGGTATCCCCTTCTGCCCGCTTCCACGAATTTAAAGGTGCGTCCGTTATATTCTATATCTTCTTTACCTTCCCCGTCCAGTTTCACCATATAAAACTTGTCTCTCATATAAGACGCTACCTCCGGGTTGGCAAAGGTGTCTTTGTCCATCCTTTTGCACCACCCGCACCAATCGGTATAAACATCCACAAATATTTTCTTGGGTGTATCGTCATTTTCCACTTTGTCTATTGCTTCTTCCCAACTCAACCAATCCACAGTGAGGTCCTCTTCCTGGCCAAAAGCCGTGAATATCCCCATGAGTACAAACAAAATAAAAGACAGTATATATCGTATCCAGGCCATGTTTCTGTGTTTTAGTGCATAAAGATATAAAAAAGCTGTTTCCCGGAAAAAATCCGCGATAACCTTTTTCTATATTGCAGAAAGTATTTTGTCTTTATGTTCACGAATCATTCCCAGGGCAATATCTATTTCTCTTCGATGTGTCCGGAAACTTACAACAGCACATCTTATCCATAACTTTTGCTGTATTGTAGTCGAAGAAAAGAACACCCGTCCATCTGCATGCAACGCTTTTATGAAATTTTCATTCTTCCGGTTATCCGGGTCATCCGGGATACGAAAGACCGTTACGGACAAATCGGGTTTCTTTCCCGTTTCAAATCCCATCGCTCCCGCTTCCTGGTGAAAATACCGGCAAAGCAGTAATTTTTCTTCCAGCGCGGCGCGAAAAGGTGCTGTTCCGTGAAGATGCAGGGGCAGCCACATACGCAGCCCTCGGAAATGCCTGGAAAGTTCCGGCCCCGAATCTGCCGGATCCACCTGCCCGGTCCCGTAAGCATCTTTCATATAAGCGGCATGATGGGAATACGATTCGAGAAGTGCCTTTCGGTTACGCACCAACACCACTCCGGAGCCGTAAGGGACAAATAATGTTTTATGTGGGTCCATCACTACGGAATCCGAACGCTCCATACCTTTGAATTTATGTCGCGCCGCTTCCACCAGGTTAAAAAAGCCACCGTAAGCGGCATCTACATGAAACCACATTCCGTATTCCTGTGTTATATCCGCAATCCGGTCCAGGGGATCTATAATGCCCGTATCCGTAGTACCTGCGGTGGCTACCACCATGAAAGGTTTTAATCCCAGGAGTTTATCCTCCGAAATCTGTTTACGCAGAACTTCCGTATCCATCCGGTAATCTTCATCTACAGGAATTATTCGAAGTATTGCTTCTGACAGACCTGTAGTATGTAAGGCTTTATGAATACAATGATGTACCTGTTCCGTGAAATAGATCACCGCTTTTTCCGTATGGGATGCCTTAATACCATGCTGATCTCTGGCTACCTGCATGGCTACAAGGTTGGCTATGGACCCTCCTGAAGTAAGGTTGCCATGGGCTTCTGCCGGGTAACCGGCGACTGAAATAAGCCAGCGGATCATCTGATTTTCTATCTCCACAGCCCCGGGACTGGAATAAGCAATACCGGCATAGCGGTTGGTTACTGCAGCCAGCATATCGGCTATGGCACTTGTCCATAATCCTCCTCCCGGAATATACCCCATATGCCTTCCGGAAGCAGAGTTGATGCCTGTATGGTCTACGTCGTTACGCAAAATTTCCAGCAATTGTTTCATTGGCTTCCCGTTCTCTTCTACTTCCATAGATCTTAGTTTTCCCGTTTTTCCCAGCGTATACCCGGGGTTATGGGGAAGTTTGTCTATAAAATCGTCCGCATATTCATATCCAGCGATACAAATATGTTGCCGCATTTCTTCTCCGGGTTCCAGCTGCCCGGCCCGACGTTCCAGTTCTTCTATTTTTTCCAGCATGATCTTAAGTTTGTTCCGGCTTTTTATTCTGCTACCATATGTACGGCTATAGCAAGCCTGTTCCAGCTATTCGTAAGGGTTACCGCAAAAAGCAGTTGTGCGACTTCCGTTTCCGAGAAATATTCCCGGGCCTTCCGGTAACTTTCTTCGGACAGTCCCTTTTCGGATATCCCCGTCACTTCTTCTGCAAGTTGCAAAACCGCTCGTTCCTTTTCGGTAAAGAACGGAGTCTCTCGCCATGCGCTTACCGCATATACCCGTTGTTCTGTTTCTCCTGCTTTTCGGGCATCCCCTGAATGTAAATTTACACAATAGCCACAACCGTTTAGCTGCGATACCCTGAGTTTTACCAATTCTGCCAGTCCTGGGTTAAGATCAAAGGAAGCCAGATATTTCTCCGCAGCTTCCATAGCCTTGTAAATACGGGGTTCCGCTTTACCGATATCCATTCTTTCTTTCATCTCTTAATGCTTTTATTTTAACCATTTATACTACTTACCTCTGTTCTCCAGATATGTCTCCAGGCTCCACGTCCCGTTTGAGGCTGTTACAGCCAGCAGGAATGCCGCAGCACTGTCTGCAAAAACACTATAATCCAAAGGATTCTTTATCCCGAACGAGTATGCCATAGCCAGAGCAAAGGTCAACGTCAGAAATGCTGCAAGATATGCTGCGGCCTGTGTTTTATACCCCAGGAGTAATAAAGCAGCCACTACGGTTTCCAAAATAGTTGCTCCTATGGCTAATAACGGGATTACCACTGACGGTGCAAATGAATTGACCTGAGCCGTATAATCCAGGAAAGACTCCCAACCGGAGGACTTAGCTCCCCATAATCCCAACCTGGAAAAGACCGCAGAAAAAAAAGTAGCAGAAAGAGCCAGCCGTAATAGTAAAACGGCACGGGAAACTGCCCGATGCTCTGTTTCGAATTGTTTTGAATTTTCCATTATTTGATTATTTTTTATCAAAAGTATATCTTTACTGGATGATGCAAATAATCCAGAGAATATAAAACAGCTAATCCAGACATGTATTTCTTAAAAGATTTTATCCGGATAAATCATAAAGGTGAGTTACCCGTATATATCCAGCTTACCAATGGTTTTATCCACTGCATTATGTCCGGGCATCTCCGCAAAGGTGTAAAACTTCCCGGCTCCAGGAAAGTTGCCGCCTTGATCAAAGTTAACCGTATGACTGTCGTAGCTGCTTATGATGAATTACAGGCACAGGGATGGATAGAACAGATACCGAGAAAAGGTGCTTTTGTCAAAAATGAACTTCCGGTACTGTCTCCCGAGGCTCTGACCGAGGAAAACATCGGGCAACACAGCAGCATAAAAAATACGTATTTCAGTTTTGATGAAGAACGTATACTGCCTATTCTGACCTCGGGATTTCCTCCGGAGGGAATGCTGGTATTCAACGACGGCTTTCCCGATCCGCGGCTTACCCCCATTGAGGAACTCACGCGAAGTATGCGTAGCCTGTCCCGCAGAAAGACGCACAAGAAATACATGATGTATGGCGGCGAACAAGGAACACTGCTGCTCCGGGAAACCATGGCTGAAAATCTGAGCGATACCCGCGGACTTCCTGTTACTCCAGACAACATTCTTATAACCAAAGGTTCACAGATGGGTATATATCTTGCTGCTTCGATTTTATTGCGACCGGGAGATGAGATCATTGTAGGAGAACCGGGATATACGGGGGCAACTTTCGCATTCCGGCAGCTTGGCGCGTCCATTAATTACGTTCCCGTTGATAAAGAGGGAATAGATGTAGAAGCTATAGAAAAACTTTGCCGGGAGAAGAACATACGCTTCATCTACGTTATCTCTCACCATCACAATCCGACGACGGTTACCCTTTCCCCAAAAAGAAGAATAAGACTTCTGGAACTGGCTGCCGAATACCGGTTTGCTATTATCGAAGACGACTACGATTATGACTTTCATTACTCGAGTAAGCCCATGATGCCCATAGCAAGCCTGGACAGGCATGGAAGTGTTATTTATATCGGGACATTGACCAAAACCCTGGCCCCCTCTATCCGTATAGGTTTTATGATCGCCCCGGAAAATTTTATCCGGGCTGCGGTTTACCTGCGGAAATCCATAGACGTACAGGGAGACAGCCTCATGGAAAATGCCATTGCGGAACTTTATAAAGACGGCACTATAACAAGGCATATTAAAAAATCGGTAAAGATATACAGAGAACGAAGAGATCACTTATGTACCCTCCTCCGGGAAGAACTCGGAGACCTGGTATCCTTTACTGTCCCGGATGGTGGTATGTCGGTGTGGGCACATTTTCCCGGTACGGATCTGGCCGTACTCTCTTCCGGGGCCAGGAAAAAGGGATTGATTATTCCGGATGGCCGGGAATATGATAATGCCATGCAAAAATACAACACGGCAAGGCTGGGTTTTGCTTCCCTGAATCCGGAAGAGCAGCAAAAAGCCGTAACCATATTAAAGGAACTGCTCCGCATATGATCTCTTGCCGGGAACCCCCCGGATATTCTGTATAGAACAGATACACCTTCTCTACCTTTTTATTTATTCTAAAATTGAAAATCATTACATTTACTTTTTCCGACGGAAACCCTGGCCTTCGGAAAGCGAAAAAAACATGTATGACAAATTCAAAAACCATCGCGAACGGGATTCTCCGGGCTGTAGGCATACTTACCGGAATAACCGTTTTACTTCTTTTCCTGCACAAGATCAAATCCGTACTGATATATATCGCCTTTGCGGTGGTTATATCTCTTATCGGACGTCCCATAGTACGTTTTTTTAAATACAAACTGAAATTCGGCAATACCATTTCTGTCGTAATCACCATGACCCTTCTGGTATGTGTACTGGTAGGGCTCATAGCTATGTTCGTCCCGCTTATCCTTCAACAGGGGCATAACCTTTCCCTACTGAATATAAACGAACTTCAGAAAAATCTGGAAAATTTATACACGGAAATAACCGAATATTTTGCCATACGACAGATAGATATATCCCAATCCATACAGGATTTCAACCTGTTTTCCGATCTGGGTATATCTGCTATTCCGAATTTTCTGAACTCCCTGGTGGGCACACTCGGTAATTTCGGGGCAGGATTGTTTTCCGTCATTTTTATTTCCTTCTTTTTCCTGAAAGACAGCAGGCTCTTCGATGCATCGGTCTTTACCCTGGTACCCGATAATAAGGAAGATAAAGCCCGGCGGTCTATGGAAAAAATCAAGAACCTGTTGTCCAGGTATTTCATCGGACTGGTTCTTCAGATACTCATCCTGTTTGTTATTTATACGCTGATCTTACTTATTCTCGGTATTCCGAATGCCATCGTTATAGCCTTCCTTTGTGCCCTGCTGAACCTGATCCCGTATATAGGCCCGCTTATTGGTGGTGCCCTTATGATCATCCTCACAATGACCGGTAATCTGGGTGAAGATTTCAGCACCGTAATATTGCCGAAAAGCATATATGTCCTCGTCGGATTTATCCTTGGTCAGCTTTTCGATAATTTTATCAGTCAGCCTTTTATTTTTTCCAACAGCGTTAAATCACATCCCCTGGAAATATTTCTGATCATCATTATAGGAGGATTGCTTTTCGGGGTTACCGGAATGATCGTAGCCGTACCCGTTTACACGGCTATAAAGGTAATTTTAAAAGAATTTCTCGAAGAAAACAAGATTGTTAAGTCCCTGACTAAAAACCTATAGTAATACTTTGAATAAATATATATTAAATACTGGTATACAAAATTTTATACAGAAAAACAACGGTACTGACATTGTGTCACTTCTACTAAAAAAGAGTCCTTTTCAGGAAGTTAGCATGCAGGAAATTGCCAACCAACTGGAATCCAGAAAAAAGGCAGAAAAAAAGCTGCCCACATGGTTTGATACTCCTGAAATTTATTACCCTCCGAAACTATCTGTCGAACAAACTTCCTCGGAAACGACGGCAAAATATAAAGCCGGACTTATAGCCGGAAAAACACTTATCGACCTTACCGGGGGCTTTGGCGTGGACTGCCACTTTTTTGCGGAGAAGTTCGAGCGCGTTTTTCATTGTGAAATGAATCCGGAATTGTCGGAAATCGCATCCCATAACTTCGCCATTCTCGGAGATAAGAATATAACTTCCGTTGCCGGGGATGGCATCGGTTACCTGGAAAAATCCGGAATGCAGTTCCATTGGATCTATGCGGACCCGTCCCGTAGAAACGACGCCAAAGGAAAAGTTTTTATGCTTGTCGACTGTCTTCCCGATATCCCGACTCACCTGGACCTGCTCTTCTCCCGCTCCGAAAACATACTTCTTAAAACCTCCCCTATTCTTGACATTACAAGTGGCCTCCAGGAACTTCGTTTTGTGAAAGAAATACATATAGTAGCCGTCAACAACGAGGTAAAGGAATTACTTTGGATTCTGAAAAAAGGTTTTTCCGGGGGCTGTATCTTAAAAACAGTAAATATTACCGGGGAGGAAGAAAAGAAATTCGACTTCGAAAAGGACAGGGAAAGTGATGCGAAAGTTTTTCACTCCCTACCGCAACAATACCTGTACGAACCGAATGCGGCCATTATGAAATCGGGAGGTTTTAAATCCCTCTCCGAAAAAACAGGCCTGGCGAAACTACACCAACACTCTCACCTGTACACTTCGGAAGATCTTTATCCGGATTTTCCGGGCAGGACCTTTCGTATAACCGAACGGTACGTCTATAATAAAAAGGTTATAAAAAAAGTATTTGGCAACAGCCAGGCCAACATTACTATCCGTAATTTCCCGGAAAGCGTAGCCCGGATCCGGAAAAAGTTCGATATAAAAGAAGGGGGAGACCGCTATATATTTTTCACAACGGACAGAAATGGTGAAAAAACAGGGATAGCATGTCATAAAATCAAATAATCAGGACGAAAAAAAGAGATAAGGTGTTTAACTTCTTTAGAAAAAAACGAACGGATTACCCGGAATACTGGACAGCTTACGAACAGAGTTTTCGGGAAAAGCCCAAACCGGAAATATCGGACACCAGGTTTGTAGTACTGGACACGGAAACCACAGGGTTTAATTATAAATCGGATAGAATACTCAGCATAGGTGCGGTACCCGTATTACATAACACCATTTCCATAGCTGATGTATTTGAAGTATACATACAACAGGACACATTCAACCCGGAAACCGTAAAAATACACGGGCTGCTCCGGGAAGACAGACGTGTGGAAGCCATAAGTGAAGAAGAGGCTATACGACAATTTCTCGCTTACACAAACAATACTGTCCTTGTGGCACACCATGCAAATTTTGACCTGACCATGATAAACACCGCCCTTAAACGCCTCGGTCTGCCCCGTCTGAAAAACAGGGTTCTGGACACGTCTTCGCTTTACACCAGGTCCAGAATAACTTCCAATCTAATAGACTACAATAAAAACTATTCTCTCGACGAACTGGCCGAAACGCTGAATGTTGCCAGGAACGATCGCCATACCGCCACCGGTGATGCCTATATCACTGCCCTCGTATTCCTGAAAATTCTTTCCCGATTGGAGAAAAAAGGTATTTACAAGACCAGGGAACTGTTTTGAATTCTCCAGAATGAAGAAGATATTTTTAACAATCCCAAAAACAAATTTCCGGGAAAAAATGGTCAGTACTACGGAATATTTCAGTAATTTCAGTTTTACAAATCAGAACCGCATATTTCTGTAATTATCTATAAATCCATTCACTGAGCAAATCAAAATATTGTCGTATCCGTCAAGATGAAAACAATTTCTTTCTTATTGCATTTTCCCAATGACAGTGGCCCCATTTACAGAGAAACCCTGGAAGGAAGGTTTCCGGTTGAACCGTTCAATACGCTGAGTAATTTTCTTTTTCTGGTAATCATTATCCATTTCACCTTAAAGATCCGCAGAAACTACAACCAACATATATTCCTTGCTCTTGTACTTCCTATATTGTTTATAGGCTTCATCGGCGGCACCGTTTATCATGCCACAAGAAGTCATGAAATATGGTTATTACTGGACTGGGTTCCCATCGTCCTGCTATGCCTGGCATCTTCTGCATATTTCTGTATAAAAACAGGTAAAAACAGCTGGTCCAGGCTTGGCTTGCTAAGCCTTGTCTTATTACTGATGTTCGGTGCCCGTTTTATAAACTGGCCGGGAAATGTTTCCATTTCCATGGGTTATATAGCTTCCGCCCTGGGCGTCGTTTTACCCATAACCTTATATCTTTACTCTACAAAATTCCAGTATGGATTGTGGGTACTTCTGGCAGTTTTCAGCTTTTCCGCAGCCATATATTGCAGGTATCTGGATATCCGTTCCGATTTCCTTCATATGGGAACGCACTGGCTTTGGCATAGCTTCGGTGCATTGGCCGTTTTCTTCCTGATGAATTATATTTACCTGGACAGGCAAACACCTTCGAAAGTCAACGACCTCGGAGCATCCCGATAGTTATCGGGATTATCGGGACACTTAGTGAGTAAATCCGTATTATCCGTAAACCCAATGTACGAGGGTCAAGGCAGCGATAACCAAAAAGATCACACTGATCAGGTTCAGGAAAAATCCGGCTCTGACCATATCGGACATTTTGATGTACCCGCTGGAAAACACAATGGCATTAGGTGGCGTGGATATGGGCATCATAAAGGCACAACTCGAAGCTATAGCCACCGGAACGGCAAGGTACATGGGATTGATATCCAGTGTCCTTGCTATACCGAGCACAATAGGCATAAAAATAACCACAAGCGCCACATTACTCATCAGTTCCGTAACATACAGGGTAAATGCCGTAAGCAGAAGAATAAGGAGCCACAAAGGCATACTGCCATCGCCTGCAATCACATTACCTATAAACTCTACAATTCCAGTACTTTCCAGTCCTTTGGCAAGACATATACCACCACCGAATAACAGGAGTATCCCCCACGGCAGTTTTTCCGTATAGCTCCAGTTAAGCACATATTCATGCGTTCTGAGCTTTACGGGCATTACAAACATAAGCATTCCTCCCCCCATTGCTATGATGGTATCATTGAGATAAGCACCGCCCAGCAAACCGTTGATCTGCGACTTGAACACCCAGCTACAGGCCGTAAGGAAAAATACCATAGCCACCAGTTTTTCTGCCAGGTTCATCTTTCCCAATTCCCGGAGTTTTGTCTGTACCAATGCCCCGGAACCATCCAGCCTCCCTAAATTATGCTTGAAGAGCACCCTGGTGATCATCAAATAGGTGATCAGGAGCATAACAGTGCAAACGGGAATCCCGATAAGCAACCACCGGCCGAATTCCACTTCCTGCCCGTAAAACTCCTTCATAAACCCAACGAAAACCACATTCGGAGGTGTTCCTACGATAGTTGTTACTCCACCTATATTTGCTGCGTAGGCTATACTCAGCATCAGACCAAGTCTGAAGCGACGGTATCCCTTATCCTGACCGTCCCCTTTTCCTTCCTCCAGGAGTTTTATTATAGACAATGCTATAGGCAGCATCATTACGGCAGTCGCCGTATTGGATATCCACATACTGAGGAAGGCGGTTGACAGCATAAAACCGAGAATAATACCATTGGCATTAGTACCGGTAACTTTGAGTATATTCAGGGCGATACGGCGATGCAGGTTTTGTTTTTCCATGGCCAGGGCTATGAGAAAACCTCCCATGAACAGAAACACAATAGGACTGGCATAGGGCGCGGCAGCTTCTTCCATGGTAAAAACCCCGAAAACCGGGTAAAGCACGAGGGGCAGCAATGCCGTTACGGGTAGGGGAACTGCATCCGTAATCCACCAGACCACCATCCATGTTGCCAGCGCAACAACCTGAGGAGCTCCGGGTTCCAGGCTGTCGAATTGCAAGGTGAGCAACAGAATAACAAACAATAAAGGCCCGACGATCAGGCCTATCGTTTTAGTCATAGATAAAAAGTTTAATTACGGCTGGAAAAACAAAGGCATGCGGCGGTAATAACCATCCGCATGCCATTATAATCAGACCGCATTTTCTATAATATCTTCAACAACTTCCGGATTGAGCAAGGTGGAAGTATCTCCCAGATTACTGGTGTCTTTTGATGCTATTTTACGAAGTATCCTTCTCATGATCTTACCGCTACGTGTCTTAGGCAAACCACTGACAAACTGTATTTTATCCAGTTTCGCAATAGGTCCGATATGTTCGGAAATATACTGATTGATCTCTTTGGTAAGATTTTCCCTGTTCCGGGTCTCCCCTGTTTCCTTGAGAATGATAAAGCCGTAAAGCGCGTTTCCTTTTATATCGTGCGGGAATCCGACAATGGCCGATTCTGCTACCGCCGGATGCTCGTTTATAGCATCTTCTATAGGTGCCGTACCGAGGTTGTGCCCGGAAACAATAACCACATCGTCTACCCTTCCGGTGATCCTGTAATATCCTACCTCATCCCTGAGGGCCCCGTCACCGGTGAAATACTTACCGGGAAAAGCGGAGAAATACGTTTCTTTATACCTGCGATGGTCCCCCCAGATAGTCCTTGCCATAGCGGGCCAAGGAAATTTGACACACAAATTCCCGACAACCTGATTCCCTTCTATTTCATTCCTTTTCTCATCCATCAGTACCGGCTGCACTCCCGGCAAAGGTAGTGTTGCATATGTAGGTTTGGTAGGTGTTGCAAATGCGATGGGCGATATCATAAGTCCTCCTGTCTCTGTTTGCCACCAGGTATCCACGATAGGGCATTTTTTATTTCCCACGTGGTCGTTATACCAGTGCCAGGCTTCCTCGTTGATAGGTTCTCCTACCGACCCGAGTACTTTTAAAGAAGACAGGTCATATTTGGTAACCCAGTCCGTGCTTTCCTTGGCCAGGGCACGGATAGCGGTTGGCGCCGTATAAAATTGCGTTACTTTGTGTTTGTCTACCACTTCCCAGAACCTTCCGAAATCCGGATAAGAAGGTACTCCTTCGAACATTACCGTAGTGGCCCCGTTGGCAAGAGGTCCGTATAAAATATAAGAATGCCCGGTGATCCAGCCTATATCTGCCGTACACCAGAACACATCTTTTTCTTCGTATTGAAATACATTTTTGAAGGTATACGCCGTATAGATCATATATCCTGCCGTAGTATGCAGCATCCCTTTCGGTTTTCCTGTCGATCCGGAAGTGTACAGGATAAACAACGGATCTTCGGCATCCATTACCTCTGCAATAGATTCGCTGGAAGCTTTTTCAAGCAACGGGGCCAGCCATACATCACGACCTTCCTTCATCGGGATATCCGCATTGGTACGCTTTACTACCAGTACCGTGTTAATAGTCGGACAAGTCTCCAGGGCATCATCTACAATTCCCTTGAGGTCTATAGTTTTATTTCCGCGAAATCCACCGTCAGAAGTTACTACCATTTTACACCCGCTATCCTGTATCCTGGCAGCCAGGGCAGCTTCCGAAAAACCTGCGAAAACAACAGAATGAATAGCACCGATACGGGCACATGCCAGTACGGTAACGGCAAGCTCAGGGATCATAGGCAGGTAAATACACACCCTGTCCCCTTTTTCCACTCCCTGGTCCCGAAGTACATTGGCCATTTTACACACCCGGTTATACAGGTCGTTATACGTTATGTGTTCTGCCTGTTCTTTCGGGTCGTTGGGTTCAAAAATAATGGCGGTTTTATCGCCGCGTTTCGCCAGGTGACGATCTATACAGTTTTTGGTTATATTCAGCTTTCCGTTCACAAACCATTTTACTTCCGCTTCTTCGAGCCGGTATTCCAGTACCTTATCCCATTTTTTGTACCAGACAAAGTCTTCGGCTACTTTAGACCAGAACTTCCTGGGTTCCCGGACCGATCTCTTGTATACCTTAAAATATTGTTCCAAACTCTTTACTTCGTAAACACCCATAGTCAGTTTTTTCTTTTTTATAGTTGCACTGTATCCATGCCAACCGAAAGAATCAGAAACAGGCCGTACCCTGGCGTTATCGTACCCCAAGGATGCACGAAACGGGATCGCCCTGATGGTTTCTTCATTGTTGACATTGTATTATTAATTGTATTCGCTTGTTGCTATTTTATCGTCTGAAAATGCAAAAACATATCAAATATATAATTAAAATCTTCTTCAGACATATTTTTATCTTATAATCTTAACTGTCATCCGAACAATTGACGATCTGTAAATAGTTTTTATAAAACCACCGTGTTTTCAGGGCTACGGATCAGTGCGAAACCGCATTTTCCTCTCCATCTGGAATACGGATATTTTCTACGATCTCCTGTACCTCTTCCGGGGGTTCGGGAGTAAAGCTGTTTACCAGAAGGGCTACGATAAAATTGACGATCATAGCCACCATACCGAACCCTTCCGGGGAAATACCGAACCACCAGTCTTCTTCACTACCTCCACCAAACATTTCGAATTTGAATTTCATCATGTAGAACAACATCAGCAATATACCTGCTATCATACCGCTCACTGCTCCTTCCTTGTTCATCCGCTTGTAAAAGATACCGAGAATGATGGCCGGAAAAAACGAAGCCGCGGCCAGACCGAATGCCAGGGCTACCACGGCCGCAACAAATCCGGGCGGATTAATCCCGAAATATCCCGCCACTATCACCGCTACTGCAGCACTGCCCCTGGCTATCCATAATTCGGTTTTATCCGATATACCGGGTTTTATTTGTTTTTTTATCAGATCATGTGCTACCGAAGTGGAGATTACCAGTAACAACCCGGCTGCTGTAGAAAGTGCTGCGGCAAGCCCCCCGGCGGCAACCAGGGCTACCACCCAGTTGGGCAACCGGGCAATCTCCGGATTTGCCAGTACCATAATATCATTATCTATATGTAGTTCGTTAGCTTCTTCATCTGCCAGGTACTGTATGCGACCATCCTTATTTTTATCCGTAAATGCTACCAGCCCTGTAGCTTCCCAGTTCGTAAACCATTCCGGCATATCCGCATAGTTCCGGTCACTGACAGTCTCTATAAGATTGGTCCTGGCAAAAACGGAAACCGCAGGTGCCGTAGTGTACAAAATAGCAATAAAAAGCAAGGCCAGTCCGGCTGATTTCCGGGCATCTTTCACTTTGGGTACGGTAAAAAAGCGGACGATAACATGGGGCAACCCTGCCGTCCCCACCATCAGGGCCAGGGTTATAGCAAAGACATCAACCATACTTTTGGTTCCGTCCGTATATTTGGCAAACCCCAGTTCTTCAGACAATCCGTTCAGTTTATCCAGCAGGTATGTCCCGGAGCCATCTGCAAGCGTATCTCCCATACCTAGTTGCGGGACAGGGTTTCCTGTCATCTGAATGGAAATAAAAATGGCGGGCACCATAAAAGCAAATATCAAAACACAATACTGGGCCACCTGGGTATAGGTTATCCCCTTCATCCCTCCCAGCACCGCGTAAAAGAGTACGATCACCATACCTATAATCACCCCGGTATTGATATCCACTTCCAGAAAGCGGGAGAAGACCACTCCCACACCGCGCATCTGCCCTGCTACATAGGTAAAGGACACCAATAAAGCACATAAAACCGCTACTGTACGCGCTGTAGCGGAATAATAACGGTCTCCTATAAAATCCGGAACGGTAAATTTACCGAATTTCCTAAGGTAAGGGGCCAGGAGCAATGCAAGAAGCACATATCCACCTGTCCACCCCATAAGGTATACCGCACCGTCATATCCCATAAAGGAAATAATCCCGGCCATAGATATAAAAGAGGCCGCGGACATCCAGTCTGCGGCAGTAGCCATTCCGTTGGCGAGCGGGGAAACTCCTCCTCCCGCAACATAAAACTCTTTTGTGGACCCCGCACGGGACCATATGGCAATACCGATGTAAATGGTAAATGAAATAGCTACTAAGACATACGTCCAGACTTGTACACTCATGGTTGGTTGTATTTATATGTTTTGCAAACAAAGAAGCATGAAAAAAACATCCCTGTACCGGATCTTCATCGGCGGATATACTGTTTATGATATTTGTCCCTTCCGAATATCCTCCGGAAACTTAAAAAAGGGAGAGTCTGCCATACCTATATCTGCATGGCTGTAGGTATTATTTATCATACCCGTACTTCTTATCCAGCTTATTCATCAACCGGATATATACGAAAATGAGTATCACAAAAACGTAAATGGCCCCTTGCTGGGCAAACCAGAACCCGAGTTCAAAACCACCTATGCGAATATGATTTAAAAGATCTTTGAATAGTATTCCCGCTCCGTAGGATACCAGGAACCAAATGGAGAGAAGAACGGAGAGGTATTTAATGTTCTCCTTCCAGTAAGCTGTTGCTCTTTGCTTCGATGTCATCAGGCAAATTCTTTATTTTAGCAATAAATATAATATTTTAACTCAACAACACCTATACCGGCACTAAAAAACACTGCTAAATAACATTATCGCAACATTTTCCAATACAACAGATTGTTTTCTCAACAAAAAGTATAAAAAAACCCCTGCGGTAGTGCCACAGGGGTTCTTAAAATATCGTATTTTATTCCAACCGGTTTATTTAGCAGTCCTGGTTTCTATTCCGGGAGGATATTTTTCCAGTATACTTTTCACAAATTCATTGATCCGCTCTTCTTTTTTATCCATTCGCTGTGTAAGGTATCCCGTGCCTTTACCCTGCCATACCAACTCGTTTTTTCCAGCATCGATAAAATCGATAAAAAGTGACCCTTCTGTACTAGTAGACACATTAGGATAGGCCATTCCCCACCAGTAGGGATTCCAGCCCCAACCCCAGCCGTAGTTGTTGTATACATCCACCCGTTCTTTCTCTGTAGTAAAAATACTGACAAGCATATCCGGGTTATCGGACTTGGTCATTCCTTTTGCTATCAACTCCGTTTCAATGGCACGGAGTATTCTCTTTTTGTCGAGGTCGGATATTTCCGCTTTATCTACCCCCGGTTTAAAAAAGGCAAAAGATCTGTACGTATCAAAATTCACGTGTTTGTCATAATCGGCAGCCACCCGGACCGAAGAACAGGCCCCCGTAACAACCGCCAGCAAGAGTACCGGTAATAGTTTTATTGCTTTCATACTGCTTTTTTTAAGATTAATCGTGTTTAGTCTTGGTGTGTACTTCATTCCCGGATTTCTATATCCGGAATATATCAGGTTCCTGTTATAAAAATACAAATTTCCTTCGGGCTTTCATTACAAGCACACTTTTCTTTGCTGTTAAATATTTCAGAAAAGTATATCATCTACCTGGTTGGGGAGCGTTACTTTTAAACGTGGTTCTGCCTGCATTGCCCTGTTTATAGCAACAACGGCTTCTCCATTCCGCACCCCAGCTGCGTCTTGCGATACTATTGTTCACTTCCCGGAACAACATGGATTTCAAGCGGTTTACAGCCTCTTTTGTACTATCAAGAACCATGCCGAATCCGCCGTTTATCACCTCTCCCCCAACCGACACCTCCGCCGTTGTGAATGCTTATCCAAAATAATCCGGACGAAAACAGCACATATATATCCCCCCCGTATTTTTCCGGTGACAAGGCAGCGTGGTGTTTTTATCAAAGTAACGCAGGGCATTTTGCAACGCCAGTTTCTTTTCTTTTGGCACAAGCATGTCCTTCCGTTTCGGAACGTGATTTACATTGGTATCATATGATGGAAAAGCTGGCAATTTCCGTAGAATTCCCTCCGATATTTAATCTTGAAATGGCAGTGGATAATAAGATTAAGCAGTATAACCGGGTATACAGTACATACCCTATACAAACCATAATCAACTACCGCGAGGCATTCAAATGAACAAACCTTAGCCCATTTCGATGCAGAGCCCTTCGATAAACCAAGGACAGGCATTGGGGAATTAGACTCATTTAATGGGATTAAATTATAATGAATTGAGATAATAAGATTATTAGTCAGAATAACAGAAAACTCCGTAAAGGTCACGGACAGGTAAATAAAAAACCAAGGGCACCTTATATATCCACCCCGTGGTCCGTATAGACAATTTTTATTTTATATTGCATGTTACCCTTGTCCATCAACGCTTTGTATTGGTTTTCCTGTCATATCCGTAAGGACAGTGCCTGCATCCGCTTTCGCAGCAATACCCTCTTTTTCGGTGATACTGCTCCGTAAATACCTTATACCCTTCCGGCGACAGGTAGTAATCTCCTTCTTCTATGGGGATAATTTTTTTTATCAAATCCTGAAAATCGACAAGACCAATATCCGGACTCTCCTAATTATTTGTTAGAGGCACAATAGTTTGGTACATATCTTGTTATATTTACAAAGGTAATTTTTTGATTTCATTTCTGAAAGCGACGTATGATATTAATTTCCAAATACCTGTTTCCGAAGCGCTACGTAGGCTTAACGCTTTGGCCGGTAATATTTCTCAAAACCCCCGAACTGAAAAATGACCCGGTACTTCTCAACCACGAGAGGATTCATTTGCGGCAACAACTGGAACTTCTGATCTTCCCTTTTTACCTGGTGTACGGCATAGAATGGCTCGTCGGATTGATAAAATACCGCAACGCTTACATCGCATACAAGAACATCAGTTTCGAAAGAGAAGCCTATACCAATGAAAATAATTACGACTACCTGAGAACCAGGAATCCCTGGCAATTTTTGCGCTATATTTTTAATAGTTATTAACATTTGAATGGCACTTTTTTTGCTGTATTTTTCAGTAAAAAAACATTAAGAAATGAGACCATTTATTTTTCTATGCACAGCTCTGTTCGCAATGGTTTCCTGTAGCGGACAAGAAACTTCCCAAAGTAATGATTCGGGCCTGAATGCTAAGGAACAGGCCAAAACCAGTGTTCCGAAACCACAGGAAAGCTGGAAAGTAGACAAAGAGGTAGACGAAAACGGCAATGTTATCCGTATGGATTCCACCTACACCTGGTCGTTCTCTTCGGGCGGAACGGAACTGTCTCCCGAAACTGTGGACAGCCTGATGAATCATTTCCGGCAAAACTTCGGCACTGGCATACCGGATACCTTCGGAAAAGATTTCTTCAACTCCTTTCCTTCCGATTCTACCTTTTTCCATCCTTTCAGTAATGACAGCCTGTTCCGGCAACGGATGGAATATCGGCACAGAATGTTTGAGGATATGATACGAAAGGCCGATTCCCTGCACCGGAGTTCCATTCAGCCTTTTGGTAAAATGAATAAAATATAAATATTATCATCGGGAAAAGCCCCGGAAGTACAGAAAACTGATCTCTATCCGGGGCTTTTCTCTTTTTTGCTTCCTGCTCCTTCTTCCCTACATTTGTATTGCTAACAGATATATTTTGAACCAGGAAATAGTATTGGACATTCTCCGGCAGAAAAAGATACGGCTGGAAATAAAACGTGAAGACCTTATACATCCGTTTGTGTCGGGAAACAAATTCCGAAAACTGAAATACAATCTACTGGAAGCAAAGGAGAAAGGCTACGATACCCTTCTTACTTTCGGCGGGGCCTATTCCAATCATATTGCGGCAACAGCGGCAGCAGGCAAAGAATGCGGCTTTAAGACCATAGGAGTTATTCGCGGAGAAGAACTTTGTGAAAAAACAGGCGAAAATCCTACTCTCCTTTTTGCTGAAAACGAAGGAATGCAGTTTAAATTTGTTTCCCGATCCGATTTTCGCCGGAAGGACACCCCGGAATTCACAGCCGGCCTGCAGGAAGAATTCGGTTCGTTTTACCTGCTTCCCGAAGGAGGCACCAACCTGCTTGCCGTAAAGGGGTGTGAAGAAATACTGACTTCCGGAGATACGGACTTTGATTATATTTGTTGCGCCGTTGGTACGGGAGGTACTATTGCAGGATTGATAAACAGTTCCGGAGATAATCAGAAAGTATTGGGATTCCCGGCCCTGAAGGGTGATTTTTTAATCGATGATATTCGTAAATTTGCGCAGAAAGATAACTGGTGTTTACACGGTGAATTCCATTTCGGCGGATATGCCAAAGTAAATGAAGAGCTGGTTCGTTTTATAAACGATTTCAGGCAAAAGACCGGGGTTCCGCTGGATCCGGTTTATACGGGCAAAATGCTGTACGGTATACTAAAACTCGTAAACAACGGTTATTTTAAGAGCGGCTCGAAAATACTTGCCGTTCACACAGGGGGCTTACAGGGAATTCCCGGCATGAACACGGTACTGCTGAAAAAGAAACTGCCTCTTATACGATAAAAATCAATATTTATAATCCTGTACCTGGTGTAAAAGGACAATAAGATAACCAACAAACGCATGCGAAAAATATTATTTGCACTTATCATTCTGGGGCTGGTAGCCTCTTCCTGTGGTTCCAAGAAAAAAGCTGCCAGGAAACGAAACGCTGACAAGACCAAAACGGTAAGGGTAGAGCCCAAAACATCGGTAAAAAAAGATGATGATATCAAAAAAAGCACAGGTTTTACCCGTATGCGGATAGGTTCTACCGAAGAATATATCGAAATGTTCGCTCCCATCGCACAGGACGAAATGCGGGAATTCGGTATTCCGGCAAGTATTACCATCGCGCAGGGAATCCTGGAAAGCGGATCGGGTATGGGAGAACTTACACTGAAAACCAATAATCACTTCGGTATCAAATGTCATACGGGCTGGTCCGGTGGCATGGAGTATCACGATGATGATGAAAAAGGAGAATGCTTCCGGAAGTACGATCACCCTATGACCTCTTATCGCGATCACTCCCTTTTCCTCACCAGCAGAAGCAGATATGCCTCCCTGTTTGACCTTCGCAAAGACGATTATCACGGATGGGCCAAGGGATTGCGAAAAGCTGGATATGCCACCGACCCCAGGTATCCGCAAAAACTCATAAGCCTGATAGACAAATACCGGCTATATACGTATGACGAGCAGGTACTCGGCAGTTCAGGAGCAAGGAAACAAATCGTTTCGAATAACGACAGAACACATATCGTGCAACGTGGCGATACCTTGTACTCCATCTCCAAAAGGTATAATACGACAGTCGATGCCCTCAAAAGGGTAAACCGACTGAGAGATAATAATATCGCCGTAGGCCAGGAACTAAAAATACGATAGTATTCTCAGTAAAGACGCACGGACGTGCGTCTCAACGGGAAAGAATCATACGCCCAAACCGGGAAAAACCGTGGGTTTCAACGGGAAAGAACCACGTCCCCAACCGGGGGAAAACAGCCAAAAAAAGAAAAAATTACACAATATGATATATCAGAGAAGCAGCGCATTATTTGCAGAAGCCGAAAAATATATACCGGGAGGTGTTAACTCTCCCGTAAGAGCCTTTAAATCCGTAGGAGGAACCCCGGTTTTTATAGACAGGGCCAAGGGGGCCTATTTATATGATGCGGACGGTAACCGGCTCATCGATTATATTGCATCCTGGGGGCCTATGATCCTCGGACACGCACATGAACCGGTTATTAAAGCGGTAACCGAAAAAGCAAAAAAAGGCACTTCCTTCGGTATGCCCACCGAAACAGAAACGGAAATTGCCAGGCTGGCGGTTTCTATGGTCCCGAATATCGATAAAATACGTTTTGTAAACAGTGGAACAGAAGCTTGTATGAGTGCTGTGCGACTGGCCCGGGGATATACAAAAAGAGAAAAGATCATCAAGTTCGCCGGTTGTTACCACGGCCACTCCGATGCTTTCCTTATCCAGGCCGGAAGCGGTGCGGTTACCTTCGGTTCCCCGAACAGCCCTGGGGTAACACAGGGAACGGCTAAAGACACTCTATTGGCTGCATACAACGATCTGGAATCCGTAAAAATCCTGTTTGAAGCCAATAGAAACGAGATCGCAGCTGTCATTATAGAACCCGTTGCCGGAAATATGGGGTGTATACTCCCTGAAGAAGGTTTTCTGCAAGGACTCCGGTCTCTTTGTGACGAATACGGTACATTGCTTATTTTTGATGAAGTGATGACCGGTTTCCGTCTTGCCAAAGGCGGAGCACAGGAAGCCTTTAACATAAAGGCGGACATCGTTACTTTCGGTAAAGTAATCGGTGGCGGACTTCCCGTAGGGGCCTTTGCTTCCCGCAATGAAATTATGAATCTCCTGGCCCCAATCGGTCCGGTATACCAGGCTGGCACCCTTAGCGGTAACCCGCTTGCTATGAGTGCGGGACTGGCCATGCTCTCGGAACTCGATAAAAACCCGGCAATATTCAAAAGCCTGGAAGAAAAAACACTGTACCTCCACAAAGGTATCACCAGGATATTGACCAAACACGAAATAACCCATCGCATCAACCGGATGGGCTCCATGATCTCCGTTCACTTCACCGGTGAAGAAGTAAGGGATTTTGACAGTTCGGCAACCGGGAACAATGACAGCTTCAAAAAATTCTTCCACGGTATGCTGAACGAAGGTATTCACCTGCCGCCAAGCGCATTTGAGAGCTGGTTCCTCAATGATGCCCTGAGCTATGAGGATCTGGATTTCACTATAAATGCCGTAGATAAAGTCGCTGTTTCACTTCTTTAAAGACATCCGGAAAAATAAGTCGCGATAAAAACCAGTATCACGGTCAGGCAAGAGGCCACGGTACGGACATGGTTCCAACGTGTCCAGGGCTTTTCAAAAGCAATCCTCACCCCGGAAATTTCTTCTTTCGAAGCTGTTTCCGGGGTGAATTTTGCTAATTTATTGTTCATCGGAACATTCTTCACTACCGTTACACCAAACACCCCTATAAGGTACAATATGGTAGCTGCCAGCAGGAAAGCAAACGGTTTCCCTCCTCCTTCTCCATGAAGTACAGTGGCTAAGAGCAATAATAGCGGTGCGCCAAAAAAAAACAGGAAAAACAAAGGGTTCAATATTCGTAAATTTATAAGCTGCATAGCCTTAACAAACTCCTTGTCGCCCAGCTCTTGCAAACCGCGATTCACAGCAATACTGAAAGCGTAAAAAAGTCCGGCCATCAATGCGGTGGCTAGCCCGGCCAGAATGAGCACAATCTCTGAAAAAACCATCTATTTCTTCCGGCTGTATTTTATTTCCATCGTTTTCATCTCTGTTCCATTGTACTCCATAAACATCTCCATCGTGCGGGTATTTTCATCGATCCGGGAAACCACTTCCCTGATCTTCAAATCATTTCCGGTCATGGGGTCCACCATACTACCTCTCATTTCCATGGTATTATTATCTTCTTCCGATACAGTTCCCCGGGCTATCATTATTCCCGTACCCATATCGTCCAGCCAGGTGCTGAAAAATTCTTTTTTCGCATTGTCGTATCCCATAAATCCAAGGCCGTTAAAGGGCTCTCCCATAAATTCCCCTTTGAAGGATATTTTGAGGTAACGCCCTCCCATAACCATTTTACAGGTCTCCGTCCCCTTCGCCTTTTGAGGCGATGCAGAAGGGTCTGCCCAATGGGTTATTTCCGCATTCCACTCGCCTGTGTCCATAGCGAGCATTTTATGCATTTCACCGGGGGTACGATAGGCATTCCAGGCTTCCATCATGGCAGCCTGCTGATCTTCGGAAACAGAAACTGCTTCCTTTTCCTGCGCTACAATAAGGTTTTGCATTCCCAAAACCATCAAAAAAGCAAAAACGGGGGTAAAAATTTTTGTTTTCATCTCATAAAGTATTTGGTAAGTGGTTAAAGGAGTTAATTTACAATATTTCCGAATAACAAACAACTTAATAAATTCATTATTAAACAATTGAAACTCCCTGATTTTTATTGTTGTATTTTTGTCAAAATCAAATCATAGCCAAACCGGATAAAAATTAAGAATAAAAGCATGTTCCTTTACAGATAGCATGTATTATTCTCAAAAAAATAATATATTGACAAAAATTTTCCCCGTTGCACCTGAAAAAAATCTGACTTGAGAAAGCTCCCTAATTTAAAAGAATTCGTAAACAAACCCGGGCAAGAAGAATCCCATAACCCGTTATTTTCCAGCCTGAACAAGGACATTCCTGCCAGTATTGTCTTGTTTCTCGTGGCACTTCCCCTGTGCCTGGGAATAGCGCTGGCCAGTGGGGCACCTCTCATTTCCGGATTGATTTCCGGGGTTATAGGCGGACTTGTCATCGGAATGGTGAGTAAATCCGGGACCAGTGTCAGCGGACCGGCCGCCAGTGTTTCGGCTGTGGTATTCCTTGCTATCCAGGACCTGGGCGGGTTTAATATTTTTCTGACCGCACTGGTCATCGCTGGACTCTTCCAGTTACTTTTCGGCATTCTGAAAGCCGGTCTCATTGCCGATTATATCCCCACCAGCATTATCAAAGGATTGCTGGCTGCCATAGGTATTATCCTTATTCTTTCGCAACTCAAATACGCTGTGGGCATGGAGCTCGACCACGACCGTTTTTCCAGTTTTTCGGAAGATTACCTGGACAATGCATGGAAAATCGTTACTCTTTTTTTCAAATCCTTTACTCCCGGCTCCATTCTCCTTACCCTGTTTTCTCTTTTTATTTTGCTTTTCTGGGAAAAGACACCGCTAAAGAATTTCAAACTGATTCCCCCGGCCCTGATCGTGGTTATCCTCGGTGTTGTCCTAAACTCTATTTTTAAATATCTTGTTCCGGGCTTATACCTCGACAGCGTTCATCTCGTAAGTATTCCCAGGGTAGACGACTTTTCTTCCCTCATTACAACCCCAGATTTCAGTGCCATAGGGAATATGAAGATATGGACTACCGCAATAACTATTGCTATTATTGCTTCCCTGTCTACGTTGCTGAACATCGAAGCAACAGACAATATAGATCCGCACAAACGAAAAACACCTCCGAACCGGGAACTTATAGCCCAGGGTATCGGCAACACCCTGTCCGGCCTGATCGGCGGAATTGCCATTACTTCGGTAATCGTACGCAGCACGGTAAATATAGAAGCCGGCGGACAGACCAAACTCGTTACCATACTTCACGGTCTCCTCTTGCTGTTGAGCGTACTTTTTATAAGTTCCGTCATCAATCTCATTCCCCTGGCTTCCCTCTCTGCCATATTATTAGTAGTAGGATATAAACTGGCATCCATCTCCCTGTTCCGGAAAATGTATGCCAAGGGCTGGAGCCAGTTCCTTCCGTTTGTTACGACAGTTATTGCCATTCTGCTTACTGATGTGCTCATAGGTGTATTGATCGGTTCGGCACTGAGTGTGTTTTTTCTTTTACGGAACAATTATTACAATCCGTTCTTTATCGAAAACACCAGGTTTATGAAGGGCGAAGCCATTAAACTAGAACTTTCCAACGAGGTTTCTTTCCTTAACCGGGCTTCCATAAAAAATACGCTTTGGAGTGTTCCGGATAATAGCAAGGTAATCATTGATGCTACTTTTTCCAGTTATATAGACCAGGATGTAGTAGAAATTCTCCGGGATTTTGAAAGTACTTTTGCCAGGGAACACCAGATCGATGTGAACATTATAGGCCTGAAGGAAAGTTATAATATAGGCGAGGAAATCGATTTTGAGGGTAAAAATCCCGAAAAAATCATATTGAAATCATCCCCGGGAGAAATTCTCAATTACTTAAAAGAAGGGAACAAGAGTTATGTTAAAGGCAACCTCATCTCCCGCCGGCTGAGAAACAAAGAACTTACCGACTTCCTCAGTACTTGTCCGCTTGCCGTGGTGGTAAACTGTATTGACCTCAGAGAACCTTTAAACATGCTCCTCAATACCGGTATTGGCGACCTGGTACCTATCAGGGCCGCCGGAAACGCGGTAAGCACTCCTATCATCCGCAGTATAGAAGTAGCTTGCCGTAACCAGGGTGCAAAACTCATCCTCCTGATGGGAAATTCCGGAAATTCCTTTGTAAAAGAAGCTATCGAAGCTCATATAGCCGGAAAGGAATCTTACTTAAAGCCATTGATAGAGGATGCATTGATCTCAAAAAAATTCAGTATAGAAGCCCTGAAAAACAAGAACCCGGAAGATATTGCCGATGCCATTACCAGGTTTAATCTCGAATTTTCCAAGGAAAAAATAATACGCGAAAACCCTTTTATCAGGGAACAGGTGGAAGCCGGAAACCTGGGTATTGCTTCGGCATTCTTTGATCGTAAAACGGCTTCGATAGCGTTTTCCGAATTGTTCACCATAGAGACCGCAGCAGAAAAATAATACTTTTTAATATTTAACAACAACTTATGACCAATAATGACATTTTAAAGAAATTGCGGGTAGCGCTGAAACTAACCAACGATGACATCGTAGAAATCATGAAACTGGTTGGTTTCAACGTATCCAAATCCGAACTGGGTGCTCTGTTCCGCAGAGAAGACCACCCGAAATACATGGAGTGTGGCGACCAGTTTTTACGAAATTTCCTCAACGGACTGATTATACATATGAGAGGACCGGCGGAAGAAAAAGGAGAAAAGAAAGCAATAAGGCAAAAAAAATAAGACTTGGACAGTCTCTTAAAGGCACCGTTAGAAAACGAATCCTGCTATCCGTGAATCCGTGGTTAAAATTCATAGAAAATAAAAAGAAATAATGCATAAAATCCTTCGCTGGGGCATCATTGGATGCGGCAATGTCACCGAAAAAAAGAGCGGTCCTGCTTATCACAGGACCGAAGGGTTCGAACTGGCTGCCGTAATGCGACGCGATGCGGACAAGGTCCGTGATTATGCTCAACGGCATCATGTAAAAAAGTATTATACAGATGCGGACGAACTTATCAACGATAATGAAATTGATGCCGTTTACATCGCTACGCCTCCCGATACACATAAATACTACGGACTCCGGGTAGCTGCAGCGGGCAAATCCTGTTGTATAGAAAAGCCCCTTGCCCCTTCCTACCGGGACAGCCTGGCCATTCAGGAAGCTTTTGAAAAAGCAGGAGTCCCTTTGTTTGTGGCCTATTACCGCCGCTCCCTGCCCCGTTTCCTCCAGATAAAAACATGGCTGGACAACGGTGAAGCGGGAGACATAAGGCACATAAACTGGCACCTCAGCAAACCGCCGAACGAGCAGGATCTTTCCGGCGTATACAACTGGCGTACCGATGTGAAAATAGCTTCCGGAGGTTATTTCGATGACCTGGCAAGCCACGGCCTGGACCTGTTTACCTTTCTCCTCGGCGATATCAAAGACGTACACGGCATAAGTCTTAACCAACAGCAACTTTATGATGCAAAAGATGCCATGACGGCATGCTGGCTCCACAATAGCGGTATTACCGGCTCCGGAAGCTGGAATTTTGGCTGCCATACCCGTGAGGACAAGGTGGAAATACTGGGCAGTAAAGGGAAAATAACTTTTTCGGTCTTTGATGAGGCTCCTGTGGTCCTGAATAACGATAAAGGCATACAGGAACTCTTTATCGACCACCCGGAAAACATACAATTATATCACGTAAAAAATATGAAGAAACACCTGGACGGACAAGGCATACATCCTTCTACCGGGTCAACAGCGGTACATACGGCATGGATCATGGATAAAATACTCGGGGCCATTTGACCTGGTCTCTTTTTTTCCGAAATATAAAAATTGATACAAAAGTATTGCCTGTTTCAGTATTATTCCATTACTTTGCCCTTCATTTACGATGCTCCGTAATGGCGCGTAGAAATAAAAGTTCAGTAAAATAATTCATATGTTATCAAGAAAGGCCGAGGGAATAGACCCGTTGAAGCCTTAGCAACCCTCCCTCATGGAGAAGGTGCTACGTTCTACCCCGAATGGGGAAAGATAACCCCGTGTTTACATTAACACGATTTACAGGGTAATTACTTTCCGTAATAGCTTTTCTGGTAACATATACATACAAATAAAAAACAGTTACATTGAAAAGCAATTTAAATCAGCTTGAAATTACAGGTTTTGTCACCGGGTTCGGTGTGGAAATTCCACGTATCCCGCTGTCTTACCAGGTTTTCGGAAAAACCCTGGGAGAAGCTCCGGTAATACTGGTCAACCACGCGCTTACCGGGAATTCCGATGTTGCCGGGGAGACCGGCTGGTGGAGAGACCTTATTGGCGAAGGCAAAGGCATAGATACTTCCATTTATACCATTCTGGCCTTCAATGTCCCCGGCAATGGTTATGACGGATTTGTCATAGACAATTACAAGGATTTCGTAGCCCGTGACATGGCGAGAATATTCCTTACAGGCCTGGAAAAACTGGGTATCGAAAAACTTTTTGCCCTGATAGGGGGCTCTATGGGAGGTGGTATTGCCTGGGAAATGGCCGTACTGAATCCTGATATTACCGAACATCTCATTCCTATTGCTTCGGACTGGAAATCGACGGACTGGCTTATTGCCAACTGCCAGGTACAGGAACAATTCCTGGTAAATTCCCGTCAACCCGTACACGATGCGCGTATGCACGCCATGTTGTGCTACCGTACACCGGAATCTTTCAAGACCCGTTTCAACCGCACCACTAACCAGGAACTTAAAGTTTTTAATGTGGAAAGCTGGCTATTACATCACGGCAATAAACTACAGGAGCGCTTTCAGGTTGCCGCATACAGGCTGATGAACCAACTCCTGAAGACCATCGATGTAACCAGGGGACACAAAGAGCATTTTAATGTATTGGAATCTATAAATGCCAACATACATATCATAGGAGTAGATTCCGATCTCTTCTTCACTGCCGAAGAAAACCGGGAAACACACAAACAACTGGCACAGGCCCATGACAGGGTTACCTACGGAGAAATACATTCCGTACACGGACATGACGCTTTTTTAATAGAATTCGAACAACTGGAAAAACTCATAGGAGGAATATTTCAAAAAGGAAAAAACAACAACAGGATGAAAGTATTGAAGTTTGGCGGTAAATCGCTGGCTAACGGAGAAGGCATTACCAATGCACTGCGCATTATCGAAAACAAAATAGAACAGGGCGAAAGAATTACCGTAGTAGTTTCCGCAAGGGGTAATGCCACCAATGAACTGGAAGAAATACTCGAAAAGGCGGCGAAAGGAGAAGATTTCGCAAAGCAACTGGAAGAATTCAAAACATACCAGCAGGCTGATTTTGACTATGTGGATTTTTCCGGGGAATTCACCAAGCTCGAAAAACTGTTTGAAGGCGTAGGTCTTCTGGGAGATTACAGTTCCAAAATAAAAGACCAGATACTGTCCAAGGGAGAAGTTATTTCGGCTAAACTCATTACGGAAGTTTTAAAACACAAAGGCATTAACGCCGTATTTACCGACACCCGAAAACTCATTAAAACAGATGAGAAATTCGGGAATGCGCAGCCCCTGGAAAAACTTTCCAAGGAGAATGTCCTCGGGCATTTCGAAGAACACAATCACGATACGGTAAACATCGTCACCGGGTTTATCGGCTCCAATACCAAAAACGAGACCACAACCTTGGGCAGGAACGGCAGTAACTACACGGCTTCTCTCATTGCTAACTTCCTGGATGCGGAAGAATTGCAAAGCTATACGCATGTAGACGGTATATTCACAGCCAACCCGGAACTAGTGCCCGATGCACAACGTATAGAACAACTGTCCTATAACGAAGCGAATGAAATGGCCAATTTCGGCGCCACCATCTTGCACGCCAAAACCATTATTCCGCTGATTGAAAAGAACATACCGCTGCGGATACTCAATACCTTTAACAACGATAACAAAGGCACTCTCATTACTTCCGAACCCAATAAAGAAGGTATTAAATCGCTATCCGTACTGGAAAACGTGGCCTTGCTTAACCTGGAAGGACGAGGGCTTCTCGGAAAAGCGGGAGTAGATGCGCGCATCTTCCGGGCACTCGGTGACAGCAATATCAGTGTGAGTATTATTTCACAGGGATCTTCGGAAAGGGGTATCGGGCTTGTAGTAGATGCGGAAAACGCTACCAGGGCTATCGTGGAACTGGAAAAAGAATTTGAAAAAGACTTCTACTCCAAAGACGTCAACAAGATATCCGCGGTAGATAATGTATCGGTTATTTCCATTGTCGGGCAGGACCTCAGCACGTTTCACAAACCATACAATGCCTTGATAAGAAATCAGGTTGTCCCCCTGTTGTTTAACAACACCGTTACCGGGAAGAACGTCAGCCTGGTCGTAAAAAAATCCGGACTGCATAAGGCGCTGAATGTCATACACGGGGAAATATTCGGTATCTCCAAAAAGATCAATATCGCCATTTTCGGTCACGGACTGGTGGGAGGAACACTTATAGAACAAATACTCTCGTCGGCAGACAGTATCGAAAAGCGCAAGAATATACGTCTGAATATTTTTGCCGTGGGTAACTCCAAAAAGGTGCTCCTGGACAAAAACGGCATAAGAGACAACTGGAAAGAAGTTATTGACAACAGTGACCAATCCTCCGGTGCAGATGCCGTTATTAAATACGCCAAAACACATCACCTGGAAAACCTCATTGCTATAGATAACACAGCCAGTGTGGATTTTGTGGAAAATTATATAGAACTCATCAACAACGGGTTTGATATAGTTTCGTCCAACAAGATCGCTAACACACTCAGTTACAGTTTCTATAAAGAATTAAGGGAAACCCTGGACAAAAACCAGAAACAATACCTTTACGAAACCAATGTAGGCGCCGGATTGCCACTTATAGACACCATAAAACTACTCCATCTTTCCGGGGAGAACATCACCGGTATCAAAGGTGTATTCTCAGGATCACTGAGTTACCTTTTCAATACCTTTTCCGTGGAAGACAGGCCTTTCAGCGAGGTATTGCAGGAAGCCATAGACAAAGGATTTACCGAACCGGACCCCAGGGAAGACCTTTCGGGTAACGACGTGGGAAGAAAACTCCTTATCCTGGCCAGGGAACTGGACCTGCACAACGAATTTGAAGACATCAGGATACAGAACCTGATCCCCGAAACCTCGGGCCTTCGCGAAGGAAAAGCAACGGATTTTCTCTCCAGCCTTGGAAAACTGGACAATACATACACGGATATAAAGGCAAAACAGGAACCCGGTCATGTACTCCGATATATCGGGGAGCTTTCCGGCGACTTACAACAGGACAAGGGTATCCTGGAAGTAAAACTCGTTTCCGTTCCCGAACAAAGCGCTCTCGGCCAGGTAAAAGGTTCCGATTCCATATTTGAAATATACACTGAGTCCTACGGCACAAGACCACTGGTCATTCAGGGAGCAGGTGCAGGGGCCAATGTAACGGCCAGGGGAGTCTTCGGAGATATACTCCGGCTTGCGGACCGTGGAGAATAATACAGGATAAGGATATAGACAAAAAAGCAACGATCTCATGTACCAGCATTTACATAAGGACTTGACCGAACTGGATGCCATACTTGACAAAATAAAAGCGCAGGCTACGGATTACCTGGACAATCTGCGGCACAGACCGGTATCCACAACTTTTGAAGTTGGTAAGATGCCACAACTAAGTGAAGAAGGTCTTGGCTCGGCAAAGGTCCTGGAACAATTTAACGCCAGGCTCGAACCTCTTATCGTCGCCTCTTCCGGCCCCAGGTACCTGGGGTTTGTTACCGGAGGTTCCACCCCGGCATCTATAGCAGGTGACTGGCTGGCTACGGTATATGACCAGAATACCCAGGTAACCAAAGGAGAAGGCGATATTTCGGCGGTCATCGAAGAAGAAACCATACAATTAGCACTAGACCTCTTTGGCCTTCCCCCCGACTTTTTCGGTGGATTTGTTACCGGCGCTACCATGTCCAATTTTACCTGCCTGGCCGTGGCAAGACAGTGGTACGGAAAACAAAAGGGAAAAGACTATGCCAAAGACGGTATACGGGACAAAGTACATATACTAACGGCTACTCCGCATTCGTCTTCCGTAAAATCACTGGCTATGCTGGGACTGGGAAGCAGGAATATCCTGAAAGTAAATACCCTGGAGGGAAACCGGGAAGCCATAGACCCGGATGATCTGGAAAACAAGATACTGGAACTGAAAGGCGATCCTTTTATACTGATATCCAGTGCAGGAACGGTAAATACCGTAGATTTTGATGACTTCGAAGCAATCGGGAAACTGCGGAAAAAGTATAACTTCTGGTGGCATATCGATGCCGCTTTCGGTGGTTTTGCTGCCTGTTCACCAGAGTACAAACACCTGCTCAAAGGCTGGGAGGAAGCAGACAGTATTACCGTAGACTGCCACAAATGGCTGAATGTACCTTACGAAAATGCATTTTTCCTGGTACGTAAGGAGCATAACCTGTTACAGGCAGAGACCTTTCAGAATTCCGATGCCC
This sequence comes from Sinomicrobium endophyticum, assembly GCF_052983315.1. Lineage (NCBI taxonomy): Bacteria > Pseudomonadati > Bacteroidota > Flavobacteriia > Flavobacteriales > Flavobacteriaceae > Sinomicrobium > Sinomicrobium endophyticum. The sequence continues at coordinate 281,725 of NZ_JBRKIS010000018.1, forward strand.
CTTACCTGGGCGACCCCATGGAAAATTTCAGCTACCTCAACTTTCTGCCAGAGAATTCCAGAAGGTTAAAAGCCCTGCCGGTATGGTTTACATTAAGGGCTTACGGCAAAAAAGGCTACAGATATATTGTAGAGAATTCCGTGGAAATGACACGGATTTTAGGAGATTATATAACACAAAACCCTAAATTTGAACTGCTGGCCCCGGTACGGCTTAACACCGTATGCTTTACACTGAGCGGGGAAGAAAACCAGGAGAAAGTCCAGCCTTTCCTCACCGCCCTTAACCGCACCGGGAAAGTCTTTATGACCCCAACCGTATACCAGGGTAAAAAAGGTATCCGCGCAGCGTTTGTAAACTGGATGACCGACAGTAAGGATGTAGAGCTCATCACAGAACAGATGAATATTATAGTAAAAAACAACACCGAGAATAAACTCTAAACATATGAGATGAAGTACCATACACCAAAATCAGAAGATGAGATTTTACCAAACAAACTTGGTCTTACCAACCCGAAAATGATCGGTGAGGAAGAATACAAAGGTTTTTTGAAAGCTGAAATTCAATACGAAATGTTATTGGATGAAATTAAGTTGTTCTCCTGGACCTTTATTTCTGAAATCCATAAAACCGCTTTAGAACATCTTTACGATTTTGCAGGTTCTTTAAGACAGGTAAATATATCCAAAGGAGGTTTTCTGTTCCCCGCCGCCCGATTTTTACCTGATATAATCAAAGAATTCGAAAAAGACTTTTTACTTTCTTTGCCAAAAGTATACGATAGCTATGAGAATTTGATTACTCATGTAGCACCGCTACATGCCGAGTTTTTGTTTATTCATCCATTCCGGGAAGGAAACGGGAGAACAGCCAGATTGTTATCCAACCTTATAGCCATGAAAAATGGGTTTAAAAGATTTTCGTTTAATAAAATCACCAATAAGAATATGGAAACATACATATCAGCAGTGCAAGCCGCTTCTCATAAGAAATATGAGCCAATGATAACTTTTTTCAGGGATTTGGAGTAGTGTCTTTTTGAAGGAGGTCATCTACGATTTTCTTGCGAATTTCCTGTGCCCGTTTCTTTGATATTTTAATTCCTTCAATGCGAAAAGAAGCTATTTGTGATTCCATAGCAAAGTGGGATATCCTCTCTATATCTTTATATTTTTTGGAAGAGTTCATAATTCAAAAATACGAAAAATACCATTCTTAAACAATAAAAAAATAGTTTGTAAGCAATGAAAAAGCAACATTTTGAAACCGACGCCGTACGCACGCGAATAGAAAAAACGGAGTTCCTGGAACATACGAGTCCGTTATATCTTACTTCCAGTTTTGTCTTTGAAGACGCGGAAGACATGAGGGCTTCTTTCGCAGAGGAAAAAGAAAGGAATATTTACAGCAGGTTTACCAATCCCAATACATCCGAATTCGTAGATAAAATATGTAAAATGGAAGGAGCGGAAAGCGGTTATGCCTTCGCTACCGGGATGGCTGCCGTATTCTCTACCTTTGCCGCCCTGCTGAACAGCGGTGACCATATTGTCGCTGCACGATCGGTATTCGGCTCTACCCATACCCTGTTCACCAAATTTTTACCGAAGTGGAACATCAATACTTCCTATTTCCGGGTAGACGAAACGGAAAAGATAGAATCGCTCATACAACCGAACACTAAAATACTCTTCGCGGAGACCCCGACGAATCCGGCAGTAGATATCCTGGACCTGGAACTACTGGGTAAAATAGCAAAAAAACACAACCTTATCCTGGTTATCGACAACTGTTTTGCTACACCCTATCTCCAGAACCCTATAGAATTCGGTGCGGACCTGGTGATCCATTCCGCTACCAAACTTATAGACGGACAAGGCCGTGTACTGGGAGGTGTTACGGTGGGTAAAAAAGACCTTATCCGGGAAATCTACCTCTTTTCCCGTAACACAGGGCCGTCCCTGTCCCCTTTTAACGCGTGGATATTATCCAAAAGCCTGGAAACCCTGGCGGTACGTGTAGACAGGCACTGTGAAAACGCACTTAAAGTAGCAGAGTTCCTGGAAGATCACCCGCAGGTAAACTGGGTAAAATACCCTTTCCTCAAATCCCATCCGCAGTATGAAGTGGCCAAAAAACAAATGAAAGCCGGTGGAAGTATTGTCGCTTTTGAAGTTAAAGGCGGCGTGGAAGCAGGCAGGAAATTCCTGAATGCCATAAAAATGTGTTCACTATCCGCAAACCTGGGAGATACCCGGACCATAGTAACACATCCGGCATCTACCACACACAGTAAACTTAGTGAAGAAGACCGTTTGCAGGTGAGTATAACGGACGGACTGGTAAGGGTTTCGGTAGGACTGGAAAACGTGGCGGATATTATTGCAGACCTGGACCAGGCTTTATTATCATAAGAGGTGATTTCCTACAACTTATAAAAATATCCCAAAGTTTCCGGGTCATTGGGGCGGGATTGAAAAAGATTTGCTAATTTAGAGCATAACAACTTAAAAAATACATTTTCCCTGTTATGAAGAAATATATCAGCTTATTGATACTGGTTATGGCACTGACTTTTGCTCCGGCAGTCAATGCACAGAAATTCAGCGGACTGGATAAAAGTCCATGCGATATAGCCTATTACCGCACAGACCGAAAAGCTCCGCCTATTGCAAAAGTAGTTTACGGAAGGCCCTTGAAAAAAGACAGGCCTGTTTTCGGAACCCTGGTACCATTTGACAAAGTATGGCGTACAGGGGCTAATGAAGCTACGGAGATCACTTTTTTCAAAGACGTCATGTTCGGAGATAAAGAGGTTGAAGCCGGCACATATACTCTATTCTCCATTCCGGGAGTAAAAGAATGGGTGGTTATCCTTAACAAGGATACGGATGTATGGGGAGCTTTTGATTATAAAGAATCCAACGATGTAGCCAGGGCTACGGTTCCCGTGGACAAGGACAGTAAATCGCTGGAAGCTTTTTCCATTACTTTCGAACCCGGAGATAACGGCGCTGATATGTATTTGGGATGGGATACCACAAGAGTTAAGGTTCCGATAAGCGAAAGATAGTTTTTTTAATTATACCCGGAAAATCCGGGAATTTTCCAGCAAAGGAAATTTTCCGGATTTTTTTATGGCCGGAATTTCCAGGCCAGGGAAGGTGTCATCCCATACATACTTTTGAATTCCTTGATAAAATGGGACTGGTCATAGTACCCGGCATCAAAAAACAATTTGTTTTCGCGCAGACTTTGTATGGAAGGTTTAGCCTGCAGAATATTCTGGAAACGAACCACCTTACTGAATGTTTTGGGTGTACTACCGATATAAAAATCGAACAGGCGACGCAATTGTCTCGGGCTGATCCCCGTATCCAATTCTTCCTGCACCTGTAGTGTACCTTGCTTTTTTATTATAATATCCAGGGCATTGAAAAAACGATGGTCTATATTCAGGTTTGCCAACCCCACTACTTCCCGGAAGTAACAATCGAATACTTCCGCATATTCGGAAAAAGTCATATTATCGGAAATACGGGGTATCAACCCGTTAAACAGTTGAGGCAAAAGATCTTGTAATGCTTCTACCCTTCCGGCGAGTTCGCCACCTCCTATACGAAATAACAATGGAAATGCAGCAGGCAAAAACCGGATGCCGATATAACGGAATTTATCGGCAAGCGGAAACTCGGTATAATCAGTAGAAAAGCCCATAACCAGCATTTCTTCCGGGTTTTCCACTTCAAAAAATATATCCGTACAGGCATCGGCTACCACTTTATATGCGAAAGGGGTCTGGAGCCTTCGGGTAGTTTTCAGTTCCCAATAACAGTAGATATAACTCCCCAGATGTGTATGCGGGAAAAGTTCGGAATACGTAACTCCCGAATCATTACCTCCGACAGTCGGCTGAAGGGGCCTGAAATGTTTTCTTATATCCGGAAGGTTGTACATAAATTAAATACAGCTCTTACAAAGATAAGCTGATTTTTTATATAAGGAAAAGTCCCTGACAGTTTAGTACACCTTCTTCCCCCCTATGAAAGTCCCTTCTACTTTTGTTTTCGGGATTTCCTGCAGGGGAGCCTGCATAATATCCTTATCCAGTATAATAAAATCGGCCAGTTTACCAGTTTCTATACTTCCTTTCTCTTCTTCTTCAAAATTGGAATACGCAGCCCATATGGTCATACCCTTTAAAGCCTCTTCCCTGCTCAGGGCATTTTCGGGCTGAAATCCTCCGTCAGGATATCCTTCAAGGTCTTTTCGTTCTACCGCAGCATAAAAAGTGTAGAACGGATTGACCTGTTCTACCGGAAAGTCGGTCCCCAGGGCAATAACTCCGGCTTTATCCAGAAGTGTTTTATAAGCATACGCTCCCTTTACACGGTCTTTCCCTAACCTGTCCTGAGCCCAGTACATATCGCTGGTGGCATGGGTGGGTTGTACGGAAGGTATGATACCCTGTTCAAAATAATCAAAATCTTCCGGGCTTATCACCTGGGCGTGTTCTATTTTCCATCGCCTGTCCTCTTTTCCTTCCAGTGCCCTGGAATAGGCTCGTAATACGGCAATATTGGCGGAATCTCCTATGGCATGGGTATTCATCTGAAAATCGGAAGATGCTATTTTTATGGCCAGCGCTTCGATATCGGCAACGGGTGTTACCATAGCGCCGTAATGTCCGGGTTTGTCGGTATAAGGGACTTTCAACGCTGCCCCTCTCGATCCCAGTGCACCGTCTGCATATACCTTTACGGAACCTACATGCAGTTTATCGGTTTTTTTAATTCCCCTGGACAAAAAGTAAACGACATCTTTTTTATTGTTACTCACCATAGCATACACACGCATATCCATGGCATTCATACGCTGCAGGCTGTCTATGAGCTCTATGGTCTCCCGGGTAAGTCCCGCATCATTTACCGTGGTCAATCCGTATCCGAAACATATTTTCTGTGCATCCAGCAATGCCTGTATCTGTGTTTCCCTGTTCGGCGGGGGGAGTACGGCATTTACAAGGGCCATAGGGCCGTCGATCAACACCCCGGTAGGTTCCCCGTCCTTCATCACTATCTCTCCGTTGTCCGAAACCGTTTGCCCGTCTATACCAGCCATTTGCAATACTTTGCTATTTACAATATAGGCATGCCCGTCAATACGTTCCAGTACTACGGGAATATCCGGGAACAGGGAGTCCAGGATGTCATTCTCCGGGAATTCCTTTATTTCCCAGTTGTTCTGGTCCCATCCCCATCCGAAAATTACCTCCGGTTGTTTTTCTTTCTGAAAAGAGACGATTTTTTGTATGACTTCATCAAAACTTGCTGTTCCCCGGAGATCCGCATTCTGTTGATTAAGTCCGAGTCCGTAAAAATGACAATGGGCATCGATAAGCCCGGGAATCACGGTTTTTCCGTTTACATCTATAATCTCCCTTGCGGAGTACTTATCTCCTATTTCCTTTACACTGCCTACGGCTACAAATTTCCCGTCTTTTATAGCAAACGATCCGGCTTTGTCAAAGGCATTGTTTACCGTATATACATTGGCATTGGTAACTACAATGTCTACAGGTTCTTTCTTTTTACAGGAATTAAAAACAAGCACAAGCGCTGCCAGCGAAAAAAGTGTTTTTTTCATGGGGGTGGTTAATTGTTTAGGGTTCATGTAAAAGTAGGAAAACGCTAACAAACTTTGAAACTAAAATTGTAAAAATCACAATTCCGCATGCCGGGCATAATTTCTCCATTTCTCTACGCACGTGGTTATATCTTCCGGCAAAGGGGAATCGAAACTCATGAACTTTCCGGTAACCGGGTGTTCAAAGCCCAGGGTTCTGGCATGTAAAGCCTGCCGTGGCAATGTTTTAAAACAGTTATCCACAAACTGTTTGTATTTGGTAAAGGTGGTCCCTTTGAGTATTTTTTCCCCGCCGTAACGTTCGTCATTAAAGAGCGTATGCCCTATGTGCTTCATATGCACCCTTATCTGGTGCGTACGCCCGGTTTCGAGCTTACAGGACACCAGGGTTACATAACCGAGTCGTTCTATGACTTTGTAATGGGTTACGGCTTCTTTACCGTGCGAACCGTCTTCAAAAACTGCCATCTGCAAACGGTTTTTAGGGTGCCGTCCTATATGTCCTACCACCGTGCCTTCGTCTTCTTCTATATTACCCCACACCAGGGCTGTGTACTCCCTCTCACTGGTTTTGTCAAAAAATTGCCTGGCCAGGTGAGTCATGGCCTGTTCTGTTTTGGCAATAACCAGGAGTCCGCTGGTATCTTTATCTATACGATGTACCAGGCCCGGGCGTTCGTTACTGTTTTGGGGAAGGTTTTCAAAGTGATACACCAGGGCGTTGATAAGTGTTCCGCTATAGTTACCATGACCGGGGTGCACGACCATACCTGCCGGTTTATTGACCACCAGCAGTTCATCATCCTCATACACAATATCCAGCGGAATGTCTTCGGGGGTAAGCAGGTACTCGTATGGCGGATGTTCGAACAGTACTTTTACCTCATCTTCGGCCTTTACGCGATAGTTGGATTTAACGGCTGTTCCGTTAACCCATATATTGCCATTCTTAGCCGCCTGCTGTATTTTATTGCGGGTGGCATTTTCTATGAAATTCATCAGGAATTTATCTACCCGAAGCGGTTCCTGTCCTTTGCCTGCCTTAAAATTGTAGTGTTCGTATAATTCGTCGTCCTGCTCTTCAATATCGTTATGCTCCGCCATCACCTTCGTTATTTATTTCCTCCGTTTCCTCAGCCGCTTTTGCCGCTTCTTCTTTTTTCCGCTCTTCTTCTCCCCCGTTCCCGCATACGAGGTCTATTTTAGTTGTTTTGGGAAACTGTTCTCCGGGAGCAATCTTTTTCCCCTGGTATTGTATATAGTAAACCATGTCTTTACCTATCTCATCTATATACTCTACCCTTCCGACTTCCAGTCCCACGGCGCGAAGCATAGACTCGGCATTGCGCCGGGTAACCTGTATAATATTCGGTACGCTTACCTCCCGGTACCCGGAAGGATTTATCGTAAGGTATATTTTTCTGTTCCGCTTTACGGTATTACCCCCTGAAGGGTCCTGTTCTATAACGGAATACCTGGGATACCCCGGATTGAAGTTGGCCGAATCCAGCACTTCAAAACGGAGATCCGCATTCCCCAATGTCTCCTTGACCTCGTTCAGGGTTTTCTTGGAAAGATCCGGCACAGTGACAAACTCACCGTGATTGGTAGTGATCTTCAGCCATTGCAATGCAAGGAGAACCAATGCTACCAATACCACCACTGCTATTATAATCTGGGTCAGAAAAGTTTTGCTCCCCAGGAATCTAAAAATACTCATGTCCTTTATTTAGTTGACAAAGATATAAAAACTGATTGAAGTTAGGTGCCCGAAATACGCAGTCCAAACTACGGACGTATGGTGTGAAAGGCGCGGTAAAATCTTCCAACTCCTAACTTCACACTTCGAGCTTCATACTTCCAGCTTTCCGCCAAAATTTAATCCGAAAAGTTTTTTTATCTTTTGATTTATTAATGATACTTTTGATTAAACGAATTTACGGAACTCTTTCGTGTAGCCGATGAAAAAAAATATTGCTATTCTGATGGGAGGGTATTCCAGCGAATACCAGATCTCTCTAAAAAGCGGTAATGTAGTGTACCAGCACCTGGACCGCGAGGTTTATAATCTTTTCCGGATTCATATCTTCCGGGACAAATGGGTTTACGTAGACGATAATGAAACGGAATTCCCGGTAGACAAGCACGATTTCAGTATTTCGCCAAAGGGAGAAAAGATAAATTTTGACGGTGTTTTCATCGCCATACACGGTTCCCCCGGGGAGGATGGTTACATTCAGGCTTACCTGGACCTCCTGAACATTCCGCACACTTCCTGCGGATTTTACCAGGCCACCCTCACCTTTAACAAAAGGGATTGTCTCTCCGTACTGAAAGCTTATGGCATTCCGTGTGCAACTTCTTTTTATATCAATAAAGGAGATACTGTTAATACCGCTGATATTGTTACCAAAACAGGGCTTCCATGTTTTGTCAAGGCCAATAAAGCCGGGTCCAGCTTCGGAGTGTCCAAAGTGCATAAGGAAGAAGACCTCCTTCAGGCAATAGAATATTCTTTTAAGGAAGACGATGAAATCATTATAGAATCTTTTCTCGACGGGACGGAAGTCTCCGTAGGGGTTATTCAGTACCGGGGAGAAACCACAGTACTACCTATTACGGAAATCGTTTCGGAAAACGACTTTTTTGACTACAATGCCAAATATCTCGGGCAGTCCCAGGAAATAACCCCGGCACGACTATCCGGTGAAATGGCCGCAAAAGTGTCGGAAATAGCGAAGAAGGTTTACGAGATCCTGAAATTAAAGGGCTTCAGCCGCAGCGAGTACATTATTGTAAACGATATTCCGCACTTGCTGGAAATAAATACGATCCCCGGGCTTACCGCAGAAAGCATTTTGCCACAGCAGGCAGGCGTTGCGGGAATCTCCCTGGAAGAGCTTTTTAACAATGCTGTAGAAGAGGCTCTGAAAAAATAGTATATTTAACAAAAGGAAAACGACAACAACTCCCATCCGGAAACCATGAAACGAGCTATTTTCCCGGGGTCTTTTGATCCCATTACCTTAGGACATTACGATATTATAACCAGGGGACTCACCTTGTTTGACGAACTTGTCATTGCCATAGGCATCAATGCCGAAAAAAAGTATATGTTCTCTATTGAAGAAAGAACACGGTTCATAGCCGAAGCTTTCCGGGATATTCCTAATATTAAGGTAATGACATACGAAGGACTCACCGTGGATTTCTGCAAAAAAATAAACGCCCAGTTTATCCTGAGAGGATTACGCAATCCGGCAGATTTCGAATTTGAAAAAGCTATTGCACATACCAACCGGAAGTTATCGGAAATAGAAACCGTGTTTTTGCTCACTTCCTCCGGAAAATCGTATATCAGTTCCTCCATTGTACGGGATGTTATTCGTAATGGCGGTGATTATACCGGACTGGTACCGGACACCGTAAGGGTGAAGAAATAAACGGGTTAATGTGCCAATTTGATAATGTGATAATGTGATAATGAAGTCATTACCTGTCAGTAACTAAACTACCATCGCCTTGACATCCATAGGTTTTGACAAACGATAAAATTACCTTTTGGTTAATGGGTTATTGAGTTATTTAGGCAACACTCTTAAAATCAATAAAATAATAACCTAACCTATACTTTTTAGAAATTAAAGTATATAGGCGCTTTCAGAAGTAAGCTAATTTCCCAAAAAATAGACAACAAACTCTGGTGATTTTATATGGATCACCGGAGTTTTTTATTTTTTGAGGATACTTTAGGTGTTTTAGCCGGATTGTCGTACCAAAAAGACATAGGTATCCTGTAGTTTTCGCTCTTATTCTAAAAACATATCAGGCTGCTTGCTGATGGGGTTGCTTAGCCATACGCCTACCGATTTCCAGACAGTTAGCCGTGTGGATGCCGAAGAAGATCCACAGGATTTCTGTAGCCCTGGTTTTGGCTTTTATCTTTTTCAAGTAATAATGTTCCTTTTCTTTACCAAAACTGCCTTCCAGCCTGGAAGCCCGCTCTTTGGTAATTTGTCCCTTGAGTTGAGCTTGCTGTTTATGGTGTTTGCCTTTAGGCCCTTTGGGCTTAAAATCGGTCTTGATACCATGCTTAGTAACGAACCTGCGATTGGCATTGGTGGCGTAAATGGCATCGGCACCAAGAACCCTGAGCCTTTTTCGAGTGAGGCGTTGTGCTTTATACATGGAACTCTTCAGCCGGGTGCCTTCGTTAAAGTTATCAAAACTGATTAGTTCTATGAAGTTAATGCCGTCTATCTGTAGTTTGTTGACCTTGGCTCCAAACTCTACTTTCTTAATCTCCTTGCCTCTGACAATGGGACGCAGGTAGTCTTTGCCGATACTCACAATACGACCTTTAGGCTTTTCCCCGGTGGTGAACAGGTTTAATTGCTGCTGGTAGATCTTCCGGATAATGTTTATGGTCTTATAATAGCGTTTGGGTAGTTCGACGGCGTGCCTTTTGAGCAACTGCTTTTCAAAACTCAGGAACTTATCCAGCAATCGGAGTAATGCCCGGGTGAGCGAGCGACGTTTCTTTACCGTTTTCTTGCGCATCTTGCTGTAACCAATATAACGCTTCTTCCATTTGAGGTATTTGCTACGGGGCAACTTCACCTCCAGGGCCCGGCATAGCCGCCTGAGGGCTTTGTAAAGCCACTCCACAGCTTCCCAGAGCAGTTTCTGATTGGTGGGGTAACGTACTTCACTCTCATAGCAGGTGGCATCTACGACAGCTTTTTCAGCTTCGTCCATATAGGGCTTCCAATGATCATAAAACACCTTTTCCAACGTATCGATCTCCAATACCCTGGAGAATTCACAGCGGATTTGGCTCACGATCTTATAATTGGTAATGCGGCTAAGTCCCAGGTGGATGTCACAGAAAAACTGGTAATCGATATTGCTGTTAAGTTGTTCGATAAGTTTCCGATCCGAACAGCCCGCATGATGTTTTAAAACCATTAAAGCGATCCGCCCGCGGGGACTGAACATAAAACGAGGGCCTTTACCGCAAGGCTTCAAACCAAATTCCCTGACTAACTCATCCCAGGGGATAGCCTGGTAGATTTTCCCCAGATCACTCTCAAAAAAGCGTTCCCGATAGGCTGTTAATTGTTCCGTAGAAGATAATCCCGATAACTATCGGGACGAAAAAGTGTGCTGTAATTCCGAGATTCTTTGTAATTTCATCCGTATCCGTAAAAGAAAAACCCCGTTTTTTGGCACTTTGGCCAATTTTCGGGGTTTTGTTTCTCTAAATTACGGATTAATCCGCTGAATTACAAATGTTTATTTAATTCTGAAAGTGCCTATATAGTTTGAATTATTTTGAGACCAATCAAATTATCGAATTACCGAATTATCACATTATCACATTTTTAAAACCGGTTATCCCCACTGATAATATCTCCGAGACCACCGAGTACACTTCCTTCTCCTTTATCCTTTCCTCCTCCTTGTGGCGCTGCTGCCCATACCCTGCTGGCAAGCCGGCTGAACGGAAGCGATTGTATATATACCACTCCGGGACCACGTAACGTGGCAAAGAAAAGTCCTTCGCCTCCAAAGACAGTATTTTTTATTCCGCCTACAAATTCGATATTGTAATCGACATCTTTGGTAAAGCCTACGATACAACCCGTATCTACTTTTAAAACCTCACCGGGAGCAAGTTCCTTTCTAGCCATAGTTCCCCCGGCATGGACAAAGGCCATACCATCTCCTTCGAGCTTCTGCATAATGAAACCTTCGCCCCCAAAGAAACCTCTCCCCAGGCGCTTTGAAAATTCAATCCCGACACTCACCCCTTTTGCCGCACAGAGGAAAGCATCTTTCTGACAAATAAATTTACCACCGTAATTGGTAAGGTCTATGGGAACAATCTTTCCCGGATAGGGAGAAGCAAAACTTACCTTTTTCTTTCCGGTTTCCGCATTCAGGAAAACAGTCATAAAAAGACTCTCCCCGGTCAATAAGCGCTTTCCGGCAGAGAACAGTTTTCCTAGCACGCCCCTGTCCTGGTTAGAACCATCCCCGAAGATGGTGTCCATGCTGATACCGTTATCCATCATCATAAAGCTGCCTGCTTCGGCAACAACGGCTTCCTTCGGGTCCAGCTCTATTTCCACATATTGCATTTCCTCGCCGTAAATATGGTAATCAATTTCGTGTGCTGTCATTGGTTTTATTTCTAAGGTTAATACAATATAAGTATAAAGAAAAACAAAATTGTTACAGCTCCTGCCATTTATTTGCTTTGTTTTTCATGTTCCAGCAACCATTGTTTTCGGGGAATACCTCCCCCGTAACCGGTTAGCTGTCCGTCCGCCCCGATTATCCGGTGACAGGGGATAATAATGGATATGCGATTATAGCCGTTTGCCCTTGCCACCGCCCTGGTAGCAGTGGGCTGCCCTATAACCACAGCCTGTCGCCCGTAAGTACTGGTAGTTCCATAAGGTACTTCAATAAGCTTTTGCCATACTTTTTGCTGAAAATCCGTTCCGGGAGTTAGCAGGGGTATATCAAATTCTTTTCGCTCTCCCCTGAAATATTCACTTACCTGCTGCTCTGTAGCTTCCAGGTGGACATTACTGCCGGAAATAATAACTGCCCGCAACCGGCTGGACAGATCCCGGAACTCAAACTCCAGCATTCTGCGGTCTGTAAATTCCAAAAGACAAAGACCTTCATCCGTAGCACAGGCAAACATAGGCCCCAGCGGTGTGGTAAACCGGTGCATATAAATAACATTTCTTCCGGAAGCGTCTTCCGGGGAAACCCCGAAAATATTTTTAAATGCCGAACCAAAGCCGCTTAAGGATTCATAGCCCGAACCGAAAGCAGAATCCGTTACCCGGTTACCGTTTTTTAATTCGACAAACGCCGTGTTTACCCGGATCATCCTCTGGTATGCCTGGAAGGTAAGGCCGTGATGTTTCTTAAACCACCTGCGTATTTTTTCCGGGGTATATCCCATTTGCCGAATGTCTCCGTCCGAAATTTTCATTTCAGGATTTGCCGCGGTCATTCGCATCAGTTCTTTTACATCTTCAGGAGGTTCATCTACATTTTCCGTAGGACAACATACTTTACACGGGCGATAACCGTGCAGCAGGGCATCTTTGGCAGAAGTACAGAAAAATACGATTTCTTGTTTAGGCTTCCTGGCACGACAGGTAGAAATACAAAATATCCTCGTGGTCTTTACACACACATAAAAGGTTCCCAGATAGCTACTATCCCTTTCTATAAGGGCTTTGTAAAACCGTTCTATTTTATCATTCTCTGTTACCAGCATTTTCGAATATGTTTTTAAACGAACCATCCGTCCGTATTTTGTCTGCCTGATGTTTAAATATATCCATTAAACGGGAATGCACAAAATCCCCCATGCTTATCCGCCTGACCCCCAATCCGGCCAACAGGTCAAAAGGAAGTAAACCGGGCATACACATAACATTCACCGGGAGAGCGGTAGCGGATACAATACGCCGTATATCTTCTTCCTTAACGATACAGGGTACAAACACGCCGTCCGCTCCGGCCTCTTCGTATAGTTTTGTTCTTCTCACCGTTTTTTCCGGCGCGGAGGGGATTCTGAGGAGAAAAGTATCCGTTCTCGCATTGATAAACATATTCATATCTTTCCGGTCCAGGTATGCTTTTATTTCCCGGATATAATTGCTGAAATCTTCGGCGGAAAGCAATGTTCTCTCCTTTTCCACGCGGGAGTCCTCTATATTTATCCCTACAACTCCCAGTGCGTAGAGTTTTTCCAGGTTCCCGATGATTTCGGATATCTTCCTACCGTATCCTCCTTCCATATCGACGGATAACGGTACGCTGGTTTTTGCGGCGATCCGCTTTACCACAAATAACAATTCGTCAAAAGACAGGTTTTCCCCGTCTTCATATCCCAGCATATGAGAAATGGCAGCGCTCGATGTCCCGAGGGCTTTGAATCCCTGTTGTTCCATTATCACAGCACTTTTCACATCCCAGACATTGCCGAGAAGTAAAGGTTCGGGCTGATGATGCAACCCTAAAAATTTTTCGTATTTACTCATGATTTCCATTTTAAAGCAAAGGGACGAAATACGGTACCGGTCTGCAACCGAAAAATTGACAAGTATTTTTGTAGTATAATGTTAAGATGTTAGCGCTGTACCGGAATTCTGGCTTTCCGGTTTGTCATTCTCCACATACACCCTGGTCTTGGGAAGACTGTCCGGAAGTTCCCTTTGCAGAAAAAGCAGCAGGTGTTCGCGGACATACACCCGCAGGTCCCAGCCGTCCGAAGAATTCCGGGTACTCATCAGGGCACGTACCTCTACCCTGTTTTCCTTGGCATCGGTGACCTGAAGTACATTTACTTTACCGTCCCATAATCGCGAACTTTCCAGAAGCCGCGTAAGCTCTTCCCGGATCCGGTCAAAATCCACGGAATAATCGGTATAGATAAAGACCGTTCCCAGCAGTTCGGCACTTGTACGTGTCCAGTTCTGAAAAGGATGTTCAATAAAATAGGTGGACGGCACCACCAGTCTTCGCAGGTCCCATATTTTTATGACCACATAAGTAAGGGTAATTTCTTCGATACGGCCCCATTCGCCTTCTACGACAACTACATCGTCCACACGTATGGGCTGGGTAAAGGCTATTTGCAGACCGGCAAGCATGGAACCGAAAACTTTCTGTGCCGCAAGCCCGAGTATGATACCTGCTACCCCGGCCGATGCAAAAATGCTGATACCTATCTTTCGGATATTTTCAAAAGACATAAGCACCAGGGCAATGGCTACGAGAATAATAATAAACACAATAATCCTTTCGATAATGGTATACTGTGTATAGAGTTTACGGGAATGCAGGTTATCTGCAACAGTTATGTCCGTATGTCGCAGAAATATCTTTTTAGCAATACCTGTAGCCACTATCGCCGCCCAGGCAAAACTCGCAATGAGCAGAATAGCTCCCGCTTTTTCCATGATCCTCCCTATTTCCGGACTCATGTCGTAAAATGTAGTTTTCAGTATGGAAATGGTGAGGAAAGCGATAAAGACCAGGATGGGCAATGCGAATTGTTTGAGATTTTTCAGGGATATTTTCATAGCAAAAGTATTTGTTTGCCAATAAAATACGGAAAAAATACGGAAAACCGACTTTTCTGCCCGATCCTTGTTCCGTTCTATCTTAATTTATTATTTTAGTAGGACAGATATCCGTTACAACCCAGGTTTTCCCTGAAAAAATATCCTTTATGAAGACCGAAATCCAGATAGATATGGAAAAACTTACCCGGCTCCGGAAATATCTGCACCGCCATCCGGAAGTATCGGGAAAGGAGCATGAAACGGCAAAAACAATCCTGTCTTTCCTCCGTGAACACGCTCCGGACCAGATTGTAGAGCAATTGGGCGGAACCGGGATAGCCGCTATTTACGAAGGACCAAAAAAGGGAAAGACCATACTCATCCGCTGCGAACTGGATGCTTTGCCAATCCCTGAAGTCAATACATTTTCTCATCGTTCGGAAAGTCCGGGTGTTTCCCACAAATGCGGCCACGACGGCCATATGGCTATGGTTGCCGGATTGGCCACACTCATGCACCACCATCGCCCGGAAAAGGGAAAGGTCGTCCTGCTGTTCCAGCCTTCGGAAGAGGATGGTAACGGAGCAAAGAACGTTCTTGCCGACAACAGGTTTAAAGATATGAATCCGGATTACGTTTTTGCCCTGCACAACCTTCCTTCGTTTCCTGAGGGACAGATCGTTATTAAAGAAGGAGTGTTTACTCCGGCTGTTCATAGCATAATTATTGCACTGGAGGGAAAAACGGCCCATGCAGGCGAGCCGGAAAGAGGTATTAATCCCGCTTACGCTATTGCCGATATCATCGATAAATTCCAGGCCCTGGTACAGCCGGATATAGCTTCGGACGACTTCTGCCAGGTAACGCCCATACACCTCCGGATGGGTAAAAAAGCCTATGGTATTTCCGCCGGAGAGGGTGAAGTCCATTTTACCATTCGTTGTAAAGACAACAACCGGATGGAAAACACGGCCAAAAACGCCGAAAAGATCGCAAGGGATACGGCACAACAATACGGGCTGAAAGAAGATATTTCCTGGACCCAGGAGTTTTTCGCAAATGAAAATCATCCGAAAGCAACGCAATGGATACGTGAAGTGGTCAAAGAACAGGGGTTCGATCTGTATGAAAAAGAGACTCCTTTCGGGTGGGGCGAAGACTTCGGTTTGTTTACCAAAAAATATCCGGGGGCATTGTTCGGATTGGGAGCGGGAGAAAGCACCCCTGCCCTGCACAATCCGGATTACGATTTTCCGGACGGGATAATTCCCATAGGGGTGCAAATGTTTTACGAAATAATTCAAAAAGTAACTTCCGACAAATAATATGCACACCAATTCTACTATAGAACTAAGCCTTTCCGCACTGAAAAAAAACCTGCATTTCCTGAAAAGGACTTTCGGCCGGGATGTTAAGATCTCTTCTGTGGTCAAAGGTAATGCCTATGGCCATGGTATAAAGGAATTTGTTCATATGGCATCTCTCTGCGGTATAGACCACTTCTCCGTTTTCGATTCCAACGAAGCCAGAAAGGTAAAGGAGGTCACGAAAAAAACCACGGAGGTGATGATCATGGGCTTTATGGAAGACGATGCCATATCCTGGGCCGTCGCCAATGACGTTTCCTTTTTTGTCTTTGAAAAGGGCCGGCTGCAAAAAGCCGTCAGGGCAGCAAAGAAATTGAACAAAAAAGCGGGGATACATATCGAAGTGGAGACCGGCATGAACCGTACCGGTTTCGATATACGGGAAATACCCGGACTCATACGGTTGTTACAAAACGAAAAGGAACACCTTAATTTTAAAGGGCTCTGCACACATTACGCCGGGGCGGAAAGTGTGGCCAATTATTACCGGGTTACGGAACAGATAAAAGTTTATAAAAAAGTACACAGCCTGTTCGGCAAGGAAGGACTTACCCCGGAAATGCGGCATACTGCATGCTCCGCCGCCGCAATGGTATACCCGGAAACCCGTATGGATATGGTACGTATAGGTATTATGCAATACGGATTATGGCCCAGCCCGGAGACCTTTGTCAGCTTTCTGAACAAGCGAAAGATTAAAACCGATCCCCTGCACAGGGTCATTTCCTGGAAAAGTGAGGTCATGAGCATTAAAAAGGTCAAAACCGGGGATTTTATAGGATACGGCACCTCGTTCATGGCCCGGCAAAAAATGAAGATCGCTGTAGTACCCGTAGGGTATTCCCACGGCTACAGCCGTTCTCTCAGCAACCAGGGACGGGTGCTGATACACGGTCGAAGATGTATGGTAATTGGTACTGTGGGCATGAACATGATGATCGTGGACGTTTCCGAAATTACCAACCTCAAAAAAAAAGATGAAGTAATGATGATCGGTCCCCAGGGCCAGGACGATATGTCCATAGCATCGTTCAGCGAATATAGTGACCAGCTCAACTACGAACTTCTGGCCAGGCTTTCCAAAGGCATCCCGAGAAAAATAACAGACTGATTACATATAACTTATCATTTTTTTTCGTACCTTTTATAGCTGTTTTCAAGTTGTTTTTGCCATGGAAGAAAGGATAAAATCATTCCCGGAATTTTACAGGTTCTACCTTACGGAACACCGGAATAAAACCAGTCGTATTCTCCATTTTACCGGTACGTTCCTGGTTTTTGTCCTGGTTGTTGTTTTTATTGCGACCGGTGGTAGCTGGCAATGGCTTTTTGTTCCGGTTGTGGGTTATGGATTTGCGTGGATCGGGCATGCTTTTTTTGAAAAGAATAAGCCTGCGACCTTCAAATATCCGCTCTGGAGCCTTATATCCGATTTCAAACTCTTCTTCGAAATACTCGGTGGAAAGCGTTCTTTTGACAGTAACAGGGACTGATCTTGCCCGGTTGCTTCGATACATTTTCCTTCGGAAAACATATAATCGCAAATCCGACAGCATCCATCAACGTCCAAACTCCATGATCTGACGGTCCTTCTAAAACTACTTCACCTTCACCGTCCATTCAAAATTAAATGTGGAAACCACATCCCCTTTTTCATCGGTACCTACCGATTGCATCCAGAAGGTCTGCCCTTCTCCTGTTTCGACGGTGTTATGAAGAGCTTCTTCAATTAGCTGGCCATCCTTGCAGGTAAAGGTGATCCTCCCTTTTGCCTTTTTGGAGAAATTGGCATTGTTATTGGCCACCAGCATGGATATTTTTTTCCCGCTTGCCTGTATTTTGGTCATCACCATGGCCCCGGTAGACAATTCCGCCGCCATACCCTGAACGGCCCAGAACATGGAATTAAAAGGGTTCTGGTTTATCCAGCGATGACGCACGGTTACCACACAGCTCTTTTCATCCATATGCCGTACACGAACCCCACAGAACCAGGCTGAAGGTAATTTGAACATGGTAAACGTATTCAACTTTCGAGGGCTAATTTCCATACATCTGCTTTTTATGTTACAAGGTATTGAAAATATTGTTACGGGGATATCCCCCGGATAATTATATCAGGGCAAACGTATTAAAAAAACTATAATTGCAACGTTTAAAATTCCAGGTTACAAGCTGCAGGTTGCAAGTTTGGGGACATATCTTTGAGTTGTCAGTTACCGGTTTGCCGGTATTTATTTCACCTCTAATAAACTGTAACCTGCCGTTCCTGCCTATCCGGTAGGCAGGTATCCTGAGTTTAAACCAAGCCCAACGCCTGGTTGGCCAAGTGGTGTATAAATACAATACACTGCGGCCACATGGTTCATTAAAAAATATGAAACCAGAAGAATATGAAACCTTTCTTTTGGGGCTAGCCCCAAAAGAAAAACCAATAGTAACGATTAATTATTAACCAGAAAAAAGGCAACCATATTCAGGCATGCCCAATGCCCAAACTTGCAACCTGCAACCTGTAACCTGTAACAAAGAAATAATACCTCCAACTCCATCCCGATATTATCGGGACTCCTCTACCCCGAACCGTAACACGGTTACCGCTTACAGATTACCGCTGCTATCCTATATAATGCGTTTGCCCGGATAATTATATTACCGGCCATAACCTGGTGACCCCTCTGTTCACAAGACCTTAAGTCTCTTCAAACTACATCCGAGGACACATAAAAACCCACAAATTAGCTGGTTATAACTTCATTACAAATGTTAATATTATGTTAATTTACAGTACTATGTTTTGCATAATACCTTTTTTTAGATATATATTTGCATAAGAAAATAATAGGTTATGGAATCGACTATCTCTCAAAATCATAAAAACGTAGCGGCAATTATACATGCTTCTACCTTTTCCAAGTACTTTATACCATTCGGAAATTTCCTGCTGCCGCTGGTACTGTGGATGTCCAACAAAAAGACATCCCCGTTTGTAGAACATCACGGAAAGCAGGCCGTTAATTTTCAGGTAAGCATATTGCTCTACAGTATTATTCTGGGCATAGCGGTATTACCCCTGGCATTTTTCACTATATGGGATTTTATCGGTTTCAATTCCTTTACGGAATTTAATCACATCAATATAGAAACCGGTTTTCGGCATATTTTTAACCATAGCGAGCATTTTATACTTTGGGGAGTGTATGGCTTACTGAGCCTGTGTCTCTTCCTGCTCAATGTAATATGCACCATCATCGCCGCCATGCGGGCACACGAGGGTATAGCATACCGGTATCCGTTAACCATAAATTTCATTAAATAAGTCCATCATTCATCATCATCATACATCATCAAAAAACGAACAGTTAATTAAAGCATTTATGAACTCATGAATATCGAAAACACAAAAGCGCAGATGCGGAAGGGAGTTCTGGAATACTGTATCCTGTCCATCCTCAGGGACCGGGACAAGTATGCCTCCGAAATACTGGAAACTCTCAAAGACGCAAAGATGCTTGTGGTAGAGGGAACGATATACCCCCTACTCACAAGACTTAAAAATGCAGGGTTGCTGAATTACCGCTGGGAGGAATCCACTTCCGGACCACCGCGTAAATACTATGCCCTGACCGACAAAGGAAAATTGTTTTTAAACGAACTCTCTTCCACCTGGGAAGAACTACACAACGCAGTAACCATCGTAACAAGCCAAAAAACCTCAGACAATGAATAAGACGACAAATATAAACCTGGGCGGACTTTTCTTCCATATTGACGAGGATGCCTATATAAAACTCCGGGATTACCTGGATGCTATAAAGCGTTCCTTTACCGACTCGCAGGGCCGTGACGAGATCATTGCCGACATCGAGGCGCGTATAGCGGAACTCTTCTCGGAAAAAATACAGAATGAAAGACAGGTTGTAGGCATGGCCGAAGTGGAAGAAGTTATCACCATTATGGGACAACCGGAAGATTATCTTGTAGATGATGAGATCTTTGAAGATCAGTCAGACCAGGAAGCTTCTTCCTCATCTTCTTCCTCTGCTTCGCAAAGTCATAAAAGGACAAACAAAAAACTTTTCCGTGACCCGGACGATAAATACATCGGAGGGGTTTCTTCCGGACTGGGACACTATCTCGGGGTGGATGCCATATGGATACGCCTCTTATGGATATTGCTGGTGGTAGCGGGAGTAGGCTCCGGTATAATCATCTATGTTCTCCTTTGGATTCTTGTGCCCGAGGCTTCCACCACTTCACAGAAACTGGCCATGAAAGGCGAGCCGGTAAACATCAGCAACATCGAGAAAAAGGTACGGGAAGGCTTTGACGAAGTTTCCGAAAAAGTAAAGAACGTAGATTATAAGAAAATGGGCAATAAGGTAAAGTCCAGTTCCAGGACTTTCTTTGACTTCCTGGGAGATGTTATGACGATACTTGTCAATGTGTTTGCCAAGTTTATAGGCATCATTCTCATCCTATGTGCCGCTACCACCTTAATTGGGCTGTTTATCGGGTTGTTTACCGTTGGCTCCGTAGGTTTTATCGAAGGGCCGTGGACACATTATATCGAAGTATTAAACACTACCGGAATCCCTGTCTGGCTGGCATCGCTGCTTACTTTCTTTGCTATCGGGATACCCTTTTTCTTCCTGTTCCTTCTCGGGTTGAAAATACTGGTAAACAACCTGAAATCCATAGGAAACACTGCAAAATATGTTTTGCTCGCCCTCTGGCTAATTTCCATGATCGGTCTCACGATAATGGGGATCAAACAGGCTACGGAAAAGGCATTTACCGCCAGTTCCACGGAAACCAGGCAACTTTCCTCTCCCATGTCCGACACGCTTTGGATAGAAGCGGAAAGTTACGACTCCTGGGATGACAGGTATTATAACGATCGCTTTGATATTGTAATTAACAACGGTAATAAAAAACTGTACCTGGAAGATGTCAGGATCAATTTCTCCACTTCCGAAGATTCCCTTGGACGAGTAAAGATACACAAGAGTGCGGAGAGCAGCAGTTATGAGAAAGCCAGGCAAAAGGCAGCGGAAATAGAATACGACTTTTCCCTGAAAAACAACACACTCTACTTCCCGGATTACCTGCTTACGGATTACGCAAACAAGTACAGGGAACAGGAAGTGGAAATTACCCTGTCCTTACCCGAAGGCACCGTTATTTATCCGGCTCCCTCTCTGCGCAGAAAACTGGGTCACAGGAATGCCAACAACATGGGATATTCCAGCTACGATCTTCCGGAACATTACTGGAAAATAGGAAAACAAGAACTTCTCTGCCTTGACTGCGAAGAGAAAGAAGTACAGGACGAAGAAAAAACAGACTTCGATAAAGACGAAAGAATCCGGATAGATTCCAACGGGATCGATATTGATATCAAAGATGAAAACGGCGATAATTTCGAAATGAAGATAGACAAAGGTGGTATCCGCATTAAGGCCGGAAATAAAAAAGATACCACAGTATAACAGTTCATCAACAAAAAAACACAACTCAGAAACAAAATTTATACGGACCATGAATAATATTACAATTTTGTAACCGAAATAACAGCGAGAAATCATCCATTAATAATCATCTATCAACCAAAAAAACGAATATTATGACCACAATCGTCAAATTTCTGATCGCAGCAGCTCTCTCCTTTTTACTATCCTCCTGCCAGTTCGGTAGTATTATGGGAGTATCCGGAAACGGTAATGTACAAACCGAAAAAAGAACATCCTCCGTTTCCGGGGGGTTTACCTCTGTAAAAGCAAGTAACGGCCTGGATGTTTATATCCGGCAGGACAAGTCCCACAGCATAACCGTCGAAGCCGATGAAAATTTGCTGGACATTATCCACACCGAGGTACGAGGTGACAAACTACATATATATACAGATAAGAACATAGGTACATCCAAATCCAAAAAGGTATATGTAAGTGCTCCCGAAATCGAGGCCATTGCCTCATCCAGCGGCGCCGATATATTCGTGGAAGACCTGTTGCAGGCAAACAAACTGGAACTGAAATCTTCGAGCGGAAGCGCCATCCGCCTGGAAACGGAAGCAGATTATATTTCCTGCGATACCAGCAGTGGTTCAGGCATCCGTATTAAAGGCCGTGCCAACTCCATGCATGCCAGGGCAAGCAGCGGAAGTTCTATTAAAGCCGGTGAGCTGGAAGTCGCAAAATGTGATGCCAAAGCGAGCAGCGGCGGGGATATATACCTGCATGTGACCAAAGACCTCGTAGCCAGCGCCAGCAGCGGCGGGGACATTCGTTATTCCGGCAACCCACAATCTGTTTCTACCGGAAAATCAGTATCCGGAAGTGTCAGGAAAAATTGAAGGAAAACGTTACGATTTTAGATTTACGAGGTCCGATTCCGGAATATTTTCTTTGTAAATCTATAATCGAAATTCGTATTGTTAAATTGCTTTTGTTTTCTTCTTACCAAGGGCATAAAGTATCAGCAAAACAGAAACCATTACGGAAAGCCTGGCTATATAATCGCCATACTTTACATAAAAAGTAATTTCATCGTTAAGGGTCACTTCATCTCGGAGTGCCCCTTTCGTTTCATAAGGCAGGATTTGCAATACTTCTCCCCTGGGGTTTATAAAAGCGGAAATTCCCGTATTGGCACTCCGCGCCACACTTCTCCGGGTTTCTATGGCACGTAATCGCGCGTAACTGAGGTGCTGTTTATGTCCCTGTGAATTACTCCACCAGCCATCGTTGGTAATGATCGCCAGAAAATCTGCTCCTTTGTTTACATAACCCGTAACGAATTCGCCGTAAATGGATTCATAGCAGATAATGGGTGCGGCCGTTCCGTTTTCCGAAGTAAATACCGAACGTTCCTTCTGTACTCCCCTCGAAGCTACGGTACCCCCCAGATCGATCATTATATTCCCCAAAAGGGGCTCCAGGATATTTTTAAAAGGGAGGTTCTCCACGCCTACGACCAGTTTTGACTTGATATAGAACTGAAGGCTATCCGTATTATCAATTTGTACAGCGGCATTATAGGCATCAAACCATCCGCCCCCTTTTATCCTGCTTGCCGTTGGTGTCGGTCTTTCACTCTCCCCGTAACGACGATAAAAATCCGCTCCGGTGATAATATGCAACCGGGGGTACCGCATGGACATCTGCTGTAATATGGCTTTACCGCGGGATCGCTTAAACCCATCTATATTTACTCCTTCCGAAAGTGTTGTTTCCGGAGCTATAAGATAATCGGTCTTTTTATCCACAAACCCTTTTGCCAGTTCCGTCAGGTTCCCGGCTACCACTTCATTCCGTATTCCGTATTTCTCGCTATACGGGTCTACATTGGGCTGTAAAACCACTATATCCGCTTTTTTCTCCGGAATCTCATAATTACCGTAAATAAATAGGGAAATAACAACCGGAATAGCAATTACCAGTACATTTTTAGCAATACCCCGCCCCAGGAGTTTTCGATCTTTTCTCTGCATAAAATGCGCTGCCGTTTTGAACACACCTATATTTACGATCCATATCCACAGGCTACCCCCGAAAGTCCCGGTGTATTCATACCACTGTATCCAGGTTGGATATTCGGAAAAACCGTTACCGAGATTGAGCCAGGGCCAGGAGAAATCCCAGTTGAGATGAAACTTTTCAAAAGCCATCCACATTGCCGGAAGAAACACCAGGTGAATCTTTGGCGGCAGTTTCCGCGCTACCAGGTGGAATATCCAGAATACGACGGTCATCAGCAGGGAATTGACCAGGATGGCAAAAGTCATTCCGAAACCTGTAGAATACCATATCCACCAGGTCGTTATGGCATTCCATACCACAAAGGTCAGATAGGCATGACCAAATACTTTCAGCCCTTTTCTCCGGACATCGGAAGTACGGATATTTTTTTCCGCCAGTAATAACGGCACAAAGGCTACGAACAGCAGTACGGGAATACCGTTCACAGGCCACCCGGCTGCCAGTAACAGGCCAGAAGACAAGGCCAGAAGAAAATTATTTTTTGTCATCTTTACTGTATTTCCGGTCCGGTACGAACCTTTTGCTATTCCACGGGCAAGTTACCAAAGTTTAACGAAATCCGTATGAAATAATACTAATTACTTATATTGAATTTATACCAGGTACACTTAACTTGTATTAAATCATACCAATATTTATACTAAGCTATTACTAAACTTGTATTTTTACAAAAACTTTCTGACTGATGAAAAAACATATTCCAAACATACTCACCTTACTCAACCTGTTTTGCGGTACCATTGCGGTGATACTCGCTGTTACCGGCAATACGGTGATCGCTGCTTTTTTTGTGTTTCTCGGTATCTTTTTCGATTTCTTTGACGGCTTTGCGGCAAGAAAATTACAGGTGCAGAGTGACATAGGGCTGCAATTGGATTCTCTGGCGGATATGGTTACCAGCGGTGTGGTACCGGGTATTGTGATGTACCACCTCCTGCAATTGAGCCTGGACCCGGGTTCGTGGGGACAAGGGATAAGTATAGACCTCTCCACCCCTATGGGATTCATCCCTTTCCTGGGCTTGCTTATTCCACTTGCATCTGCCTACAGGCTCGCCAAATTCAATATCGATGACGATCAGCAAACCTCATTTACGGGATTACCGACACCGGCCAATACCCTGTTCATCCTTTCGCTCCCCCTTATCCTGGCCTACCAGGGAAATGACATGACCATCTCCGTTATCCGCAATACCTGGGTACTAATCGCCATTACCTTTCTGAGTTGCTACATGCTAAACGCCCCGGTTAAGCTATTCGCATTAAAATTCAAGACCTGGGGATTTAAGAAAAATGCGGTGAAGTATATTTTTCTGATGCTCTGCATTCTGTTACTGGCCATTATCCGGTTTGCCGCAATCCCGGTAATCATATTGCTGTACGTTATCGTATCCATGCTCACCAATAGCAAAACATCACGTTAAAGATATTTGTTTTCGGCATTTATCGTATATTTCGTAAAATCGACTATGAAGCAATCCTCACGCGGGAATATTTCCGCTTTCGCATATACGTAAACACGATACCGAACCCTGCCAGGAGAACAAGTGGTAATCCGAGGTTTATTATTTTCCAGAACGTATCTTCCGCCGCCACTTTTTCTTTGTCGAGGAACGGAATAGTCACTTCTTTGCTTCGGATGTAGATCAGTCCGTTTTCATCCAGCAGGTAGTTGACACAGTTTTTCAGAAATTCCTTGTTCCCGTAAAAGTTATTCGTCCATTTGTCATAACCGAGTTCCAGGGGACGGCCGTTGTTGAGCTGATTTTTGATAAGGTCTCCATCCGAAATAACGATTATTTTGGTCTCCTCTCCTGCTTCCCGGTTATCTTCCAGGTCGAGGGGTTTTACCCGGTTTTTGTATACGGAATTGAATTTTCCTTCCAGCAAAACAGCCATCGGTTGGCTTCCGTTATTATAGCTTGTTTTGTCCGGTTCCCTGGTAATAATATCCAGGTCTATCTCCACAGGTGTTGCAACAGTTTTGGACAAGGGCGAACTGCTGAGTAATATCGTTTTTTTAATATTATTTTTTAATGTATCTATAGCATTGGCAAAATCGAAACGGACTGCTTCTATATTGTTATTTACGGGATGACTGTCTTTTGAAATAACCATAGGCGCATAGTACCACGGATAAGGGTCATAGCGTGAAGCATTGCCTTCTCCCGTTGCCATGACGATCTGGGTAAAATACAGGTCGTTGATCAATACCGGGTTTATCCGAACCCCGTAGGAAAAGAACATATCGCCCAGGTTCAGGTCTCTCGGAAGGGCAAAAGTCCTTCCCGATTCGTTGTACAGACTATCCATTTCCGCATTCACCTGGTCTATCAGCCAAAGGGATTTTCCGCCGTGCACAATATACTGGTCCAATACCGCTTTTTCCTCATCCGAAAAGGCATCCGTAGGCTTGGCCACCAGTATCATATCGTACTTTTTCAGTTCCCGAAGCGTCTTTTGCGGAGAAACAGCCACCGAATCGAGCGTAAAGGGAGCCAGGTTGTAATAATCGCGAAGGGTAGTCAGAAAGTCGGCCATATAAATATCGTCCAGTTCGCCGTTGCCTTTCAGTACCGCTATGTTTTGTTTATTCGTGATGGTCAGTTTGGCAAAGGCTTCGGCAAATACGTATTCCAATTGCTGGACCGAATTCTTCACGCGTTCTTCATCCGTAGCTCCGAGCTTATTTTTAAGCAGGGGCACCCGGATACTACGGTCCCCGTAATTGGCCAGTGCCCAAGGAAAAAGTATTTCCCTGGAAACCTTCCCCCCTTTTTCCTCGGAAAAATTCAGCGGGGTAAGCCCTATGGACTGTAATTCGCGTATAATGGCTTCGGAATTTTCCTCATCCTCCAGCGGGTCGACAAAGTTGAACTGTATATTTTTATTCCCTGCTGCAAATTCTTCAAGGATCTGCCTGGTCTCGTCCCGAAGTTTACGGAATTGCGGGGGAAGGTCTCCTCCGAGGAAAACATCGATAAAAATCGGGCCCTCCGTCTTTTCCAGGGGCTTTAACGATGCTTCGGAAAGCGTATAGCGCTTGTCCTGCGTAAGGTCGAACCTGCCATAGAATACCGAAGAAAGGTAATGCAATACTATGAGTAGCGACAAAATTCCGATTATATGTAAACTGTTTTTTTTGTTCATTTAAATGTATGCTGTCGGGTTACACCCCCTCTGCCTGTGGTATCTCCCCCTACAGGGGAGAGATTATTATTTTTTTATATCGTTATTTTTTTCTCATTTATCCTTATCATCAATCGCGACTGCTTTTCAGTTTGATAGTGGTGACAAACAGAAAAAAGAAAGCGACGGACAGGAAATACAGGATGTCGCGCGTATCCAGGACACCCCGGCTTATACTGTCGAAATGGGCTTTCATCCCCAGGGCCGAAATACTTTCTCCCAATCCCAATACATAGAGCCCCTCAAAGCCGTAATAAAAGAGGAAACACACAAATACGGAAACCAGGAAGGCCACGATCTGGTTTTCGGACAGGGTTGAGGCAAAAATACCTATTGCCGTATAAGACAGTACCAGGAAAAGCAGCCCGAAATAAGACCCGAGGGTACTGCCTGTGTCGAGGTTACCTTCCGGGTTCCCCAGTTTCCACACCGTAAGCACATAGAGCAAGGTGGGAAGCAAGGCAATAACTACCAGGATAAATGCCCCGGAATATTTCCCCAGGACGATCTGCCAGGCATGTAAAGGCCGGGTAAACAAAAGCTCCAGCGTCCCCAGTTTTTTTTCATCGGAAAAGCTTTTCATCGTCACCGCCGGAATAAGGAACAGCAGTATCCAGGGTGCGAGTTGAAAGAATGCGGTAAGATCGGCAAAACCGGAGTCCGGTATATTGTACTCTCCGCTAAACAACCACAGGAACAGTCCGTTCAGTACCAGGAATATGGCAATGACCAGGTATCCTACGGGAGAAGCAAAAAATGAGGTTATTTCTTTTTTAAATATTGCGAACATGATTTAACTTATCTACGGAAAGTTTTATCTTTTTATCCAGTTTTCAATCTTAATCTCCTCTACCCTGTCAAATTCCCGGATATTTTCCGTAACCATGATTAAATCATTGGCGATTGCCGTAGATGCAATTAATAAATCAAAATCACTTATCATCCTTCCTTTTTTTCTCAACCTTACTTTTTCCTTTCCGTATACATAAATAGCATTAAAGAGAGGTAAAACCGTAACGCGTTCGGAAAATCTTTCGATTAGCTTGTAATTTTTTTGAGGGTTCGGACTATTTTCTGCTCCAAAGACAAGTTCTGCTAATGTTATTTCGGAGATAGCACAATTTTCCAAACCTATATCCTCCAGTTTTTGAATAAGATTGAATTTACCCCGAAAAAAATGAATACATATGTTGGTGTCCAGAAGGTATTTCATTATAAATTTTCCGTATCTTTCTTTTCTACCCGCGAAGTCCTGATGTCGTCAATAATGGTATCGGAATCCCTGTCATCTTCCCAGGCTCCGAAAAAAGTATGAAGATCTGTCTTTTTTCCGGAGTCGGATTTTAAAGATTTAGTCAGCCTGGCAATCAATCTCTTTTTTGCTTTATTATCCAGCTCTTCCAAATACCTGAAGTACTTATCCAAGATTTTATTTGACATTGCTAAACTTCCCATAATCCTGTATTTTTATGCAATTTACTAATTTTTCCGGTATATATTTTCTCTTCCAATGATGCCAAAAGAATACCATGATCCAACAGTGTTATAAAAACCGTATTGTCACCACATCCCGGTAACTCAGTCCGAGAAGGCTGGACGCCCCTCCCACGGTTTCGAGGTTACTGCGGTAAATGGCCAGTTCCACATAACCGGCCGAATTAAATACTGCCAGTCGCCGGCCGTCATCATTCCGTTTGGGCTTTTCCACGGTAAAATTGACGATATCGCTGTATTTGTTATATATTTTTTCAAACCGGTAATTCCGGGCATATAATTCAAAATCCCTTCCCTTCCTGATATTTTCAAACAACTGCCTGGAAATATTGGTCACCACATTCCCGTAATTGTCTACATAGATCACATGTCCGGTCACCAGGTCCTGCTCCGTGTTAACGATCGGGATAAAGGTTTTCAGGGATTTCAGTTCGGTTATGGGTTTCCCTACTACTTCCAGGGTACCTCCCCTTGCAATGTGGCATGCCACCTTAACAAAAACGTCCATAGAGGGGAAAATGGTATCCAGGTCGTTATAAATATTTATCTCCACGATCTTATCCGGCTTCCTTTCCCCTGCCACAAGCGACACCACGCCATTATCCGCCCCGACAAAATAATGATCGTCCAGCAACACGGCTATATGCCTGTTCTCCGGATTGCGTTCGGAATCCACACCGTAAACATGAACACTCCCTTTGGGGAAATTTTTATAGGCATTTTTAAGAATATACGCCGCTTCCTGTACATTAAACGGACTCACGGAATGCGATATATCCACAATTTTCACGTCTTCGGTCTCGCTGTAAATAGCTCCTTTGATGGCCCCTGCAAAGTGGTCTTTCTCCCCGAAATCCGTAGTTAAACTTATTATAGCCATAAAATAGTACCGATGCTTTTTTTGTGTAAATTAGCAAGAAAATAATCTTGTTATGCCTTTATCTCTTCAAGGGGTATATGAAGCACAAACGTACTAAAAAAGTAGGGGATAAACCATATAGCAAAGCACACTTTTTTGTAGTATCTTTATAGAAGAATAACCATCGTTTTGAGAAGCAGAACCCCGGATATGGTTCGCCCTACGGCGACAGGGTCCTTCTCCCGGAAAGTGAAATAAAGATTAATCAAACCCAACAGCTTTTGAACGAAATAATAGTAGAACTTACCGAGATCAGCCCGAGAGAATTCTTCGGCGAGCAAAACATTAACATCGAACTGCTCAAAAAGTACTTCCCGAAATTAAAGATCGTAGCACGCGGCAACAAAATAAAAGCTTATGGCGACGAGGAACTGCTGGAAGAATTTGAAAAACGCCTGGACATGCTGGTCATGTATTTCGGAAAATACAACAAACTGGACGAAAATACCATAGAACGTATCCTTACCGGCGATGATAAAGAAGCTTATGAGTCGCCGATGCTCTCAAATGCACAGGTATTGCTTCATGGGGTAAACGGCAGGCTTATCAAGGCCCAGACCGTAAACCAGCAGCGCCTGGTGGATATGATGAAAAATAACGATATGGTCTTTGCCATAGGCCCGGCCGGTACCGGAAAAACCTACACCGGGGTGGCCCTGGCAGTAAAAGCGCTTAAAGAAAAACAGGTAAAGCGTATCATCCTCACAAGGCCCGCCGTGGAAGCCGGGGAAAATCTCGGATTTTTGCCGGGGGACCTCAAGGAAAAACTAGACCCGTATATGCAACCGCTCTACGACGCCCTGCGCGATATGATCCCCTCGGAAAAATTGCAGAACTACATCGAAACCGGCATCATACAAATTGCCCCTATGGCCTTTATGCGAGGCCGTACGCTGGACAATGCCTTTGTTATTCTCGACGAAGCCCAGAACACTACCCACGCCCAGATGAAAATGTTCCTCACCCGTATGGGGAAAAACGCCAAGTTCATGATTACCGGCGACCCGGGACAAATAGATCTGCCCAGAAGAGTGATCTCCGGACTGAAGGAGGCTTTGCTCGTCCTGAAAGATATCAACGGTATCGGCATGGTTTACCTGGATGATAAAGACGTGATACGCCACAGGCTGGTGAAAAATATTATTGAGGCTTACAAGGAGATCGAACATACTAATAGTTGATACGGTGGTTTCGATACAACGGCCTGAAGGCCGCCACTAAACCACCTCTGTGCCGTTCTAATATTTTGAAGAGGGTCTTAAAAATCTAAAACAGCTACAAAAAGCATAAGCAAAGGCGGCTGAGTGCCCGAGCGAAGCAAAGGGTGTATCGAAGCCCCGGACTAATCAACTTTTCCCGTATATTTGCGGCAAAATCCTATTGTCATAACATGAGTAACAACACTATAACTGCTACCGACTACAATTTTCCGGGACAGAAAAATGTCTATAAAGGCAAGGTCCGCGAAGTATATACCGTAAATAACGATCTTTTGGTTATGATAGCTACGGACAGGCTTTCGGCCTTTGACGTGGTTATGCCCAGGGGAATTCCCTACAAAGGGCAGATACTGAACCAGATCGCCACCAAAATGATGAAGGCTACGGAAGACATCGTACCGAACTGGCTTATCGCCACCCCGGACCCTAATGTAGCCGTAGGACATCGATGCACTCCTTTTAAGGTGGAAATGGTGATCCGTGGTTACCTGTCCGGCCATGCTTCAAGGGAATACCATGCCGGAAAGCGATTACTATGCGGCGTATCCATGCCGGAAGGGATGAAGGAAAACGACAAGTTCCCGGAACCGATCATCACCCCTTCCACCAAAGCCGATAACGGCGAACATGATGAAGATATTTCGAGAGAAGACATCCTGAAAAAAGGTATTGTTTCCGAAGAAGATTATACTCAACTGGAAGCCTACACCAGGGCACTTTTTCAACGCGGGACCGAAATTGCCGCCGAACAGGGACTTATCCTTGTAGATACCAAATACGAATTCGGAAAAACGGCAGACGGCAAAATTGTTCTTATCGACGAAATCCACACCCCGGATTCTTCCCGTTACTTTTACGCCGATGGTTACCAGGAACGCCAGGATAAGGGAGAAAAACAGAAACAGCTATCTAAAGAGTTCGTTCGCCAATGGCTGATTGAAAACGGTTTCCAGGGTAAAGAAGGCCAGCAGATCCCGGTGATGACTGACGAATATATCCATTCCGTATCTGAGCGTTATATTGAGCTCTATGAGCAGATCACCGGAGAAGCTTTCCAACGTGCCAACATCAGTAATATCGAAGCGCGTATTGAGAAAAATGTATTGGACTACCTGAATACAGTTTCTTAGAGGTCATAAATACAGATCATCCTAAACCACCCTGCATTGAAAGATGCGAGGTTTTGATAAAAATAACTCTTTAATTGTCGGTTATTAGGTTATTCCGTTATTTAGACTATACCTGTACGGGACACTACTTAATAACCTATTAACTTAGTCACCAAACCAAAATTTTTTCGCACTATTAAAGTGCTGCAAAAATTGCGAGGTTTTTAGTCCTTTAACCCGGACTAATCAAAAAGTCCCGGCTGCTTTGTTGTAAACAGCCGGGACTTTTTATAATATATAATGCCTACACTTCTACCCTTTTCTTTTTCTCCGAAGGCAGGAATACCGTGAGCAATCCCAGCAACGGCAGGAAGGAACACATTTTAAATACGTAACCTATACTGGTGGCATCGGCAATATCGCCCAGTATAGCCGAACCTATCCCGGCTATACCGAAAGCAAAACCGAAAAACAGGCCGGACACCATGCCCACTTTACCCGGAATGAGTTCCTGGGCATAGACCAGTATAGCTGAAAAAGCCGAGGACAATATCAGCCCGATAAGTACCGTAAGTGTTCCTGTCCAGAACAGGTTCATATAGGGGAGCATAAGTGTAAAAGGGGCTATCCCGAGTATACTGAACCAGATGACA
Source organism: Sinomicrobium endophyticum (assembly GCF_052983315.1). Classification (NCBI taxonomy): domain Bacteria; kingdom Pseudomonadati; phylum Bacteroidota; class Flavobacteriia; order Flavobacteriales; family Flavobacteriaceae; genus Sinomicrobium; species Sinomicrobium endophyticum. The sequence continues at coordinate 313,966 of NZ_JBRKIS010000018.1, forward strand.
TATTTTCGTCCGAAACGGTCACCCAGCGGCCCGCCGAAAAACGTACCGGCAGCTATGGCAAAGAGGAATACAAACAAATATACCTGTGAGGCCTGTACGGACACATCGAATTTATCCATCAGGTAAAACGTATAATAGCTGGTAAGACTGGTCATGTAGATGTACTTCGAGAAAATAAGAAGAAGTAATACCACAATAGACCAGGTTACCTGTTTTTTCGATAAGCGATGCCCCAGGGCCTGATCATTCGTTCTTTTCTTTTTAGCAGAGAACCGGTGCAGGTTGTTCTTATACCAATACCCTACACGGGACAGTACAACAATGGCCAGTAAAGCTGCCAGGGTAAACCAGATCACCGAAAACTGCCCGAACGGCACTATGATCATCGCGGCCAGCAACGGCCCCATGGAACTCCCGGCATTCCCTCCTACCTGGAAAAGAGACTGTGCCATACCATGTCTTCCGCCCGATGCCATATGGGCAATACGTGAAGCTTCCGGGTGAAATACGGACGACCCCATTCCTATAAGTCCTACTGCCAGCAATACCATTCCGAAATGAGAAGCCATGGAAAGGACTACCAGCCCGATCAGGGTAAACCCCATCCCTATGGCCAGGGAATACGGCTTCGGGTACTTGTCGGTATATAGTCCTACCAGGGGCTGCAGTAGTGAAGCCGTGAGCTGAAAAGTAAGTGTAATAAGCCCTACCTGGGCAAAACTCAGTTTAAAAGATTCCTTCACCAACGGATAAATGGAAGGAATAAGAGATTGCAGGGTATCGTTCATCATATGCGAAAAACTCAGGGCGAACAATACGGGAAAAACCGTCTTTTCCACTCCGGCATCCGAACCGGAATAAACAGAAGCATTTTTAGACATAACAGATTAAGATTTAAAAAAAGCAAATTTATAGCCCCTTCATTTATGACATATACAATTTTCCGGTTTTTTACGATGTTCAAAACGAAAAAACGGCAGTACGGCAAATTGGCTAATTTTAAATACTTTTGCATCAAAGAAAAAGCCATGTTGCCAAACGATACGATCATAGCCTTAGCCACCCCCAGCGGTGCCGGAGCCATTGCGGTCCTCCGGCTTTCCGGAAAAGATGCCATCCGCATTGCAGGTGAAAAGTTCCGTTCTGTCAAAGGAAAAGAGCTATCGGCACAAAAAAGCCATACCATTCACCTGGGGCATATCGTTGACGGCCCAAAAGTTTTGGACGAAGTATTGGTCAGCATTTTTAAAAATCCACATTCCTATACCGGCGAAGATGTCATAGAAATTTCCTGTCACGGTTCGCCTTATATCCAAAGGGAGATCATCCAGCTTTTTTTACGAAACGGCTGCCGTATGGCCAATGCCGGGGAATTTACACTCCGCGCGTTCCTGAACGGAAAACTCGACCTCAGCCAGGCCGAAGCTGTGGCCGACCTTATCGCTTCGGACAATGAAGCCTCGCACCAGGTAGCTATACAGCAGATGCGCGGCGGATTTTCCGGGGAAATCGAAAAACTTCGTCAGGAACTCCTGGACTTTGCTTCCCTCATAGAGCTGGAACTCGATTTTGCCGAAGAAGACGTCGAGTTTGCAGACCGCAGCCGGTTCGAAGAATTACTGCAGCGTATAGAACTGGTCCTGAAACGGCTGATCGATTCGTTTGCCGTGGGCAATGTCATTAAGAATGGTATCCCCGTAGCTATTGTAGGGGCTCCCAACGTGGGAAAATCCACCTTGCTCAATGCCTTGCTCAATGAAGAAAGGGCCATTGTCAGCGACATCGCCGGGACTACCCGCGATACTATCGAGGACGAAATGGTGATAAGCGGTATCGGCTTTCGCTTTATCGATACAGCCGGAATCCGGGAAACGGAAGATGTGGTGGAAAGTATAGGGATAAAAAAGACTTTTGAAAAGATCACGCAAGCTCAGGTGGTCATTTACCTTTTCGATGCCTCCCATTTCGTAGAAAACAGCAAGACTATTACCGTAGAGCTCGAAAAGATCAAAAACAAATTCCCGCAGAAACCGCTTATTATCCTGGCCAACAAAATAGACCTGGCTAATAAAGAAGAAATTGCAAAAGGATTGGAATACGACAACCTGCTGTTTATCTCCGCCAAGCAAAACGAGGGCATAGAAACCCTGAAAGACAAACTGCTGGAATTTGTAAACACGGGAGCCTTGCGCAACAACGAGACCATTGTGACCAACAGCCGCCACTATGATGCCTTACTCAAGGCTTTGGAAGAAATTCAGAAGGTGCAACATGGAATGCAAGCCGGCATTTCAGGCGACCTGCTCGCTATCGATATCCGTGAGGCGTTATATCATTTCGGGGAGATTACGGGACAGGTGACGAATGATGAACTTTTAGGGAATATTTTCGCTAATTTTTGTATCGGTAAATAAATATACTTTCTTTTAGTTTTTATTACTACATTATTAATTGACTATCAATTAAATAACTCTATTTTTATTTTCACTTCTCAATACATTTCCTTATGTTTGTTACACCTATAGTACACCTCATCCTATAAAATCCACAACGAGGTGTACCAAATTACACCTCGAAATGAAAATAAGTTTAAAAAAGAAAAAACTCAATAGTGGCAAGATCAGCCTTTATATTGAATATTATAAAGGCTCGTATATTGACAATGACGGAAGAAAAAAACACCTGCGGGAATTTGAATACCTGAAACAACACCTGCATCAAGACCCAAAAACCGCTGAAGAAAAAAAAGAGAATAAAGAGGCCTTAGAATTAGCCGAACAGATATTAACCCTGCGCAAAGCGGATTATATCCAGGGAAAATACAATATCAAAAATGACAGAAAAGCCAAAACTAACTTTCTGGAATATTACGACAGATTAAAGGAGGAACGATACGAAAGCAAGGGGAACTACGATAATTGGGATGCAGCTCTAAAGCACATCGAAAAATACTGTCCGCCAGCTATCACCTTTGCGGATATAGATGAGAATTTCGTCAAGGGTTTTAAAAGGTACTTGAACACTAAAGCCAAAACAAAAGGTGGTACTCCCCTATCACAAAATTCCAAATACACCTATTTCAATAAATTCAAAGCCTGCCTACGTACCGCTTTTGAAGAAGATTATCTCGATAAAAATATTATCAAGAGCGTTAAAGGTTTTGAGCAGGGAGAATCTCAGAGGGAATACCTTACCTATTCCGAATTACAGGCTTTAACCAGGGCAAAATGTAAATACCCTGTTTTGAAATCAGCATTTATTTTTAGCTGCCTTACCGGGTTAAGGTGGAGCGACATCAATAAACTAACCTGGTCCGAAATCCGGGATGAAGATGACAGCTCCCGAATCGTGTTCAGGCAGAAAAAAACCGAAGGTTTGGAGTATCTTTATATTTCCGACCAGGCAAGAGACCTGCTCGGTAAACGTGGAAATGGAAGTGAGCGGGTATTTACAGGCCTTAAATACGGTGCTCATTTTAATGCGGAAATATTACGCTGGTGTATGCGGGCCGGTATTACCAAACATATTACTTTCCATAGTGCCCGGCATACCTGTGCCGTACTGCTCCTGGAACACGGTGCAGACATATACACCGTATCCAAAATTCTCGGTCACCGGGAATTGAGAACTACTGAAATCTACGCCAAGATTGTTGACACTAAAATGAAGGAGGCGGCGAATATTATACCTGAACTTAAAATTTAATAATGTGTTTAATTCCTTTTATGAAAAAATACACCGGATAGAGAAAAGGATGAATTCCGTTTCAAGCAGAAGGGCTAAACAGTTCATAGTTATTTGGATTATATCAACCCTGATTCTTCTCGGATATAGTGTTTTTAACCTGGACTTTATGTCTGTTTGGTGGAGAACCATTGTGTTACTTGTTTTACTGCTTTTTCTCTTTAGCTATTTTATCATATTAGGCTATAAGCAATACAAAAGGAAACACGCTAAAGAAACAGTAAAGCTCCCCAATACTTCCGATTCCGTTTTGAACATAAACCAAATGGAAATCCTTATAAACTTCCTAAAAAAATGGTTTAGTTCTCCCAATGGTTCTGATACCCTGGAAAATGACCTAAAAAATCTTTTAGAATTAAACCTGGCAAATATAGAAGATGGCGGCCTGATCTCCGAGGCCAGCAAGAAAATAGACGTCGGAAGAATTCTTTTTCAAATCGCCGATATTGGGATTTGGGATGAAGAGGACGTAAAAAAGATTTACAGCAAAAATATCATCTCCCACAACAGAAGTATCAATGCTCTTAAGGACAATACTTTTAACGACCATAAAAACAGCCTGAAAGAGAAGAATAAACTTTATGCTAAAGAAAGTATTGATATCCCCAAAATATTAGGCATTGACAGACCTCTTTGATTTTAATTGTTTTTACTTGTTTATTTTGGTTTTTACCAATCCGATTGCCTTATGTCATAATTTTGTTTTCAAGAATTCTGCAAAAAGAAAACAAAGGCCTTTGTTCATTATCAATTTAAACTTAAATCGAAATGGACAATCTAAAAATCGAAGAACGTCTCGAACGTATTGAAAGACTTCTTAAAGCCAACAAAAGAGTGTTAACCTTTGAGGAAGCCTGTGATTATACAGGTATTTCAAAGAGCTATCTCTATAAATTAACTTCAGAACATAAAATCCCTTTTTCCAAACCCAACGGTAAAGTGATCTTCTTTGAAAGAGAAAAACTCGAAAACTGGCTGTTGAGAAACCACAGGAAATCTAGGCAGGAAACAAAGGATGAAGCGCTCTCCTATGTCCTCAAAAACAAAAAACTCTAAAAGCAGACAGCTCAACTGCGACTATCCGTCTGAGTAAGAATTTCGAGATGTGTTTTTGTTACCACAAAAACAATCTCGCTTTGCTCCCGGCGGTCGCAAAGAAAGGTTTTAGACATTTCAAGAAAGTAAGCTGAACCTAAATTATTTCACACATTCCATTGGTACAAAAAAGCCAACATAACAAAAGTACGTATATCAAGTTTCGTTGTTCCCAGTTTGAAAAAAAGCTGTTGCGTATTAAAGCCAAAAGAGCCGGTTTGAGTATAAGCGCATATTGCAGAAAGGCCGTTATGGAAGATCGCATTGTAGAACGGTTAACCGAAGAACAACTGGAGGCCTATAAAATGCTAGTACAGTACCACAACAATTTTAAACGCATCAGTAATATGTTCCGCAAACGAAACCCAAAATTGGCCGATGAAGTGCTCCAGTTGGCCCAGGAGATAAAAACACACCTCTATAATTTTAAAAAATGATCGGTAAAGGACAGGCCATAGCACATACGCAGGCTTCCATGCAATACGGATGGAACCAGGAAAAGAATGCCGAAATCGTCTATACCCAAAACCTTTGTGGGGAAAACCCAAAAGAAATCACCAAAGAGTTTAAAATGATACAAGATATGAATGTCCGATGTGAAAAGAACACCCTGAGTTTCATACTTAGCCCTACTATCGAGGATAGCCGAAGCCTTAGCCGGGAAGACCTGGAAGAACTTACCGACACCTTTATGAAAGAAATGGAATTGGGAGAACGACAGGCCATTGCCTTTGTACATCGGGACAAGGCACACACCCATATTCACCTGTATGTGAATCGGATTGATTTTCAAGGCAAGGCTTATAAAGACAACTATATCGGTAAGCGAAGCCAGCAGGCCGCCGAACGGACAGCACAACAATTACAACTCACTACCGTCCGGGAGGTGCAGGAGGAAAAGACCATGGCATTAAAGCACATCCGGCATGAAATCAAAACCATCCATGAAATGGTAATGCGGGAACAGCGTCCCCAGGACTTTGACCAGTATATCCAACTCATGCAACAAAATCAGGTCAAAGTGACCCCTTATATCAATAAATCCGACCAGTTACAGGGGTTCCGATTTCAGTACAAATCTTATAACCTGAAGGGAAGCGAAGTGCACCGGGATATATCCGGGGGAAAACTGGCCATGGCCATTTCCCGGAACCAACGGTTCGGCCAAAAACTGATACAGAACAACCAGGTTAACCTCTTGGGTAAAGCCGTAGAACTAAGCAGTAATATTACGGTCAAAATTGCTAAAGAGCTGGCAAAACAAATCGCCAAAAGGGCTATGGATACAGGTTTCGGAATTGGATATTAAAAACAAACGTTATGGGAAAATTAGAAGAAATCGCAGAACTGTTAACCGAGGAAATCCACGGGTTTAATGTGTCCATTGACCGCCTGGAAGGGCTGTCGGAATACCTAAGGGATATCAAAGTCAAGGCAGATGCTACGGAAGTGAAACACCTATTAAAAGAGCACCTCAATAAACACCAAGAATTACAATCGCATCACGACGAGAATTTAACCGAGGTGTATAAAGCGGTAAAGGGTACTTATCGGCTTCCCCGTTGGTTGGTGATTTCTTTTATTACGGTATATGCCCTCACTTTAGTCTCTTTAATTTATACGGTACATCTTCATAAAGAAAAAAAGTCCTGGGAGGAAAAATACGAAGGTATCATTAGGCATTACAATCATTTTATGGAAGACAACCCAGAAGTGAGGACACAATATCAAAAATGGATACAAGAAGAAAAATAACCGCGCAACATAGGTTAGTTCGGTAAGGATTTGGGGGCTTTTGGATAGGGCCTTCCCTATGACATGGGCAAGAACCAAACTAAGAGGTGACCTAAAACATCATGTAAACTGTAAACAAAATTTCTCATGGGTGTATAGGATTTTTTAAGGCCATCGAATTAAATTTAAAATATTTTATCAGAACTTACCCAGTCGTTTTTCAAAAAAGTAGATTCAGGTTTATTCAGTAATATTATCTTTGGAAGATGAACCTGGAAAGCCAGCTTATATTCTTTTTTAGTGCCCTGGGAGCCTTTAATGGCCTTTTATTAAGTGTTTATTTTGCTCTTATTGCAAAAAAGAAAAAATTTTCAAACTATTTCCTGGCCTTGTTGCTTTTTGTTTTGAGCATAAGGATCATCAAGTCTGTGTTCCTTTATTTCAGCCCTCATTTATCGGATGTATTCATTCATATAGGTCTTTCTGCCTGTGTTGTAATAGGTCCCTTTTTGTATCTGTATATCAGATCGCAAACGGGGGAAAACAATACTTCATGGGCAATACATATCTTTCCCTTTATAATTGCTGTTGGCATCCTTGGATGGATTTACCCGTATTGGACCTATAAAACACTGTGGTCCCCATATATAGTTAAGATCATTTATGCACAATGGTTCATTTATATTCTGTTATCATCGGTAGAACTGAAAGACACCTTTAAAAAGTTGTATAACAAACAAAAAATCAACGAAATTGAAATCTGGGTGCTGAGTATTTTTATTGGTACAACGCTGATCTGGCTGGCCTATACGACTTCATATTATACCTCTTATATTGTGGGAGCCCTGTCTTTTTCGTTTGTATTTTACCTATTCGTGTTGTTATGGATATTTAAGAGTAATAAAAATACCCTGTTCTTTCAAGAAAAAGAAAAATACAAGGGCAGGAAAATCGATGAGGATACTATGTCTGTATTATCCGGGAGACTAGTCGTTATCGAAGAACAGGGCCTTTATAAAAATCCCGAACTAAAACTATCCGCTCTGGCCCGGGCATTGAACGTCCCGCCGCATACCTTATCCCAATTCCTGAATGACAACCTCGAAAAATCATTTACCGAATTTATAAATGAGTACAGAATAGAAGAAGCCAAGCGTTTATTGGTTTCTAACGATCATTACACCATTGAAGGAATCGGTTATGAAAGTGGCTTTAATTCGAAATCCACCTTTTTTACGGCTTTTAAAAAAATAACTGGTACTACCCCCTCAAAATATAGAAAAAAACGCCGGGCAATAAGTCATAAGTTTTAAGATTGAATGAATATAAGCGAACTGATTAGTGACATAGGAAAGATAGTGGTTTTTTTAATGCTGCTTCTGTCGGTCTACCTGTTTACGGTAAAATCTGAAAAAAGGCTGTCCAACAGGTTATTCGCATTGTTTCTGATCGTTACTTCTTTTGATTTAACGGGGTTTTTTATTAATCTCTGGGAAGACTATCCGAACCTTTATGTCTTGAAAAGAGCCTCTGTTTTTTTACAATTGCCCCTGTTTTATTTTTACGTACTATCCATATGTTTTAAGGATTTTGGTTTAAAACGAAAACACGCCTTGCACTTCCTCTTGTTCTTTATATTCATTGTCTTTTTTAAGGCCACTTCATTTTCGGGAAAAAACATATGGATCTTTGAAATTATCGGGGAAATACAATACTACGCCTACATCATAACGATATTTATTGTGTTGTACAAATACAAAAAAATTTATCTGAAAAATTATTCCAACGCAGATTATTCTGTTTACAAGTGGCTGTTCCAGGTAACCGTACTGTTCGTTATCGGGCATCTTTTTGTGATCGTAAAACAATTCTTTCCTTATTCCGGGGATAAAGATTTTTTGGTACACATCAATACCGTTATCAGTATTAATATATTATTGATCACATCCTGGTTTGTTTTAAAGGCCCTTTATCGTCCTTATATTTTTCATGGGATACCATCAGGCCTCCGGGGAGAAATAATACCTTCAAAGAAAAAAGAAAAAGTTACCAGGTCAGGAAACGGAAGGAAAGATACCCCAGAAATGAAAAAACTTCTCCACAATATGGAAACGCAGAAACCTTACCTGGATGATGACCTGACCCTGCAAAAACTCTCTTCACAAATCAATATTCCGGAAAAAGAATTGTCTGCTCTTATAAACCGTGATCTGGGTACGCATTTTTTTGACTTTGTCAATACCTATAGAATAAATGATGCAAAAGCCATCTTGAAAGATCCAGGTCAAAAGGATCAGACCATTCTGGAAATTCTCTATGACGTAGGGTTTAATTCGAAATCTTCTTTCTATACGGCATTCAGAAAAAATACCGGGCTAACTCCAAAACAATACAGAAAAGAACACCTTTCCAAAACGTAGTCCTTAAAATTGGACTGATTTTCCTGTGAAAAAGAGTTCGACTTTATATAATCGGACTTTTTTGTCATCCTTCCTGTTCATTTTTGTGCCAAAGTTTAAAATGATGAAAATGAACAAGCATTTATTTTTTCTTTTGTTGATCCCCTTTTTCAGTTTCTCCCAAAGCTCACTAACAGGGAATGTAAAAGACAGGACCGGTCCGGTTGTATATGCCAATGTTGTGTTACAGGATAATGACGGAAAACTGATAACCGGGGCTATTACCGATGAAAAAGGGAATTTTGAAATCACTGCGGATAATGGTGTTTATGTATTGCTTATATCTTTTATTGGCTATAAGGATTATAAAAAAGAAATAGTGCTTAACAAGGATATCTCAATGGGGGAAATTCAGTTGCAGGAAAACGTCGGTCAGTTGGACGAAGTAGTTATAACGGCCCAAAGACTGCTCATAGAACAAAAGCCCGATCGTTTGGTGTACAACGTGGAAAATAGTATTTCTTCTGTCGGTGGCAATGCCATGAACGTTTTGTCCACTGCTCCTGGACTGATGGTAGCAAACAATTCGATAACGATGCTCGGGAGGGGAACACCCCGAGTAATGATAAACGGGCGAATGCTGGAACTGACCGGGGAAGAACTGATAAGTTTCCTGAACAGCCTGTCTGCCGATGATATTAAGAATATAGAAATTATCACCACTCCACCGGCACAATACGATGCCGAAGGCAGTGGTGGGCTTATCAACATCAACCTGCGGAAAGGGGTTGCCAATTCCTGGAAGAACACCCTTACCACTGCTTACGACCAAAACACCTACAGTATTTTTTCAATACGGAACAATTTTTACTACAACAAGGACAAACTTTGGTTTTCCGCTGGGGTCGGAGGGAGAACGGGAGATTTCAGGGTAAAGCAAAAAATAAGGACCTTCTACCCGGATGGTATATGGAAAACAGATTACCATTCAAAAGGGCAAAGGGATAATATATCCGGGCGCATTACCCTAGATTATGATATTTCGGACAATATCAGTGTAGGGGGGCAATATATGGGAGATTATAGCGATCCTGACGAGGACGTGACCACGACTATAGGGATCCATAACCCTTCCGGAACATTGGATTCTCTACTCATCAACACGGGGTATAATGACAGAAGTACAAAGAGCAATACGTATAATGCACACTTGATAGCGAAACTGGACACTTTAGGGAGAAAGATCTCTTTCGATTTCGATTATTTCAATTACAATGCAGAAAGGGATAATCGTTTTCTGGCCGAAACTTTTACACCTGAGATGGAGTTTTTAAATGTTAACATGTCTGCCAGGAATACATCGGATATGGCCATTGATAACTTCAGCTATAAAGTGGATATGGAACATCCGCTCAACTTTCTAAACCTGTCTTACGGCGCAAAATTCAGTTTTACAGATACCGGTGCAGATGTACAATTTTTTAATACCGGAACAAGGGAGGAAATATTAGATCCCGATCAATCTAATGTGTTTGACTATAAAGAAAATACCCAGGCCGTTTATGTAAACGGGGTTAAGAGTTGGGGCAATAAATGGAGTGTGCAACTGGGACTTAGACTGGAAAATACGCAAACCGAAGGAGTTTCAGAAACTTTGGATCAATACAATAAAAATGATTACTTAAAACTGTTTCCCTCCTTTTATGTTTCCTATCAAAAAAATGAGAATCATATGTATTCCCTGAATTACGGAAAACGGATAAACCGGCCGGGATTCTGGATGCTCAACCCTTTCCGTTTTTATATAAGCAGTAACAGTTATGCTGAAGGCAATCCGTTTTTACAACCCTCTTTCAGCAATAATTTTGAATTTACGCATATGTATAAAGGCAAATTAAGGACCAACCTGTCCCTGAATATCTCCACAGACGGGTTTGGAACTGTTTTTACGGCAATTCCCGAAGAAAATATACAGATCATTACCCGGGAGAATTATTACAAACAATACCAGTTCGGATGGTCTGAAAGCTATATCGCTGATATTGCTTCGTTCTGGCAGAACCGGAATGCGATCAATGTAATAGCTTATAAAACGGATTTATACCCCATTCTCGACGCCAGGTCGTCCGATGGTGTACAGTTCTATTTTTCCACCAACAATACCATTTCCCTGGGAAAATCCACCAAATTGCAACTGGATTATTGGTACAGTACGCCTTTTAAGTATGGATTGTACGAAATCGGAAAACCGATGTCCAGTCTTAATATAAGTGTTAAACAAAGTATGTTTGATGACAAACTACAACTGGCATTGCTATTCAATGATGTTTTCAACAGGTCGCAATTACGGGAATACAACTCTGTGGTAAACGGTATACAACAGTCGTATTATGAAGATAACAGCAACCGTTTTTTCCGTTTTTCACTGATCTATACTTTTGGCAACAATAACACCAACGTAAAGCAAAGGGCTTTTGGGAATGAGGAGGAGAAAGAAAGGGCTAATTGATTATGAGATATACCTTTATATATCCAATTTGTATTTTTTAATATCGAAGTCGAAATCAAGAAGGTCTTTTGGGTCCACATCCAAGGTATAAGCTATTTTTAACAAGGTTTCTATTGTCGGATTCCCCTCTCCCAATTCGTATTTGTTATAGTTACTGGAATCAAAATCAGAAGAAGTTGCCAGATCTTTTTGAGTCCCATATTTTTTCTCCCTAATTGCAATTAAGTTTTTGGAGAATTCCTTCATGTAAATTTTTCGTAATTCCTTAATGTCCATGATAAATTGTTAGTAGACCAATTTTGCATTTTTCTATTAAATTTCAATGGTGATAAATCACCATTATTAAAATATTTTCTTATATTTGGAATCGAATAACATATATTTGCGAGTCTTCATATAGCAAAATATTAGAAGCCTTCGCTTAGAGTCTCAAGTAGAAAACTGGCACTTTTCATGCAAACGAGACCATAAGTGAAATGGCCTACGACCCGGGCGTAGGCTCACTTATTCGTTTGCGGGTATGCCAGTACCTCTACTTGGATAAGCTGAGTTCTACGCCTATTTTTTACGTCAACTCTTCTTCTCTAAAGCAAAAGTTTCTATCTCATCTTTGGAGTTTTCGCATCTTAAAGCATAACAGGGCAGTTTTGTTCTGTTATTTTGGGGTAGTATGAAAGGGAGGAGGGCCTTCCTCCCTTTCTTTAAAATACTACACTCACATCTCTACTACCTCTACACATTTTCATTAATCTTAAAAGTACTACCAATGGAAAGTGAAAAGATCAAAAAACTGATAAACAGCCAGGAGCCCATTGCCATCATAAGATATTTTGAATGGGCTATTTTCTCCAAAAGCTATACGAATGTCAGGTATTCACTGTTGCGCATAAACAGCAAATATAATGACATCGATGAAGTAGACATCCCCTTTGATACGGTTTCCTTTTTAGTCTCCAGACTGGATAACTTCGAAAAAGTATGCTCTGAGGAAGGCTGTACGGTATGGGAACGTATGGCATTCCGGGAAAAGGTAAAAGCACTTGTGCCAAGACCAAAGATCGTCAAACTGATAAATTCATGACCATGAAATTATCCGTACAACAAATTATCGATAAAATTGTAAATCTTTTGGAGGTACAGTATATCTATCTTTCTAAAGTACAGGTAAAAGGTGAAGAAAAACCGCTTTTACTCATACTTTGGAAGGAAGGCAGTTCCGGACTGTCGGATGATCTGGCGCCATTAGTACACCGGGTATTCCAGGAACATACCGATGTTTTATTCCGCACTTATGCCCTCTCGTTTGCAGAGCGGCAACTTCGGGAAGGCAATCTCTTTTTTATCGATGCCTGCAAACCCGAAAACCTTAAATACAGCATTCCCGGCCAACACCTCCCTACACTTACCGAGGGTATGGATATGCAAAAAGCGCTCGAAGTAGCCAAAGACCGTTTCCAAAAGGAATACAGCAAAGCTGTCGACTTTAAAGAAGGTGCATTATTCTATATTAAAAAGAGTAACTATACACAAGCAGCCTTTATGCTGCACCAATCGATAGAATTGGCTTACCGTCTTACAGAATTGCTGGCCATAGGCAAAGAAAAGGTTTGTCATAGCATTGCCAATCATCAAAAATACATCAGGGCTTTTATCCCGGAACTGGGCGCATTGTTTCATCCGGAAGAGGAAACAGCCCTTTTACAGCTATTGGACGATGCTTATAAAGGTGTACGCTATGGCACAAATTACCAAATTTCCCCCGAGCAAAAAGATAAGATATATACAAAATCAGAAGCACAACTAGCTATTGTTAAAGAACTATTCAACACCAAATGGGAAGCCTGTAAAAACGAAGCTGCTGAAAAGAAAAAGGAAAATTCGTCCATATCCCTCAAAGGCAATCATAAAATCAAGGAAAAAATCCAAAGGCTGACAGAAATGAAGCTAAATAAACTGAACTCAGGTAAGCTGTATTATAAAGCAGATTTTTTGGTTAATGGTCCCGCAGATGTGCTTTATGATGCTGTCGGGATTATAAAGGTCTGTATCATCGCTTTAGAATATGCCGACGGTAAATTTTCTGATCTTATTCCACAACCGCATATCAATATACAAACCGCGCTGGAACATGCCCTGCAACTATTTCCTTTTGAGGAGATAGAATGTATGGAAGAAATTTTAGAAGAACATATAGGGGTTTCCAGTGATTAGCTATGTGTAAAGATTTTACTCATAAAGATTCTGATACGGACGTTAACGATCTTAAAGTTACGGATTGGCTTCGGTTGCCTTCTACTTGTTTTTTGTTGGGGATGATGGCCGGGACTATTATCATGGCCGTTTTGGTGGTAATTTTTATTTGTTGATCTTTCCTTGTTTTTGGTTTTCTGTGGACCGATTCCCGGCTTCTGTTTTTGCATGGAGGTCGGGAATTTTTTTGTGACAATATGGGAAACCGTAAACATTATAATCAAAAAATTTCTATTTTCAGACAATCTTATATTCTTATAGCTATATTTAGCTATAGAATGCTACAAATAAAGTGATTTCTTAGTTAAAATCTTATTCAATGTTAGACCAGTCTTTCTCCGCCAAGTCATTTCAAGAAATTTTTGATAAAGAGAATCGAAAAGGAATTAATGTTGAGGAAAAATACAAACACGATTTTGTTGATTCCTTGGCAAAAGTTGGCGAATTAAAAAGCCTTAGAAAACAAATACAGCAAGAAAAAGATTTTGATGCAAAAAAGTTGCTTTATGCTGAAAAGAAAAAATTAAAAAAAGAAAGAGATGCACTTGTTTCCGATGTTTTGGATAAAATAGCTAATGGGATTAATACACATACTATTAATTTGGAATTGGGAGGTTATTATGGTGGACAGAGTTATGTATTTGAAAAAAATGTTCAGAATTTCTTTATATCGAAAAAAATTCAGGATAACATAAACAAGACTTATAATGTAAAACAATCATCAAGGTATGCAATACTTAGTGAACTATTAAACCTATTGGAAGACAATTTTCCCAAATATGTTATTCGTACTGATATTAAAGGTTTTTATGAATCAATTCCTCAAAAGAAATTATTGGATAAAATCAATAATGATTATTTGTTAAGCATAAAAACGAAAAAGTTTATCAGTCAGATTTTTACAAGCTATAATAATCTAACAGGTCAAACCAACCCGGAAACAGCTAAAGGTGTTCCGAGAGGTGTTGGGATTAGTGCCTATTTGTCAGAACTATTTATGAGAAGTATTGATAATAAGATTCGAGAACTTGATGATTTAGTTTACTATGCAAGATATGTAGATGATATAATTGCCATTTTTGTGCCTAAATCGAAAAATACCGATTCAACGCAATTAACTGGTTATAAAACCAAAATAACAAATTTAATAATAAGTGAAGGACTTGTTTTGAATGTCAAAAAAACAGATGAATATAATCTTTTAGAAGGAATTTTCGATTTAAGATTTAATGACAATCAACCAAATTACGTCCCTAAAACAATCCAGTATTTGGGATATGAGATAGGAAGTATAATTAGTTATAAATCTAATGAAAAAATAGACAGTAAACACTTAAGCGTAAGACTTTCAGATAACAAAATCAATAAATATTTCAAGAAAATTAAATTATCATTTCTGCATTTTGAAAAGAAAAAGAAGCACAATAGAAAAAATGCTTTTAAATTATTATCTGCTCGAATCAATTACCTCACTTCAAATACAAAATTGAGAAATAATAAGGATAAAGTTTTTGTTGGAATTCATTATTCCAATCCCTTTTTGAATAGTGATGTGTCTCTTGAAAAACTGCAAAAAAGACTCAAATGGCATATAGACAGAGCTGGATTTACAACCGAAGAAAAACATATAATTCTGAAATATTCTTTCATTGAAGGATTTAGGAAGAAAACATTTCAAATATTACCATTAAAAAATAAAAAATATAAGAGCCATAACAGAAAACGGAATAATGTAAATAATCAGAATAATAAGGGAATATTGCAATTTGGAATTGCAGAGATTAATTCAATTTGGAAAAGATGAGAAGAAAAACAGGACGTAATATCGGATACAAGAAAGAAAGAGTTGTTCTTTCAGACATATTGCCTTATGAAGTTCCTCCGTTTTTTTCAAATAGGCATTTTTACAATTTTTTGGTAAAAAATAAAGTAGTTCTTAATGAAAATAATAGGTCAATCCAATTCAAAAAAGACCCTACGGGGATATTAAAAAAATTGATTCAAATACTTTTTGGAATTGATAAGAATGTAAACTTCACAAACAATGCAGAGTTTGATTCTTTCAATTTTAATGAAAAAACTTTTAATGAGAAACTCTTTCTAACGATTCCGTTTAAATTCAAGATAACACATAAAGATAATGATTACAGAGAATTGACTGTAATCCATCCAGTAAATCAACTTTATTTGGTTGAATTTTATGATAAGTATAAAAATACTATTCTCTATAACACAAGGCTAAGTAGGTTTTCTTTACGAAAACCAAGTAAAGTTTCATCATTAAAATACTATAAAGATAACACCAATAAAAAGAAGAAATCTAAAAATCAGGATATTGAGATAATTGAAACTACAGATAAAGAATACACAAGTTTAAAAACATTCTTTTCCTATCAGAAATACAGCAATATTTATGAGTTTTATGAGTCATACGAATATCAAAGAGCAGAAAAACGATTTGATAATTTGATGAAGTTTGATGTTTCAAGATGTTTTGATAGTATTTATACGCATACTCTTTCGTGGGCCTTATCTAATAAAAAAATTGTTAAGGATAACTTGGGTACAAACAAAGATTCATTTGGTGGTAAGTTTGATAGAGTGATGCAACAAATGAACTACAATGAAACAAATGGTATTGTAATTGGTCCAGAATTTTCAAGAATATTTGCTGAATTAATTTTACAAAAAATAGATAAGAATGTTGAAAAAGAACTATACCGAAAAGGATATAGATATAAAGATGATTATGATGTTTACAGGTATGTGGATGATTTCTTTGTTTTTTACAATGATGATAAAATTAAATCAGAAATTTTAAACTTATATAAAATTAAATTACAAGAATATAACTTGTTTTTTAACGACTCAAAAACTAAAATTCTTCCTAAACCAATTATAACAAATATTACAGTTGCAAAAGAAGAAATCAGAAAATTGATCGAGCATTCAATGATATTTCAGTTTTATAATTCTGAAATTAAAAATCAAATAGGATTAAAATATTATTCAGCTAAAGATATTATTACCAACTATAAAGCTGTTTTATCCAAAACTGAAACAAGTTACAAAGACCTACAAAATTATTTCTTGGCAATAATTTTCAATAAACTCAAGGGTTTAATAAAGAAAATACAAGATGAACAAGAATCCTTACTTCATTTATATGCTCAAAAACGTGAAGCAGAAACACAATTAAATAATGTAGGGCAAAATGATAAACCGAAATATCAAGAAAAATTAGACGAAATACTGGAAGAAATAAAGGAGCAAGAAAAGAAGTTAAAATCATTTCATAATCAATTATTTAAAAATATTAACGAAATAATTGAATTGACTTTTTTCATTTATTCCGTTCTTCCGAGAGTGACCTATTCAATAAAAGTTTGTCATATATTATTCAGAATTATTGACTTCATTAAAAATCAAGAGCGTACAAAACAGAGTTATTTGGTTAGAGTTCCAAATGCAAGTTTGGAAGAACTAAATTACATAGCATTTGATTTCGACAAAAAACATAACATCTTCAAAAAAATATACGATGGTATTTCATTAGTATTTCAAAAAAGTCTTTCATCTGAATATGCGGAAGTAGAAACTCTATATTTATTGCCCATTATCAATGAATTAGGAGAAAATTATCGTTTTGAAGAGGATTTAATCAATAAACATTTCAGAGTTTTTCAGTTAGATAGCCAAAATACCAAAACTCTAAATGGTAGTTTAAATTACTTCACAATTATTTCTTTATTAAACTACATAAATGTGGATTCTAATCAAAAATACAATGAAATAAGAAAAGACATACAGAATATAATTATTGAAAAATTTAATAACTTTGAAAAGAATAATGCAGAAGACATTTTCTTATTGATAGACGTGCTTACTTGTCCATACGTGGGAAGTACGGATGCAGAAGTAAAAAACTTTAGACGACGAATTTTAGATAAAATAAAGTTTTTTGATGCGGGTACAAGTCTTACTGATAAAGATACTTTAATTGAAAAAATAGCAAGCTACACTTCTGATTGGTTCTACAGTTGGAAAGAAAATGATTTAGGAAAAGAACTAAACACTAAACGGGGTCATAGTGTTTATTAAAATATTTGGGGCAACGTACTCAAGAAATTGAGTACACTCTTAAAAGCCATAATTTATAGCATATTTTGGTAGCTATCACACACAAGCCCCGATAAAACTTTTATAGTTTTTAGGGGTGAAGGTAGAGTCTTCACCCTATTTTTTTAATCCTTCCAATCCTAAAAAATTAAGAATCAAAAAGATGGCTTTCAATAGTATTACTTTTTAACTAAATTTGGGAATTGTCATTTACAGATAATTCTTGAACAATAATAATCACATATTAAACGGATTACAAACTACTTTTGATTTTGATGCTTATAAGTGGCCTGAACAAAATTTGTTTCCACTTAATCTAAGATCATACAGAAGAACCGTAGAATCCATTGTTTACAAGGATATAGAAAATAGTACGGAATATATTATTGTTACTGGCTTTACCTCACTTTCAAATCTTGTTGACCTATTTGGTAGTAAAGATTTTCATAGTCTAAACAAGGTAAGGATATTGATTGGTTTTGAACCTAATATTAGAGGTAGAAAAAAATATGTTAAGCTTAAGTTAGATAGGGAAATCAAAGATTATTGGTTAAAAAAAGGATTGTCAATAATGCTTGGTGGTGCCATCATAAATCTGATTGACAAAATAGATACGGGAAAGATAGAATTTAGATACAAAGATAAACTCCATGCCAAAATTTATGTCGGCAATGATAGTGCAGTATTAGGTTCATCTAATTTCAGTAAGAATGGGTTAAATTTTCAAGAAGAAGCCAATATAAGAGTTGATAAAAATTTTGGGCAAACACAAAATGAGCAATATGAGGCGATAAAATTAATTGCTGAAAGTTATTACGAAGATGCTATTTCTTATAATGATAAAATGAAAGAGTTGCTTCTGGAACTCATCAAAGAAGTAACATGGGAAGAAGCACTTGCAAGAGCGATTGCAGAAATTCTTGAAGGAAATTGGTTGAATGATTACAAAGCTATTCTAACGAAACTTGAACAGACAAAATTATGGCCAACACAATGGAAAGGAATCACACAAGCTGTTTCGATACTTCAAACACAATCTAATGTTCTAATAGCAGACCCAACGGGAGCAGGAAAAACAAAATTGTGTACATCATTGATCTTGTCACTAAAACATTGGCTTTTTGAAATAGGAAAAAATTATAAAACAAACTCCTTAATTATTTGTCCACCTTTAGTTGTATCAAAATGGGAAAATGAATTTCTTGAATTGAATAAAATAGATAATTCTCAAATCTCAATGGGATTATTAAGCCATTCAAGTTCTCAAAATAAAAATAGAATAGTAAAGCATTTAAGTCTTGCAAATATTTTGACTATTGACGAAGCTCACAATTATCTATCGCCTACATCTAATCGTACAGGATTAATCAAATCAAATAGGGCTGATTATAAAATATTAGTTACAGCAACACCAATTAGTAAGAAAGTTGAGGATTTACTCAAATTAATAGAATTATTAGATATTGACAATTTGAGCGATAGCGATTTTGAAAGATATAAAACACTCATAAATACACCCTACTTAAAAACAAATGATGAGGATATTCAAAATTTAAGAAATTTTATCAGCAAATTTACTGTTAGGCGAACCAAGAAAAGTCTAAATAAAGAAATAGAAAAAGACGAGGAAAGTTACAAAAACAAATTAAATAAAACGTGTAAGTTCCCTACTCAAAAAGAGAAAACATATAAAACAAAAGAAACAGAAGCAGACAAAGAAATAGTCAATCAAATTAATCATTTGATTTCAAATCTAAAAGGTGTAACCTATTTAACTCAATTTCATAAACCAAAATTTGAGATTAATAAACAAGAAAGTCTTGAGGGATATATAAAGAAGCGAATTGGTGCAGGAAAAGCTTTATCAACCTATATGATTAGAGCAGCTTTACGCTCATCTCATATTGCATTAGTTGAACATATTGAGGGGTCTCAAAAAGCTATGGAATATTTTAAATTCAATGGGAAAAATAATCACACAGGAAATAAAATAAAAACTATAACTTCTTTAATTGAGTCCAATAAACTTCCAACAAGAAACAGAGTATTTACAAAAGAATTGTTCCCAAGTTGGCTAATAAATAAAGACGAATACATAAATATCTGTAAGCAAGAATTGATAACATATAAAAAGATAAGTTCTTTAGCTAAAAAACTTTCAGAGCAAAGAGAATGGGGTAAAGTTGAAGAACTGATAAAACTTTCAAAAAAACATCAGAATATTTTAGCTTTTGATAGTACAGTAATTACGCTATACTATTTTAAAAAACTTTTTCAAGAAAAATATCCTAACCAAAAACTATTAGTAGCATCAGGTAGTGAAAAGGATAATGATAGTAAAAAGGTTATGGAACTTTTCAATTTACAATCAGAATCGACTGAAAATTGTATTGCTTTATGTTCGGATAAAATGTCTGAAAGTATTGACCTTCAAAAAGCTTCATCAGTTGTTTTGTTAGATTTGCCAAGTGTTTTAAGAATTGTAGAACAAAGGATTGGTAGAGTTGACAGAATGGACAGTTTACATAAAGAAATTGAAATTTATTGGCCTGATGATTCAGAAGAATATTCGTTAAAAACAGACAGCAGATTAATTCAGACAAATGATATTGTTGAAGATATATTTGGCTCAAATTTTGAAATTCCTAAAGTATTAAAAGAAAAACACTTTTCTCAAACAGATTCAACAGATTCACTAATTAAAGAATACAAAGATTTTATAGATAAAGATGAGTCTTGGTCAGGAATTCATAATAGTTTTCAATCTGTTATAGACCTAAAAGAAGGAAAAAATGCCTTAATCACCGAAGAACTATATGATGAGTTTAAAGATGTTTCATCTGAAGTTAAGACAAGAGTAAGTTTTGTAGGTAGTGAAAAAGATTGGTGTTTTATAGCTTTAAAAGGAGATAAAAATAAAAGTCCAAGATGGTACTTTATTGATGAAAATGAAAATATACATACTGATTTTCCTGATGTTTGTAACTCATTAAGAAATTCTATAAGTAAGGATTCCATAAAATTAAAATGGGATGATAACTCACTACATAGATTCATCAATTTGTTTAAACAAAAAGAACGTGAATTATTACCTCCTAAGAAGAAAAGAGCATTAGAAGTTGCAGAATGTATCCTTGAAAGAAAACTTAAAACAAAAGAAAGTAATACAAATCAAAGTTTAAAACAGTCTATGCAAGTTATGTTGAATTTATTGAAACCAAATTCTAAAGATGCTGTTGACTACGAAAGATTAGCAGAAGAATGGATTGAAATATTTCAACCTTATATTGATGAAAAAAGAGAATCAAATAAAAGAAAAAAGACAGTCCTTAATCTCTCATCTTTAAAAAGTGATTATAAAAAAATGAATATTGATATTGAGTTATTAAATGAGATGATTGATAATAGTACCATTGTGGATGAGATTGACAATAAAATTGCTTCTTGTATTATTGGTGTTTCAAATGATACAATTATTCGTTAAAAACAACTTAGCATTATAACCTTCTCTATCTCGCATACATGGCTCAATAAACAATAATTCACAATCAGTAATTTGTCACAAATATTTACTAAATTTGTGACAAAATAAATTATAAAAAAATAACTGTAAGTGCCTAAAAAAGAAATAGAAACAAAAATATTAAAATCTTCGAGAGGCTCATTATTTTTCGCCGATGATTTTAGCGCCTATGCCTCTCCGGATAACATACGTCAAGTCTTGTCTCGTTTAGAAAAAGAAGGTTTATTGGTGCGTTTAGCCCACGGCATTTACCTCAAACCTAAAACAGACGAGATCCTTGGTGTCATTTACCCGGATACTGAAGAAATTGCCCGGCAAATTACCAAACGAGACAAGGCACGAATAGCACCTACAGGTGTACTGGCATTGTATCTCTTGGGCCTTACCACTCAGGTGCCGCTAAAAACCGTGTACCTTACTGACGGTTCGCAACGAGAAATAAAAATCGGCAACCGCACCATAAAATTCAAAAAAACTGCGCCCAAAACGTTTGCCATTAAAGACGAACTGCTACAGCTTATTGTTCAGGCTTTTAAAGAAAAAGGGCAAAAAGAAGCTACCGAAGATTTTTTGGTAAAAATACAACCTGCTATACAACAACTCGAATCCAAAGTTATTGAAAAACAACTGCCATACGCCCCGGTATGGATTCAGAAAGCAGTCCGTAAACTTTATAAACCTGACAACGATGTGGAGTAATCTCAACGCGGAACAAAGGCAACAAATATTGCAGCAAGTAAGTGCACAAACCGGCTTACCTACCTATGTGATAGAAAAAGACTGGTGGGTTTGCCTGGTGTTAAGAGCAGTTTTTAAAACTCGATATGCCGGTTCCATTTTTTTTAAAGGAGGTACTTCGTTAAGTAAAGCCTATCAGCTTATCGAGCGCTTTTCAGAAGACATTGATTTAATTATTGACAGGCATTTACTGGGTTTTGATGAATTGAACTCAAAAACCAAAATCAAGAAACTGCGAAAAGCATCCGGTAAATTTATTATTACGGAATTTCGGGAAGCATTAACGGAGCAAATTACCCTATTAGGAATAAAAGACCATCAATACGAAATACGATATAACGATCATGTAGATGATACAAGCGACCCTAATACCCTGGAAATAATATACGAGTCCCTTACCTCCAACCGAAACGCCTATATTCAACCACGGGTTTTGTTGGAAATGGGTGCACGCTCGTTAACCGAACCTTCCGAAAACCGATCTATTTACTCTTATATAGATGAGCAATACAAAGATCTGTCTTTTGCATTGCCAGCTTTTAATGCCAAGGTAGTAATTCCTGCAAAAACCTTTCTTGAAAAAGCCCTGTTACTGCATGAAGAGTTTTCTAAGCCAACGGAAAAAATAAGAACCGATAGGCTTACCAGGCATTTGTACGATTTGGAAAAATTAATGGACACCTCACATGGTAAATTAGCTATAGAGGATGATGAGCTATTTGAAACCATAGTAGCACATCGAAAAAAAGTAACTCCTTTGCGTGGTCTGGATTATTCCCGTCACAAAAAGGGAAAATTAAGCATTATTCCACCAGATACGGTTATCAAAGATTGGGAACAGGATTATAAAACCATGCAGGAAAATATGATTGTGGGCGAAAGTCTGCCGTGGGAAAAACTCATAGAAAGAATGAAAGAAATAGAAAATAAATTGAACCAATTATAAAATTTAGAGATATTAAACTGTAGGCTTCCCTTTTTAGGTAAGCCCATGAATTCCCTGACCGATTACAACCATTGAAGTAAGTCGCGACCGATTACGACCGATTAAACCCGTAAGGAAAAGAGCTATTTTACATACACTCCCCAAGTACCCCGCAAGTTCAATAATCATATATATTCAGTGGTAATGTAAAGCTAAAATATTTTCATTCAAGACGTAATGCTTTGGGAACCATGTTTTTTATGGGTTTAGGGAAGCCTTACATACAGTTGTAAAAGGAAGATTGTGTATATTTGGATGTTAGGCAACATATGGAAACACAAGACGAAAAACTAATCTATTTGATAAAAAAAGCAGTTGCCGAATATGGAACTGAAAATAACGTTGTTGCTATTCCAGGATTTCTTTCGAAAAATTTTATTGCTTATTGTTCAATGCGTGAGGACATTTTATTATCACTTCAATATATTGAATATTTAAGGACAATTCCAACGGACACTGTCATAAGGTCTGCACTGAATTACACGTTGATTTCGAATTATGGAAAATGTTTTACCGATGCAAGTAAAAGCAAATCACCAAAATTAGAACCATCAAAAATATTTGAAAATCACGAAGATTTTATTAAAACTCATGAATTCATTATGGGATTGAGACACGAATTTATTGCTCATCGTGGAAAAACAGATAGTGAAGCTGGAATTGCATTTATGGTCTTTCCTGTTGGACGACCCGACGAAAATACTCAAATTAGGTTCAAACAATTAAAAGATATTTCTTTTAAAGAAGATAGAGTTTTGGAGATTGAAAAATTATTGAATTTTATAATATCTGTACTCGAAAAGAAAATTGAAAAGTGTACGAATAAAATCTACAAAAGTTTCTTTGAGTTGTTTACAGAAAAAGAAATTAGTGTAATGATTATGAACGGAATTAAATAAATACGTTGCCTAACACCGTGTATAGCTCATTGCCCCTGAATTCCTTGTCCGAATTCATTGCAATTTTGCTACCTTTAAAGCTACGGCAGGAAAAGTCCTGCAGACATTTTCCGCAACAAGTTATGCACAAAATCATTTGTAGCAACTCTCTGACGATATCGTAACAAGACAGTAGATATGTCAAATAAACTAACAACAATAATCCTTATGGCTCTTTTTTCATTCTTATTTGGTTGTAAGAACATCAACAATAATGCGCAGGCAAGCAACAACACTATATTTGAAGAAATTGCTTCACGAATTGGCCCAAAAGAAGGTTTTGTTGACATTTTTCTAAAAATTATCGAAGACGCGAAAACAGACACTTCACACATTTATATTGCAAAAGGACTTTACAAAAACAAAACTGTTGGACTTCAGATTGAAGTAAGTTCAGAAATTAGTGCAGGTATAATTGAAGATGAAATTGCCTCAAAAAATAGATTTATATTGAATGGAGTTCAACTTAAATCGATTGGACAAGAAAGTGATGAATTGGTAAGAGCATTAGCCGAATTATACGAACAACCAACTGACAAAGAGTTTACCGAGAAAGTAGTTTCAGCGACAGCCTTTTCACTAAATGATAAATCTGTCAATCTTGACAAAAGCGACTATTATAAACTGAAACTGTTTTTTGAAGAAAATGACGAAAATTTGTATTCGGAAATTTATCTAAACATAAACACAGACAAACGAGAAATTGAACTACAGGAAAAAGACGAAGAATATAGAGAGCCAATAATAAAGGTGTGGACAAACTAACACAATAGACACGGACGAATGACTAAGAAATTTTCAGAATATTATCCAAACCAAATTGCGAAGGACAACAAATATGAAAAGTACCTAAAAGACGAAAATCGACTCTATCGTGAGTGCCGAAAACCACATTTTGAAAGTGAAAAAGTTGGTGTTAAAAAGGCATATGTTTATCAAGAGTTTCATCTATGGAAAGAATGGAAAAATGGAGGAAAAAATATTTTTCACTTTTCAAAAAATCTTGTCGAACTTCTAAGAGAAACTGATGTACTTGATATAGATTTGTCCTTAATCAAGTTGCCTTACTCTTCCCTCTATATTGACCTGTCAGAAGCGAAAATACCATTTGAAGAAAATGGCAATGAGTTCATAGATGGAGTGTTTATTCGAGACGAACAAGATGACGGAGACGATGGACAATCCTTTGAGAGAGCCATTAACATTGATTTTGTAGGTAGAGATTATATTGAGAAGTATTGGACAATAAATAAAGATTTGTGTTGGGATTCGGAGAGAGGATTTCACTCTATGCTGCTATTTCTCGACAGAAAAGACAATTTAAAAACAGTTGAAGATGCAGTTAAATTTGACAAGAAAGGATTTGTAGGTGAATATACATTTGACGAAAGAGATGATGATACCAAAATAGACCTATATCTTATTCATAAACAATTTGTTGACAGAACTATAAGTTTAGCTATAAACTGCCTTCTCTACCTGACCACAAAAGAGTCAGACGTAACAGAAAAATATCCTGAAGACCTGCCTATTCACCTTAAAACTAAGTTAGAAAAAGCTAACACCAAAAAAAAGAAAGAGACTGCAAAGACCAACATTTCAGAAAGTGGGTTTACCAAAATAAAGTATGTCGGATACAGAATCAAAACAATACCACCTAAAGAATCTACAGGTAAAGAAGTAGCTGCTCATTGGAGGAGAGGTCATTGGAGAAATCAAAAATTTGGAGTAAATTTAACTGAATCTAAATTGGTTTGGATCATGCCAACAATTGTAAACAAAGAAAAGGGAGAACCTAAAAAAGGACATTTATACGAAATAGAATAAACAATACCTTTACTTCCCAACCAATAAATCATCAAAAAAGATAACTAAACTCTTACACCAAAATTACACCTCTCCCACTCCAACCCCTGTAAATACAAGCTGTGAAAGATATTGTATCGGGAAATAACCACCACAAAACATATAGGAAACAACATAAAACCCTATGAACAAGTAAGTTTTAGCACTTCCCAATCAATAAATAGCTTGCGTTATTATCCATTCATTAGGTACAAATTTGTACCTTTGTCGTACCTCAAACGCTAAAGAGGTATTTTTTGTACCTCATTTGGAAATATTATGGCACTTATTTACATTTAATGATATTGGAAGTAATTTTATCGCTTTCCTTGGAAAGGATGTAAAAAACAAAAAGATTTAGGGCAAAATATCCAATCCGTTTGGAGCTTTTATTTACTTCTCTTTAAAGTCATTACTTCAATTTTTCCCTCAACGGGATTTCTGATGTTTTTAAAGTTTGTGTATCTGTATGGAGTCTGACCAATTGATCCGTTTGAAATTTTAAAATAATTTCCATTTGAGATCGACCTTTTTTCACCTAACCATATCACCAATCTTTCAGAATTATCATCTGAATTGGGTGCATTTAATATTTTATCTCTTTCAATGATATCATAAGATAAAATCTCATAAAATTCTTTAATTCCCTTACCCTTGATATAAGGAGCAAAATATTTTAGATTATTGAAACCAAATCTTGAAGGCTTATTCTTTCCAGAATAATAAAAAGGCATTTTCGAAAATTCAAAACACTTTGCATGTTCGTCAGAGGGAACAAATCCGATTAATACAGATGGATTCACTGTTTGATATGAGATTTTTTTATGTGGTATAATCTCTTTTAATGCATTCTCTGTATCGATATCCAATATGGATTTCAAATAATTTTCTAAAAGTTCTTTTGTTTGATAGTTATCTGGAAGTAAGGGAAATGCTCCTATATTTACTTTGTCAATAGATTTGTAATAATCTAATTGTTTTATTGCATTAGTATCTCCAGCCCCAGGAAATAATATGAACCCTCCAATAACTTCTTTTTCGGGTTTATTATTCTCCTTATTCACATAATATATTGCATCTCTATATCTATGCATTTGATTTATGGAATCATCTGTTGGGAGGTCCGGTAATGAATCATCCAGATCTGATGCAATTCTATATTTTGCATCAAACAAATAAGTTGCCGAATAATTTTCCATTAATTCATTACGAGTAATTTTTAAAACTATATCGGGCCTTTGATTAACTGTGTATGATTTTACTTCTCCTTTATTCAAATCAAATGATAAATCATGATAAAGATCAATAATATCACCTTTCTCCGTTATAAAACTAACCTTCGATTTTAATCCACGCTGTATTTTAAATAAGAATTTGTCACCGGTAATTTCAGCTAAATCTATTTCATCCGGGTTATCTTTCTTTAAAATTTTCTGAAGCATATTCTTTATCTTCAGAAAACACCAAATCTGATACAGTTCAGCTACATTCTTCATTTCTAGCTCCTGTGAGCCTTCAAAAAACTCAATCCCTTTTTTTAGCATTATCCAGGATTTATAAACAGTACTGTATCCTGTTGCTTTCTGCAATACCAGTGATTCCTGTCGAATACCGGAATAATTCCCAACAGACTTAAAAAACTGATTGTTTTTTAAAGCATTTAATTCAAACCCGATTTCATTCAATTGTACTTTGAAAGCATCTGTAATCACATGACTATATCTCCGTTCAATAAAATCCTTAATTTTCCTGTATTTTGATTCAATTATTGTTACCGAATATTTTAGAAAACGGTTTTCTAGCGTATCAGTCGTTAACTCTTTATAACTGGTTTTGTGTAATTTATTTGGCAAATGGCTATAATTGAGATACTTTTCTTCTAAAGAAGAATTCCATACTTTGATTTTATCGGCTCGTACATATTGAGATTTAGGTATTATTTTATGGTGAGGCCTGTTTAGTATAAATTTTGAAGCTGCAATGAAATCAGAATATAGCCCTCCGAAAATCTGCCACCAAATCAAATCTGTATTATTTGAACCACCAGTTTTAAAATTGGAGTACGTTTTTTTTAGAAAATCAAAAACTAAATAAGAATATTCATTACTGATATCATTCAGAATCGTTAAGTAATCGTTCTTATAATCTAATTTAATTGGGAAAACTTCAAATTCAAAAGTGAATTTTTGGATTATAGAACTTTTAGAATATTTAAAAGAAAAAGAACTCTTACCAATATCATTTCCAAAATTTACGGTTCCTGCCAGGAAACCTATTTCTTCTTCATAAAAGAATTTTTCTTCAAATTCTTTGGTCTTTGAAAAAATAAATGGTTTTTCAATTTCATTTTTATCTTTAAAACGTATGCTAAAAAAATATTCTTTGTTTTCGAAAAAAACGGGATTCGTTGTTTTTTTCGAAAGATTTTCTTTTAACTTAAAATCGGGATAAAAAGCATATAATAATTTGCCCTCACTAACCTCATAAGATGTACAAGTTAATAATGATTTTTGCTTATTAAATGCCTTTTGAAAGGTTCTTTCAAAATTGTTGCATTTAACTATCAATTCAAAATCAATATGATCAATTCTAACAACTTCCATTACGACCAAGGTGATGTATAGCCAGTAGCATTAAGTTTGAATAACATTTCTTTGACTTTACTTGCTGATTTTGGATAATTCACATCTAATTCAGACAGGAGTTTATCTAAAACATGTTTTGTTTTAATTTCATCTCCTTCTATACGAGAAAGAACCTTCATAAGAAGCATTATATCTAAAGCTTCTTTCAGCCAATTATCTCCGGATTTATTTTTTGAAGCATAATAACAATAAATTAAAAATTCGTCCCTAACTCTATATGCAATTTTAAAAGGTGAGTTTTCCAAGATAGAATTTATTCTTTTAAGAAAACCTAATACTTCATCTTTTTGTCTGTAATCTTCCTGTTGATATACTTCAGCACCAGAAGTAAAGCTTCCTACAACATGATTTTTATTCAAAAAATCATCTGGATAAGACCAATCTTCATATTCCATACTCAACCCCCTCGACAAATCAATATCATTCATTTCTATGGTCATTGCCCTATCCAAAACTTTACGGCTGAAAGAATGCGTTGTTTCATCCATATTTACCGTACCCATTACTATCAGGTTTTCAGGAATAGGAATTCCTTCTTTAAAACCATCATCATTTAAATTCAAATCTTTTAATATCTGTTGATATATTCTCTCGTTATCAAACATATCCTTTGACAGTAAAAAATCAGTTTTTATATCTCCATTCTTATTTTTTCTAGTCTCCAGAATACTCAGATACTCTGCAAAATAATGTTCTGCCGGTGCAAGATTCATCTCATCCAAACATAGAAAAAATGGAATTTCGGTATACTTCCAGGCTTTAGCTATAAACTTTAAAAACGAAGTAACAACATATTTTTCCCCGTTTATTCTACTGATGTAACCCAATAATTCAGATGAATCATGCCAATTAGGTTTTACAGGTATTAATTCAAAATTACCCGGCTTCTCTTCTTTTCTCAAAGATTTTTCGCTACATGTTTTGTAAGCTAATGTTCTTACTAATCTTGATTTACCTGTACCTGAAATACCTGCAAGAAGAATAAACGGTTTAGTTTTTATTGCGGTTAGTATATTTTCATATTTCATTTTATCGGGGATGTCTCTTTTATTAATTTCAGAATGACTAAACTGAATACTTGGCGTATAATTACTACCAAAAGCTGCTAAGCAATTTTCCAACACACCATTTGCTTTAGCATAATTGTCAAATAAGTCTTTGAGTTGTTGGATATTTTTTATTCTATTCTCGGAACTTTTTAAATTAATTCTCGGTCCAAAAAGATAAGTAATTTCACTGCTTCCTAAGCTTTGCCATTGCCAATCATTAGGAATATCAACTTTATATAAGATTTTTAACCGTATAAATTCATCCCATTTACCGCTTATTCTAAAACTGGAATTATTATCCTCAAAAAATGTTGTACTATCATCGTTTTGAGTAACTATCCCTTTTTTATCTAATACTGTAAATAAAATCCATCTCGATGTCCTATTTACAATAAATACATAATCCTCAAGTGAAAGATTTTTGAATTTAGTTTCATTCCAATAGAAATAATTAGAATCACTGCTGAAAAGTTGAATTGCATTATTTACTGCCCCACTTTTCACCTCATAAATCAATACTTGTTCATTCATAATTCTTTGTATTTTTTATTGCTTCCTTTAGATTTTGCTGCAGGATACTTTTCGGCATTTTTTTTCAACTTTTCTTCGATTATTTGATAAAAATCCAGTTGATGCTTATTGGCTAAAAGTAAACCGTAAATAAAAATATCTGCTAGTTCCTCTTTTAACTTTTCCAGATCAAACTCTTCATTGTCCTTCCATAAAAACAATTCCAATAATTCAGAGCTTTCAATATTGAGGGCAACTGCCAAATCTTTAGTATTGTGAAATTGTTTCCAGTCTCGATCATCTCTGAACACTAATATTTTTTTTATAACATCTTCCAGCATAAATAAAACTTCTAATTAGTGAATCCGTTTTAGTATTTACAAGATATGAAGATTGATCGAATACCGCACATATTTTACTCCCATGTCCACTAAAAATTAACATACGTTCCTTAAAAACCCTTATAACCCGTAGCTTTCAGCATTTTTTTTATAGCATGACGATTTGAATTAACATGTTAGGTATATTTTATAGCACTTCCTTATGAACACAGGCAAGTATGTTTTTTCACTACTCATAACGCTCTTGCTCCGGCGTGTTTTTGACCGCATTGTCACCAAACATAACAGCAATAAATACATCCGGTATTTTATGGATTGTGTTTATCACTATTTTTACGCTTTTCCATATCACAGGCTTTACGTGATATGAAACTGAGCCAAATGAAAAAATAGTCTCTTTGGTATAAAAGATTGAAGATATAACTTTATTTTTTATATGCCATCAGGCATATTCAATTCATAATAAACAGCCCTCCCCGCTCCTCCGGATAGCAAAGCCCCCATTTTCACCAACCTCTGTAAATCTCTTGTTGCCGTAGCTTTGGATGTTCTGGTAATGGACATATATTTCTTAGCCGTCATCCCTCCTTTAAAACCATCAATTCCTCGATCCAGCATTTTAAGAATAACTCTTAATTGACGTTCATTGAATTCCGCCTTGTATTTATCCAGGAACTTCACCTTATCCAGTGTAAAACGAATAATCTTTTTGGCATGCTTCTGGGCTTGCAGTATGATTTCGGAAAAATAACCGATCCAATCTGTTATTTCAAGAGATCCTTGTGCCGCTTTAAGCGAATCGTAATAGGCTTTTTTATTTCACTCTATAGCTGTAGAAAGGCTCATGACCAACGGACGTCCTATGGATTCCGACAGACATTTCTCCGCAATGGCCCGGCCAATTCGCCCGTTACCATCTTCAAACGGGTGTATGGATTCGAAATATAAGTGGGCAATAGCGGTTTTAATCAAAGCTCCTTTAAGGTCTTTTGGTTCTGTTACATACTTACTATACCAAATGACAAACTGCTTTATTTCGGACGAAACTTTTTCTGATGAGGGAGCTTCATAATGAATGACTTCCCTTCCATAGCTACCGGAAACAATGACCATCGGCTCCGCTCCCATCCGGTATTGCCCGCCACGAATAAGACGAGAACCGGAAAACAGGATTTTATGCCAATGCTTTATAAGTTTTTCTGTAAGCGAGCTTGCATAATCCTGCCGCACTTCCACCATAAGCTCCGCAATCCCCCTGGCATTGACATCTCTTATTTTTTCCAATTCGGGAGATAACCCCAGGCGATTTTTAATAGAAGACATTACATCCTGCCGGCTGTAATATTCTCCCTCAATTTCGGAGGTTTTTATAGCTTCGTCGATCATAAACTGCAACAGGGTTTCCTGCTGAAATTCGGCAGACAAACCGTCAACAATTCCTTTTACCTCTCCCGTTTCCGATGCGAATTCCAGGATTATATGATCTATGGCATCCGCATCTTATGTAAATTGAGGCCAGTTTTTATATCGCCAATTATATTTCATGAGCCGATTAAAAGATTGAATTGGCTCATGTTCCCTATACTTTACCCATATTTGTCCCAAATATTTACTAAAATTGGGACAAGCAGATTGGTTATCCGTTCATCATCTAACCTATTACATATCAAAAATATCCATTCAAAGTCTTTAAGACTATAATAAACACGAATTACAAAACGTGCTACGGTTATTCGAAAGGGAATTGAAGCGAAAAATTGATTTTATAGCCATAAAAGTTTCCCGACCAATTACAACCATTGGAGGTCAGTCGCGACCGATTAAACCCGTAAGCATATACTCCCCCAAGCACCCCGCAAGTACCCCCCAAGCACCCCGCATGTACCCCGCATGTACCCCGCAAGTTTAATAATCATCTATATTCAGTGGTAATGAAAAGCCAAAATTCATAAATGGAGACAACTATTCCGGATAAATCCATAAAGTAGTAAGCAATGATATAGGTTAACCGAAAAAGGAAATCAGTTTAAACAGTTGTAATTTTTTTATATGCATTTACATATAAAAATGAAAAATGATATTGTTTTATATGTTTTTGCATATAGAATTCGTTTAAACTTTTTTCTTTTTGATGGGTTTGAACTTTTTCAAAGCTAACACAATAAAAGCAAGATAGTTAAACCCTGTCCAGCTTGCCACGGTGGTGTCAAACCTGTTTAGTAATGACCGGAAACTGTCCATCCAGGCATTGGTTCGCTCGATGGCATATCGCTGGTCATAAAGTTCT
Organism: Sinomicrobium endophyticum; assembly: GCF_052983315.1. Classification (NCBI taxonomy): domain Bacteria; kingdom Pseudomonadati; phylum Bacteroidota; class Flavobacteriia; order Flavobacteriales; family Flavobacteriaceae; genus Sinomicrobium; species Sinomicrobium endophyticum. The sequence goes on from NZ_JBRKIS010000018.1 coordinate 346,677, forward strand.
TTGTCAAAATAGTCATCTCTGTCCTTGTCACTGTTACGCCTGTTGAAACAGATATTGGCATTGATTTCCTTTTGGGCACAAGCCTGTCGGAAATCCTTGGAATCAAAGCCCGCATCAGCATTGAGGAACAACCCATCCACACGGAGGTCAGCATCTTCCAGAGTACCAGTGACTACTTCGAACTGCACCTCAATGTTATACAGGTCGTTATGATTGCCGGCAACAGGTTCAGACATAGCTAAAGGTAGTCCCTGCCTTTCGCTAAGGTATAGGGCATTGGTGGTTTTGCGCTTCTTACGGCCTTGGTATTCCACTTGTTCCCCGCCCCTGATGGCCGAGGTGTGACTGCCATCCAGGTCCACACTGGAAAGGTCAAGTTTTGATTTATGGCGGTTGAGGAAGCTCACCCAACAGTCTTTCCAAAAACCGCACAAGCACCATTTCCGGTAATGGTAGTAAACCGATTGCCAACTTAGCACTTTACTGTCAAAAAGGGCTTTTACAGGCACTTGATGCCACTGCACACCGGTCTTGAGCTTGTAGAGGATGGCGTTAACAATCTCAACCAATGGAACGGTCGGGGCAAATCCTCGATGAGTTTTAGGTATGTAAGGAACTATTTCCAATTCTATCGTATCTTTGTCAAGTACAGAGTACATAAAGGGTTGGTTT
>NZ_JBRKIS010000019.1:0-17500 GCF_052983315.1 Sinomicrobium endophyticum
ATAAAAATCGGGTGTTTGCTACCTCCCATAATATCCAAACTGATTTTAAACCTAAAGGCAGGCCTTCCAAACACCATAAGGCCCAGAAGCAACTTCGCCAACTCATCACTAAGGAAAGAGCCTCCTCTTTAGAGGGGAGCTTTGGCAAGGAAAAAGAATACTACTACTTAAAGAAAGTCAAGGCCAGGACAGGGCCTACAGAAACCTTGTGGATCTTCTTGGGAATCCACACGGCTAATGCTCTGGAGATCGGCAGGCGTATGACTCAGGCAAGGCTGCAAAAAACAGCTTAATTTTTTGAACCTTCCCAAAAGATCCCTGGGATACCTATGTCCTGACAGTACCAGATTCCTCCTCAAAAGCATCAGGACAGAGGAAAACACAAAAAACTCGGACTATTTAACTGAAAATCGCCCGAGTTTGTTCGTGGTTTATGCTTAAATTTTATTGTTGTATGTGTAAAGTTACTTACTTCTGAAAGTGCCTAAATCTCCGGACTTGCAGTCCGGGAGTGGTTTAGTTTGATTCAATACCAACTCCCTGACTCCGGAACTAACAACTAATCAACTCACAAATTATTCACCCGGTATACGGGATATTGCCTGTGCGCCTTTTCGTAATACGGGGAATGTTCGTACACCCAATTCAGCTGTTCATACCAGTTACCCGCAAACAAGGAGTCTTTCGCCTTTGCCGATTCGAATTCGCTTTTCAGTTGCGGGTTTTCGTTCAGGATCTCTAATGCTATATCTTCGAAAACATAAGGAGAAAAATGTTCCTTTTGTTGCAGTATCGCATCAAAAAAGTTCCAGTTAAAGAACGAATCGGAGGCTTCCGGTTCCAGCGTTTCCAAAAGATAACGAATAGAAGGCTGATCGGTTTTTACCATATAATCCCCTTTCAGGAACTGCTTTTTCTCCGTGCGGGAACTAACGGAAGTGTTATAATGCAGGTAGTGCCCTTCGAAGGCGGAAGTCCGGGTTTGAAAATCTTCAATGCGGTAAACCTCTACTTCCATAAGCGTATCGCGGGTAAGAGGTTGCAATTCTACCCGGTTGTCCTGTAAAAGTTCTATGATCCGCCACCATTGTTTAGGTATGATGTAAGCTTCGGGAATGGAAACTTCTTTAGATGGTTTGAAATAATCGTTATACGAAACCGGTTTGGTAAACGGCCTGTTCCGATCGTATTTTAACCTGGGGAAACCGGTAACTTCACTGATAAGCGTATCGGCCTCATACCCCCGGAATTGCAGGGTGGATACTTTGGTGGAATCTATAGTCCACTGCACCGGGTAAGTATCCGCGTCCGTATAATACGCAAAAGCCTTTTCCCGCAATTCCTTTATCTTATCATGATCCTTTTCGGTAATTTCCACCATATCCTTCAGCAATTGGTAGGTACCTTCCACTCGCTGTTTATACGGTTTCAGCATATGGGTTTCCACCATCATACCCAAGGTGTTCCACAAGGTGGCGTACCCGGTCGAATATCTCGGGTGATCCATAAACTGGGAAAAGCCGCTTTCCGGGACCCGGTTAAATACATTGACATAAGGAGTAATGTACCAGTCCTTATCTGCCAGGTTTTCTTCCAGTTGCGGCATCATTTCCCGGTGCAGGTATTTCCCGAGTTCTCCCCCCAATTTGTTGTGCTGGGTAAACAGGTGCGTGAGCGTGTATTGATAATCCGCCCCGTTGCTTACATGTGTGTCTATAAACACATCAGGTTTTACCAGGTGGAAAATTTCGGCAAAAGCCCTGGCATTTTTGGAATCCGATTTTATAAAATCGCGATTGAGGTCATAGTTTTGCGCATTGCCGCGAAAACCGTATACCTCCGGGCCGTTCTGGTTGGCCCTCGTATAGCTGTTCCTGTTGAGGGCCCCACCTATATTATACACAGGAACGGCGACGATAACCGTATTTTCCGGTGGCGTAAGCTTACCCTTCGCATAATCCCTCAAAAGCATCATGGTAGCATCAATACCATCACTTTCGCCCGGGTGGATACCATTTAGGATTAAAACAATACGTTTATCTTCCCGTATTCGGTTGAAATTAAAACTCCCTTCCGGGTTATAAGTCACGATATGTAACGGATGGCGGCTATCCGTCTCTCCCATAGTTTGGAGGGCAATATCGGGGAAAGTCCTGGCCAGTTTCATATAATAGGCCATCACTTCCTCGTATTCGGCGGTCTTTTCACCACCGGAAGTCTCGAACAAGGTTACAAATTCCTGTTCTTCTTCCGTATCTACGGTGTTACATGCCGTCACAAAGAGTAAAATGCAAATAAAATAGCGCTTCATTAGCAAATAGTTTCGGTTTAGACTTTACGATTGGCGGTTCATGGGCTTCTTCCGAAGCCTGTGGAATGAACTGCACGAATATACTAAATTTGCCATCAGGCGGTAAAACAAGAAAGGATGAAAAATAGCAAAACACTTTTAATTTAACAGATTGTGTATTTCCAGGTATGTACACTCCTGCAGAAAAACAGGGTTTTGTCCATTTTTAACCTCGTCATTTCTATTGGGCTCAATGCATCGCCTAAAGGGAGATCCCGATAAATATCGGGACGAGGAAAATCGGGTTCCCTTTAGGGGTTGGGTAAAGCTGATTTTCCGACAAATAGTGCCAAAATCTAATTTTGTCATGTACTAAACATTTAATTAGTATTATAATGGGTTATAAAGGCTAAGAGAAATAAATCCACTTAACCGGACAACACTATACTAAAGGATAAAACAAAAAAATCCTCGCCCCAATAATTCGTGAGACGAGGATTTTTCCTTCTAAATCTATATTTTGTTCAAAATATACAACGAGCAATAATACAATTATCACATTATCTCATTACCTCATTGACCAATTATCCAATTAGCATATGCTGATAAGGAAATTAAATCCTGTTTACCATAACCTTGTAACTCGGATCTTCCATTATATTCACATCAATAATGGCTTCGGCATTTTGCAGTAGTCTGCGGCAGTCTTTACTGAGGTGTCGCAGGCGTACGGTTTTCCCTCTTTTCGCATAGCGTTTGGTTACCGCGTTTAGCGCTTCTATGGCCGACATGTCCGCAATCCGGCTTTCGGCAAAGTCAATAACCACTTCCTGCGGGTCGTTGAGCACGTCAAATTTATCGGCAAAACCTTGTATGGAACCAAAGAACAGGGGACCGAATATTTCATAATGTTTCACCCCGTTTTCGTCTACGTGTTTCCGGGCGCGAATCCGTTTGGCATTTTCCCAGGAGTAAGCCAGGGCAGAGAGCACTACCCCAATGAGTACGGCGACGGCCAGGTTATGCGTAATAACGGTGATGAGGGTTACCAGCACCATAACAATAACATCGGATGCCGGCATTTTTTTGAATGTTTTTAAACTGGCCCATTCAAAGGTGCCTATGGCTACCATAAACATAACGCCTACCAGGGCGGCCATAGGAAGCCTTTCGATAAGGCTGGAACCGAACATGATAAAGCACAGCAATCCTACCGAAGCTACAATACCGGACAATCTTGCCCTTGCCCCGGAGGAAATGTTGATAAGACTTTGCCCCAGCATAGCGCAACCACCCATACCGGAAAAGAAACCGGAAACAATATTGGCCGTTCCCTGTGCCACACATTCTTTGTTCCCCCGGCCGCGGGTTTCGGTAATTTCGTCGATAAGGCTCAGGCTAAGCAGGCTTTCTATCATACCTACACCGGCAACAATGGCGGAATAGGGGAGGATAAGCATTAAGGTTTCCCAGGTAAACGGAATGTTGGGTATGGTCAGCGGGGGAAACCCGCCTTTAATGGTCTCGCCTTCTTTAAGTGTGTCGGCCACAGTGGTGGTTTCTATATTAAGGCCTATGACTATGGCAGAAACCACGATAATAGCAACCAATGAAGAAGGTACTGCCTTGGTGAGTTTGGGTAAGCCCCATATAATAAGCATAGTGAGCAGAACCAGCCCCAGCATAACCAGCATGGCCGGCCCCTGAAGGAGTTCGGTGCTTCCTTTCTGATAAAAACTTGAAAATTGCGCGGTGAAGATGATTATGGCCAGGCCGTTTACAAAACCGAACATTACGGAATGAGGTACCAACCGGATGAATTTTCCCAAACGCAGTACCCCGGCCGTTATTTGTATTAATCCTGCCAGAATAACAGTAGCAAATACATATTGGAGGATGCCTTCGGCGTCTATGCCGGGATTCATTTCCTGTAATTTTATAATAAGCCCGACAAATACCACGGCAACGGCCCCGGTAGCCCCGGATATCATCCCCGGACGGCCGCCGAGTATGGAAGTTATAAGCCCCATGGTAAAGGCGGCATACAATCCTACAAGGGGAGAAAAGCCGGCAATCATGGCAAACGCAATGGCTTCGGGTACGAGGGCAAGGGCTACGGTGAGACCGGAGAGAATCTCGGTTTTATAGTTTACTTTCTGCGAAAGATCAAATAAATTGAATATTTTCTTCATAGCAATAATTATAAATAGTGGATCAGTGTATAACTAACCGGTGTTTAACAATATAAAATGTATGGTATATAAAAAAGAATCGGATTCCCAAAGACAGGGAACGGCATTATGCTGAGCATGCCCCCGCTATCAAGGCGGCGTAAGGGTTTTGAAGTATGTAGTTGCTCTGTGTTTCATAGATGAAGGTGCAAAAGTAATGCTTTTCATAAGAGTGACAACTATATGAGGTTAACAAAAATTTATGTTAAAGTAAATTTTTGCGTGGTCGTTAATAAAGAGCCTGTATTTTGACAAGGTTACTAATTTTAATCGGTTAACATTGTGGTATTTAAGGTGTATTGTATTAAAGGAATACTTATTTTGACGAAGCTCTGGACTTGTATACTTACTGTATTTTTCCGGCCACGGATACACAGATATTTTTTGGTTCTAAACGATCATATTTGATACTTTATAAGGGCATCCTCTTTATCAACTTCCGAATCGAACAATTTTTTTTGTAAATTCACGGCATTCCTAAATTTATCCGGATACATGCTTACTTTCCTCAGCTTTTTGTTATTTACCGCTTTTGTCGCATTTTATGCCACCTGGAAACTGCGCCGCGACAACCTGAAGACACAGGATGGTTATTTTCTTGGCGGACGATCCCTTACGGGAGTGGTGATAGCGGGTTCGCTCCTGCTTACCAATATCTCTACGGAACACCTGGTAGGGATGAACGGCTCGTCTTATAAAAACGGGGCCATCATCATTGCCTGGGAAGTGACTTCTGCGCTGGCCCTGGTGATTGCCGCCCTGTATTTTGCCCCCAGATACCTCAAAATGGGGCTTACCACCATCCCCGAATTCCTCGAAAAGCGGTTCGACGGTGTTACCCGTACTATTGTGGCCACACTGCTCATCATTTCGTTTACAGTTACGCTTCTGCCCATTGTACTTTATACGGGAGCGCTGAACATCGAAGCCATATTCCGGATATCGGAACTGCTCGATGTAAGCAGGTCGCAGGGGATATGGATAACTATCCTGGTAGTGGGGGGCATAGGCGCCGTATACGCTATATTCGGCGGACTGAAAATGGTGGCCTATACCGATACTATAAATGGTTTCGGACTGCTTATCGCCGGACTGCTCGTACCGGCACTGGCCTTGTGGAGTATCGGTAAGGGGAATATATTTGACGGACTGGCAGAAGTTTTTGAAAAAGACCCTTCCAAATTTAATGTTGTCAGCCGGGAACCCGGTATAGGGCAGGGGGCAAGGTCTGCTATTCTCCCTTTCGAAGTGCTGTTTACCGGGCTTATGATCAACCAGCTGTATTTTTGGGCCATGCACCAGTCCATAATCCAAAGAGCCCTGGGAGCGGTAAGCCTGAAAGAAGCCCAAAAGGGATTGCTTTATACAGGAGTCCTGAAAATACTCATTCCACTGGTTATTGTACTGCCGGGGCTTATCGGCTTTTATTATTTCGGTGACTCCCTCTATGACGACCCGGACAGTGTATACCCTATGCTCGTCAAAAAAGTCCTGCCGTTCTGGCTTACGGGTTTTTTCGTAGCCGTGATGATGGGCGCCATCCTGAGCACCTTCAACAGCGCCCTGAACAGTGCCGCCACGGTCTTTAGCCTGGACCTGTACAAAAGATATATCAACCGGAACACAGGAGAACTGAAACTGGTGCGTATAGGAAAGTGGGTATCGGCAGTGCTGGGTATTTTTGCCATTGGCATCGCCCCGTTTGTAGCCAATGCACCCCAGGGGCTCTACCAGTTGCTGCAACAACTCAACGGTATTTTCTTTATCCCCATAGCCAGTGTTATCCTTGCCGGGTTTCTCTTTCCGAAGGTGTCGGCTGTCGGGGCAAAGGCGGGCCTGCTGTTCGGCCTGGTATTTTATGTCCTTACGTATTTTGTATTTCAGGTAGACCTGCATTTTGTACATATCTGGGGACTTGAATTTTTGTTGAATATTCTAATAATGCATTTTGTATCTTTATGGTACCCGAGGAAAAATACCTTTGTTATAAAAGACAGGGGTATCCTCAATGTAACACCCTGGAAGTATGCCGTGCCCCTGAGTGTTGCGCTGGTGATCATCACCATAACCATGTACATTCTGCTCGGGAATGTGTAGGCCCGGTAACCGGGAAGGACAGGGGAACAGGCATAAACATGACGAATAATGATAAAACTAGAAGCTTGGATCATGGAAACTACAAAAAAAGAATTCCGTAACTACGATAAACTGGATGTAGATGCAGCGGTAAGACTGCATTACAAAAAAATGCGCGAACGCCAGACCTTTGACTATGTCCGGCAGATGAAGAAAAAATACCTTACGTACGACAAACCCATGAACCTTTGGGATGCCATGGAAAAACTGGATGCCCTCATCGACGTAAGTGACCCGGACCTCGACCTCCCGAACGTACAACACCTGGTACAATCTGCCGAAGCCATCCGCGCCGACAATAGGCCGGACTGGATGCAGCTGGTGGGACTGATCCACGACCTGGGTAAAGTAATGTACCTGTGGGGATGCGACGAGGATGGCACCAGCCAGGCCGAACAATGGGGCCTGGTAGGAGATGTTTTTGTGGTAGGCTGCGCTTTGCCGGACACTTGTGTTTACCCGGAATTCAACGCCCTTAATAAAGATATGCAGGACCCCCGGTACAATACCCCCCTGGGCATTTACGAACCCGGTTGTGGTATTGACAACCTTGCACTGGCATGGGGACATGACGAATATCTCTACCAGGTACTGAGCAATCATAAGGACAACTGTATACCGCAAGCCGGAATGGTAATGGTCCGTTACCACTCTTTTTACCCCTGGCACAGTGGCGGAAGTTATACCGAACTGCTTGACGAGCATGACCAAAAATATAAGGAATGGGTAAAAGATTTTAATCAATACGATCTGTACACCAAATCCAATAAGATATACGACCTGGAAGACATAAAGGATTACTACCTGCCCATTGCAGAAAAGTACCTGGGCAGAGGGCCGATTTACTGGTAAAATAGGGAGGAATTTTGGTTTTTTTCTCTGTTTTTCAAGCATAAGGTTTACCGCGCACAATGTACACAAAGCGTACTTTGTGGCATGGCCATGATACGGCCCATAGGGATGGGCTTTTTACATTTTATACAGATACCAAAATCATGGTCGCCCACCTTGTCGAGTACATATTATAATTTGGAAAGTTTCTCTTCGGCTTGCTGCAATGCGGCTTTTACGGTGCTCTGGTTGTTTATGGCATCCATCCAGGACACGCGCCCTATGGCATTTTCAGGAGCTATGGGTTTGGCCATATCTCGGTAGCGCTCCACTTGTTTTTCGGTACGGTCTATTTCTTTTTAAAGGAATATTATCCATTGTTCGTTGGTGAGGTCGGTCATTATTTTGGTGTTTAGGGTTAGAATGTGTTCATTCAATAATAGTGTCACAGTCCGGAAGTTCGCGATGACGGATATAACCGCAATGCGCATGAAGCAGGCATTGAGTGTATAAAGATTTGCTCAGTGGACTTTGTGTAGTCCTTCGTGCCTTCTTTGTGGTTAAATATAAGAATAGTGTGTTAAATGAACGATGTCAGTTTATACCTGATTTTTATCAGTTCCTGAATTTCCCGGATGGTTTTAAAACATCGTTTGAGTTTCATTTTTTCTTCTTTGGACAGGGCGGAGAGTTCAATGTAGCGACCGGAATCGTTATGCATAAGGCCGTGCTTGGTGCGGAATTTCAGCAGGGCTTTGGAGGTATATGAACAGGACAGATAAAGCTGTTTGTTTTCGGGTTCTAAAGTGGCAAGCTTTTCAAAGCGCTCGGCAGTGTTGTTGATGTGTTGTACTTGGTGGGAGAGGATAAGTACCCTTCCCGCATCTGTAATAGGAGTGATGGCCCTTTTTTTCAGATCAAAGAAATCTTTGTATTCGCCGTTTTGTTCTACGAGGAACTGCCGGAAAAAGCCAAGGGGCGAAGGGGTCTGTAAAACGCTTTTGCCCAGCATGGCAAAAAAATAGGTGTTTTGCCCGGTCTTTTCAAAGATGTGTTTGCCCAGGGCATCGGTCAAGGCACTGTCGCCATAAGAAATGTCAAAGTCAAAAAAGATGGAGCAAAGCAGAATTTCATCGTCCCCCGGCTCTGCGATCCATTTGGTAAACTGGGCTTTCCACTCTTCGAGCGAAAGGCACCATTTCGGATTGCTTGCCATCATATCTGCCGGGCAATACTCATAGCCCAGGGTGTTGAGGCGTTTGGTTACTTTTTGCGCAAGCGTCAGGAAATAAGCCTTCGTTTCTTCGAGTTTTCCGGCCTCTACATTTTCGAATACAATGGCGTTGTCCTGGTCGGTATGCAGAAGCTGTTCTTTTCTGCCCTGGCTGCCCAGAGATAACCAGGCGAATTTTACCGGCGGGGCTTCGGGCATTTTGGCAAGGGACAATTCTATACACCTTTTAATAGTGGCATCGTTCAGTTCGGTAATGATTCTGGAGATATGGATGAGGGGGATGTTTTGCCGGATATATCCTTTGAGGAGGATCATTATTTTTTCGTGTATACGCTTCAGTTGTTTGGTTTTGGAAGCGCGTTTGATGGCCTTCATCAATACCGAAGGGTTATTCCCCTGCGACACGGTAATGTCGTGTTCGGAAATGAGGCCTATGAGTTTGGATTTTGGCGTGCCGTCCTTTGTAATGCAGAGATGCCCTATCTTGTGTTTCATAAGGGCTATTTGTGCCTGGGCTATGGTGGTGTTCCTGGGGTAGCAGACCACGGGGGAGGTCATAATATTTTTTACAGGAGTATCAATCGGGTAATCGCCGGTGACTATGTTGTTTTTCAGGTCGCGATCGGTTACAATACCTATAGGGATCTCGTCTTCGGTAATGACTACGGAGCCAATATTCTTTTCACGCATGAGCAGGGCCACGTTCTGGGTTGTCTCTTCGGGCAGACAGGTAATGACATTTTTTACATACCTGGTAGGTTGCAGGTCGGACAAGTCTGTGGAGGTACTTAATTTTACGTCGATATCCTCTTCGGTATACAGTTTTTTCCGGTATTCTTCGGAATAGGGATTTTCCGTATTGGAAGCAAAACTCTCAATGAGAAAATTGCCTACTTGTGGGTTTTGTTCAACTACCGGCCGAAAAACGGATAAGGGAATACCATATACTATACTTTCTTCTTTGGTGATGGCTTTAATAACATAATTTTCCCTCGCGATTAGTGGTCGTAACCCGAAAATATCACCTTCGTCACAATTATCTATAGCGCTGAAATCTCCACCGTTCCTCCTTTTCTGTAAAGCGACAGCTCCTTTGTGGACCACATAAAACTGGTCGTGCCCCTCATCGTTCTCATCAAAGATCACCTTGTTTTTGTCGTAATACAGTACCCGGACGTGCGAAGAGACTTCCAGGAGTTGTTCTTTGCTGAGCACGTCAAACGGCGGGTGGTTTTTCAGGAAATCGGCAATGCGGAGGGCTATGGTGTTTTTCATATGTGTTGCTTTTTGGTGTTCCCGTGGCCGTGTAACCCGGTTTAGGATTTTCCGGTTCTTTTTTTTAATTCCGGAAATACGAGGGTATAATAATCCGGGGTCTGGAAAACATACAGATCAGCGGAGGACGGAGAGGTAAGGACTGCCAGAAATTCGTCCATATCCATAAGCTTTATGTCATCTACTTCGGTTTCCTGTAGCTTTAATTGACTGACAGGAACACGAAGCGGCGAAATGTAAATATGATGGAACTCCTTATCGGTAATATGCTGCCCGTGTTTTTTGACAGACTTACAGATGCCTGTTTTTTCCAGGTCATTTTCCGAAATACGCAGTCCTAGTTCTTCTTCGGTTTCCCGTATTGCCGATGTCAGCGGGTCTTCACCTGCCCCGATATGTCCGGCAACGGAAACATCCCAGTGCCCGGGAAAAATTTCTTTTTTTTCCGATCTTTTTTGCAGCAGTACTTTGCCGTCGGCAGTGTAAAGCCAGACATGAATGGTGGGATGGAAAAGCCCTTTTGCATGTGCTTCGGACTTTAAAAGGGCTTTTCCTGTATAATTACCATGTTCATCCAGTATGTCTACATATTCGTCCATCTAGTCGAAATAGCTGAAACTGGTTTCGGGTGTGATTTTGATGAGGGATTCATAAATAAGACGGATAACATTTTCCACATCTTCTTTATGTATCATTTCTACAGTGGTGTGCATATATCGTAACGGCAGGGATATGAGGGCGGAAGCCACGCCGCCGTTGCTATAGGCAAATGCATCCGTATCTGTGCCTGTAAACCTGGAAGAAGCCATTCGCTGGAACGGTATTTTTTTCTCCTCAGCCGTATCTATAATGAGTTCGCGAAGTTTGTTCTGCACGGCAGGGGCATAAGAAATAACCGGTCCGTCCCCTATTTTGGTCTCTCCCTGTGTCTTTTTGTCGATCATGGGAGTGGTGGTGTCGTGGCATACATCGGTAACAATGGCTACGTTCGGTTTTATGGTCTGTGTGATCATTTCAGCCCCGCGAAGGCCGATTTCTTCCTGTACGGAATTGGTAATATACAGTCCGAAAGGCAGTTTTACTTTGTTTGCGTGCAGCAAACGGGCTACTTCAGCAATCATAAAACCGCCGACACGGTTGTCAATAGCACGGCACACAAACTTATTGCCGTTGAGAACCTGGAAAGTGTCCGGATAGGTAATAACACATCCTACATGCACTCCCATTTTCTCCACTTCTTTTTTGTCTTTGGCACCTATATCAATAAATATATTGTCCAGTTTGGGCGCTTCTTCCTTGCTCGAATTCCTGGTGTGAATGGCGGGCCAGCCAAATACTCCTTTTACGATGCCCTTTTTGGTATGTATGTTTACCCATTTGGAAGGGGCTATCTGGTGATCGCTTCCTCCGTTCCGTATTACATAAAGCAGACCATTATCCGTAATATAATTGACATACCAGGAAATCTCGTCGGAATGCCCTTCGATAACTACTTTGTACTTGGCATCCGGGTTTATTACACCCACGGCCGTTCCGTATGTATCCGTTATAAAAGTATCTACATAAGGCTTCAGGTATTCCATCCACAGTTTCTGTCCTTCCCATTCATAACCTGTCGGAGAAGGGTTGTTGAGATATTTCTCCAGGAAACCCAAAGATTTGTTATTGATAATTTCCGCTTTTTTCGCCATAATGCATAAATTTATTTATCGCACGAAAATAACAATATTCAATTACATTAAATAGTTTATAATACAGATATTTGAGGTCTCCTGAGGTCTTCCGGATATGGTTTTCCCGGTAAACGGGATTAATGTTAAAAGGGAAAGATGTGTTGACCGGGGAGAGAATGTTTGTAAATTTACGTCCGGAAGGAAGTGCAAGTGAGTCCTTTAGTTCTGTTATGGTGAAGAAACGAATACATATCTTTATACTACTTCTTGTTCTGGGAGGTGTTGCCCGCGCCCAGGAACACGGTTCTTTTAAGGACTCGCTGGGGCAGGAGTATATTCTACTGGAAGGAGATACCGTGCCCCGGACATCCATAGACCTGGAGGAAGTATATGTTTTTGACCGGCTGAAGTTCGATTCGAGGGAAGAAAGGGTTCGTTATTATATATTGAGAAGAAAAACCCTGAAGGTGTATCCTTATGCCAAACTGGCCTCCGAACGACTGACCGAACTGAACAGGAGGCTGGACCGGATCGAATCGAATTCCAGGAGAAGATGGTATACAAGGCAAATACAGAAATATATAGAGGAGGAATTTACGGATGAACTGAAAAAACTCACCCGTACAGAAGGACAGATACTGGTGAAGCTCATTCACCGCCAGACAGGGGCTACGGCTTTTGAATTGGTAAAAGAACTGCGAAACGGATGGCGGGCATTTTGGTATAACAATACCGCAAAGATGTTTAAAATATCCCTGAAAGAGGAATATCATCCGGAATCGGTGCATGAAGATTATCTTATTGAAGATATTTTGCAACGGGCTTTTGCTGCCGACCATATAGAAAATCAACCTTCGGTACTGGATTTTGATTATGCTACGCTATCCAATAAATGGAAAAAATCCCCCGATTTGAAAAAATAGTTGGCAGGTTTGGAAAAATCTATTATCTTAGCTATCCTTTTTTCTCGTCTTAATATGTTGGAGGTAAGTGTATTGATGTAGAAGACGAAAAAAATCATTATTTTTTACTTGCAGAATAGGAAAAACAAGTGTTACATTTGCACCCGCTTTGAGGGAGATGATTGGGGTGGTTGAAAAGCGAGAAAAAGTTCTTTTAAAAAATGTTGTAAAAAGTTTGTGTGTTTGAAAAAACGGATTACTTTTGCAGCCGCTTTGAACAGGAGAGATGATGAGGGATGAAGCGGAAGGTTCTTTAAAAAAAAAGTTCTGCAAAAAGTTGGTGAGTTTAAAAAAACGTTTTACTTTTGCAGCCGCTTTATTAGAGAGCGAAAAGATAAGAAGAATTTAGGAAAGTTCCTTGAAATATTGTTGACAGCACTAAGGATAAAATTTACGAGAGTAAGTTTTGATCATTAGGAAGATTTAAGCAAAATTATTTTGAGTAGGAAATGCTTTATGTATCGGATGTTCTAAATAGATATTTAAGAATAAACGATGAAGAGTTTGATCCTGGCTCAGGATGAACGCTAGCGGCAGGCCTAACACATGCAAGTCGAGGGGTATAAGGAGCTTGCTCCTTAGAGACCGGCGCACGGGTGCGTAACGCGTATGCAATCTACCTTATGCAGGGGAATAGCCCGAAGAAATTTGGATTAATGCCCCATGGTATATAGAATAGGCATCTATTTTATCTTAAAGTTGAGGCGGCATAAGATGAGCATGCGTCCCATTAGCTAGTTGGTATGGTAACGGCATACCAAGGCAACGATGGGTAGGGGTCCTGAGAGGGAGATCCCCCACACTGGTACTGAGACACGGACCAGACTCCTACGGGAGGCAGCAGTGAGGAATATTGGACAATGGTCGGGAGACTGATCCAGCCATGCCGCGTGCAGGAAGACTGCCCTATGGGTTGTAAACTGCTTTTCTACGAGAAGAATAAGAGGTACGCGTACCTTGATGACGGTATCGTAGGAATAAGCACCGGCTAACTCCGTGCCAGCAGCCGCGGTAATACGGAGGGTGCAAGCGTTATCCGGAATCATTGGGTTTAAAGGGTCCGTAGGCGGGCTGTTAAGTCAGGGGTGAAAGTTTGCCGCTTAACGGTAAAATTGCCTTTGATACTGGCGGTCTTGAATATGTGTGAAGTGATTAGAATATGTAGTGTAGCGGTGAAATGCATAGATATTACATAGAATACCGATTGCGAAGGCAGGTCACTAACACATCATTGACGCTGATGGACGAAAGCGTGGGTAGCGAACAGGATTAGATACCCTGGTAGTCCACGCCGTAAACGATGGATACTAGCTGTTGGTTCGCAAGGATCAGTGGCTAAGCGAAAGTGATAAGTATCCCACCTGGGGAGTACGTTCGCAAGAATGAAACTCAAAGGAATTGACGGGGGCCCGCACAAGCGGTGGAGCATGTGGTTTAATTCGATGATACGCGAGGAACCTTACCAAGGCTTAAATGTGGATTGACGTAATTGGAAACAGTTATTTCTTCGGACAATTCACAAGGTGCTGCATGGTTGTCGTCAGCTCGTGCCGTGAGGTGTCAGGTTAAGTCCTATAACGAGCGCAACCCCTGTGGTTAGTTACCAGCGAGTAATGTCGGGGACTCTAACCAGACTGCCGGTGCAAACCGTGAGGAAGGTGGGGATGACGTCAAATCATCACGGCCCTTACGTCTTGGGCTACACACGTGCTACAATGGTCGGTACAGAGAGCAGCCACTGGGTGACCAGGCGCGAATCTATAAAACCGATCACAGTTCGGATCGGAGTCTGCAACTCGACTCCGTGAAGCTGGAATCGCTAGTAATCGGATATCAGCCATGATCCGGTGAATACGTTCCCGGGCCTTGTACACACCGCCCGTCAAGCCATGGAAGCTGGGGGTACCTGAAGTCGGTGACCGCAAGGAGCTGCCTAGGGTAAAACTGGTAACTGGGGCTAAGTCGTAACAAGGTAGCCGTACCGGAAGGTGCGGCTGGAACACCTCCTTTCTAGAGAAACGGGATGTTCGATACGAGCGAATTTGAAAGGAATAATTTTGCTTATGCTGTCAATAAAAAAAAGCAATTGCAGGTTGCATGTTGCAAGTTACAGGTTGAAAAAGTCTGTAAGAGGTAGCGGAGACTTGTAATTTTAGAGACAGTCTCGTAGCTCAGCTGGTTAGAGCGCTACACTGATAATGTAGAGGTCGGCAGTTCGAGCCTGCCCGAGACTACAAGTCGAGGGAGGAGAGAGGTTTATCCTGGTCCCGATAGTTATCGGGATATCGAAGGGAGCCTGCCCGAGACTACGGGAAATTAGCGGTACGGAGATAGAAGTAGGAAGTTAGAAGTAGGACTGCGTATCGGTGCCACGTTTTTTTAGCGCGGTAAAGAAAGTTCATAGATTATATATTGTTAGGAAATTCTGGAAGTTGAGAATTCTACATTCAAGATTCTGAGTTCGACATTCGGGATTCAAGAGGGGAATTAGCTCAGCTGGCTAGAGCGCCTGCCTTGCACGCAGGAGGTCATCGGTTCGACTCCGATATTCTCCACATAAGAGATGAAAGTTCATATAAGATTGAAGGAAATCAGCCATTAGGGGCTGGATCGTCCCGACATGCAGTCGGGAAGGTCATCGGTTCGACTCCGATATTCTCCACGAGGCCAAAGGTCGAAGCAGCATAAGTGCAAACACTTATCTGTGACGACTTGCCGAAAAGTTCATTGACATATTGAGATAAAGCAAATACGAGCAAGATGAAAATCTTGTAGATAGAATTAAAGTAAAAGAGCAAATTAGAATTTGGATTTGAGAGTGTAGGGATTAGGAGTATAGGAGTATTTAATATATTCTAAGGTCTAATATCTGTCTTCTCATATCTGATTAAAGGTATTATAAGTTATGTAAGGGCGTATGGGGAATGCCTAGGCTCTCAGAGGCGAAGAAGGACGTGATAAGCTGCGAAAAGCTGCGGGGATCGGCACATACGAATTGATCCGCAGATATCCGAATGGGGCAACCCACTATACTGAAGGTATAGTATCCCGATATTTATCGGGAGGCGAACGCGGGGAACTGAAACATCTAAGTACCCGTAGGAGAAGAAAACAAGAGTGATTCCGTAAGTAGTGGCGAGCGAACGCGGAGCAGCCCAAACCATAGTTGTTACGGCAATTATGGGGTAGTAGGACTGCGATATTGATTGTACGCTGAATTAGAAACCTTTGGAAAGAGGTACCGTAGAGGGTGATAGTCCCGTATAGGTAAGGTTGTATAAATCATAGCAGTATCCTGAGTAGCGCGGGGCACGTGAAACCCTGTGTGAATCTGGCGGGACCATCCGCTAAGGCTAAATACTCCTGAGAGACCGATAGTGAACCAGTACCGTGAGGGAAAGGTGAAAAGAACCCTGAATAAGGGAGTGAAATAGATCCTGAAACCATACGCTTACAAGCGGTCGGAGCCCTTTATGGGTGACGGCGTGCCTTTTGCATAATGAGCCTACGAGTTACTGTTGCTGGCCAGGTTAAGTACTTCAGGTACGGATCCGTAGCGAAAGCGAGTCTGAATAGGGCGCTTTAGTCAGTAGAAGTAGACGCGAAACCGTGTGATCTACCCATGGGCAGGGTGAAGCTTTGTTAACCCAAAGTGGAGGCCCGAACCCGTTGACGTTGAAAAGTCTTGGGATGACCTGTGGGTAGGGGTGAAAGGCCAATCAAACACGGAAATAGCTCGTACTCCCCGAAATGCATTTAGGTGCAGCGTTGATTTAGTTTTATAGAGGTAGAGCTACTGATTGGATGCGGGGGCTTCACCGCCTACCAATTCCTGACAAACTCCGAATGCTATAAAATGTTGATCAGCAGTGAGGGCATGGGTGCTAAGGTCCATGTCCGAGAGGGAAAGAACCCGGACCATCAGCTAAGGTCCCCAAGTGTATGCTAAGTTGAAAAAACGCGGTTGGATTGCTTAGACAGCTAGGATGTTGGCTTGGAAGCAGCCATTCATTTAAAGAGTGCGTAACAGCTCACTAGTCGAGCGATCCGGCATGGATAATAATCGGGCATAAGCATACCACCGAAGCTATGGACTTTTATAAGTGGTAGGGGAGCATTCTATTTGTGTTGAAGGTGAACTGCGAGGTTTGCTGGAACGTATAGAAAAGAAAATGTAGGCATAAGTAACGATAATGCGGGCGAGAAACCCGCACGCCGAAAAACCAAGGTTTCCTCAGCTATGCTAATCAGCTGAGGGTTAGTCAGGGCCTAACGCGTACCCGAAGGGGGAAGTGGATGGACAACAGGTTAATATTCCTGTACCTGCATAACATTAAAAGTGACGGAGATATTTATTGGGTGCGTGCTGACGGAATAGCACGTTGAACTGCCTGGAAGGGTAGGATAGTACACTAAGGCTTCGGCTGCGGTGATAATCCCGAGTCGTATCTTCCAAGAAAAGCGAGTTATGCAGCCTGTACCGTAAACCGACACAGGTGGTTGGGATGAGTATTCTAAGGCGCTCGAGAGATTCATGGCTAAGGAACTAGGCAAAATAGTCTCGTAACTTCGGGAGAAGAGACGCCACCCTCCGGGGTGGCCGCAGTGAAAAGGTCCAGGCGACTGTTTATCAAAAACACAGGGCTCTGCGAAATCGAAAGATGAAGTATAGGGTCTGACACCTGCCCGGTGCCGGAAGGTTAAGAGGAGAGCTTAGGGGTAACCCGAAGGTTTGAATTGAAGCCCCGGTAAACGGCGGCCGTAACTATAACGGTCCTAAGGTAGCGAAATTCCTTGTCGGGTAAGTTCCGACCTGCACGAATGGTGCAACGATCTGGACACTGTCTCGGCCATGAGCTCGGTGAAAT